>NZ_SPVJ01000017.1:0-142074 GCF_004634465.1 Bradyrhizobium sp. MOS001
TCAAGAGTTAGACAAAAACGACCGAGTTTTGAACAGTCGAAAAGCCTAACTCATTGATCTCATTGGCTAGGCGTACCGCCCGTGGCAGTGCTTGTACTTCTTGCCTGAGCCGCACGGGCAATCCTCGTTGCGGCCGACCTTGCCCCAGCTTGCGGGGTTCTTCGGATCGCGAAGAGCTGCGTCGGAAGCCTGCGCACCGAGCGTGACGCTGGCGAGCGCCATTTCGTCCTCGCCGGTGTTCGGGTCGAACTTGTGCGCTTCCATCGGCGGCAGCACGGGGGCTTCCTGCTCCGGCGGGACGATCTCGACCCGCATCAGCTGCGCCGTGACGGCCTCGCGCAAGTGAGCGCTCATCTCCTGGAAGAGATTGAAGGCCTCGGTCTTGTACTCCTGCAACGGATCGCGCTGGCCGTAACCACGCAGGCCGATGACCTGGCGCAGATGGTCGAGCATGATCAGATGCTCGCGCCAGAGATGGTCGAGCGTCTGGAGCAGAATGGTCTTCTCGACGTAACGCATCACGTCGGGACCCCATTGCCCGACCTTGGCCGCCATGTGCTCGTCGGCTTTGGTCTCGATGCGCGAGAGCAACTCCTCGTCGGCGATGCCCTCTTCCTTGGCCCAGTCGTCGACCGGCAGGTCGAGATCGAGCACGCGCTTCAGCTCTTCCTTCAGGCCGGCGACGTCCCACTGCTCGGCATAGGCATGCTCGGGCACGTGCTTGGCGACGAGGTCGTCGATGAAGGCGTGGCGCATGTCGGTAACGGTCTCGGCGACGCTGTCGTCCTTCATCAGGTCGACGCGCTGGTCGAAGATCACCTTGCGCTGGTCGTTCTGGACGTTGTCGAACTTGAGCAGGTTCTTGCGGATGTCGAAGTTGCGCGCCTCGACCTTCTGCTGCGCCTTCTCGAGCGCCTTGTTGATCCAGGGATGGATGATCGCCTCGCCTTCCTTCAGGCCGAGACGCTGGAGCATGCTGTCGAGGCGATCCGAGCCGAAGATGCGCATCAGATCGTCTTCCAGCGACAGGAAGAACTTCGAGCGGCCGGGGTCGCCCTGACGGCCGGAACGGCCGCGCAGCTGGTTGTCGATGCGGCGGGATTCGTGACGCTCGGATCCCATGATGTAGAGGCCGCCGGGCTTCTTCACGGTCTTGGCGGGCTTCGAGCCCTTCGCCGGCTCGATCTCGACCTCTTCCTCGGCCTTCAGCACGATCTCGCGGAAGTGCTCGATGTCGGCCTTGATCTGCTCGATCTTCTTCGCCTTCTCCGCCTCGTCCTCGATGCCGGCAGTCTCCTGCTGGATCCGCATCTCGAGCGAGCCGCCGAGCTTGATGTCGGTACCGCGGCCGGCCATGTTGGTGGCGATCGTGATCGCGCCGGGCACGCCGGCTTCCGCGACGATATAGGCTTCCTGCTCGTGGAAGCGCGCGTTCAGCACCGCGAACAGTTTTGCCGGCTTGCCGGCGCGGGCCGCGGCGTACAGCTTCTGCATCGAATTCTCGTTGCCGAAATCGATCTGCCGGTAGCCGTGCTTCTTGAGGTATTCGGCGATCACTTCCGATTTTTCGATCGAGGCGGTGCCGACCAGCACCGGCTGCAGCCGCGCATTGGCGCGCTCGATCTCGGCCAGGATCGCGGCGTATTTCTCGTTCTGGGTACGATAGACCTCGTCGTCCTCGTCGAGGCGGCCGACCGGCACGTTGGTCGGGATCTCCACGACTTCGAGCTTGTAGATGTCGAAGAGTTCGTCGGCTTCGGTCAGCGCCGTGCCGGTCATGCCGGCGAGCTTCTCGTACATCCGGAAATAGTTCTGGAAGGTGATCGAGGCCAGCGTCTGGTTCTCCGGCTGGACCTGGACGTGCTCCTTGGCTTCCAGCGCCTGATGCAGGCCTTCCGAATACCGTCGGCCGGCCATCATGCGTCCCGTGAACTCGTCGATGATGACGACCTCGTCGTCGCGGACGATGTAGTCCTTGTCGCGCGTGAACAGCGTGTGGGCGCGCAGCGCCTGGTTGATGTGGTGCACGACGGAAACGTTCTCGACGTCGTAGAGCGACTCGCCCTTGAGCTGGCCGGCGTCGCGCAGCAACGTCTCGATCTTCTCCATGCCACCTTCGGTCAGCGTCACCGTACGCTGCTTCTCGTCGACCTCGTAATCGGTCTTGTCGAGCTGGGGCAGGAAGCCGTCGATGGTGTTGTAGAAATCGGAACGGTCGTCGAGCGGGCCGGAGATGATCAGCGGCGTGCGCGCTTCGTCGATCAGGATCGAGTCGACTTCGTCGACGATGGCGTAGAAGTGCGGGCGCTGGACCATGTCCTCGAGCCGGTACTTCATGTTGTCGCGCAGATAGTCGAAGCCGTATTCGTTGTTGGTGCCGTAGGTGATGTCGCAGGCATAGGCCGCCTTGCGTTCGGCATCGTCCAGGCCGTGCACGATCACGCCAGTGGTCAGGCCGAGGAAGCCGTAGATCTGGCCCATCCAGCCGGAGTCGCGGCGGGCGAGGTAGTCGTTGACGGTGACGACGTGAATGCCCTTGCCGGCGAGCGCGTTGAGATAGACCGCGAGCGTTGCGACCAGCGTCTTGCCTTCGCCGGTCTTCATCTCGGCGATGTCGCCCTCGTGCAGCACGATGCCGCCGATCAGCTGCACGTCGAAATGACGCTGGCCGAGCGTGCGCTTGGCGGCTTCGCGCACGGTGGCGAAGGCCGGCACCAGCAGATCGTCGAGCGTTTTGCCCTCGGCGAGCTGTTTCTTGAACTCGACGGTGCGGGCCTTCAGTGCCTCGTCGGAGAGTTTCGAAACCTCCGGCTCCAGCGCGTTGATCGCGTTGACGCGGGACTGGTATCCCTTCACCCGCCGGTCGTTGGCGGAGCCGAAAAACTTGCGGGCGAGCGCGCCGATCATGCCTAGTTCCTGTGTTCGCGATTCAACCGCGTTGCAGCCAAGAAGTTGTCACCCCCCTGCCTATCAACTCACCGTGACGCCTGATGGCGACAGAGCCCGGACTGCGGGGGGTCATCCGCCATATGGGTGGGAATTGGGCAAGTCTGGGTTCAACGGCCAAAAACGCAGCAAAATAAACGCCATCGCCATGGTCGCGACCGGGCAGAGATATGGCCCGGTCAGGGCCTTGTCAACGGCGGGCGCATTGCGGCTAATTCATCATTTTGACAGACTTTTCGCGTTGCCAAGCCCCCCTGAATTGGGCGAGTGTCCGCCCCGCTAGAGCAGCCCCCTGCTTCAACAAAAGGATTTTCCATGACCACCTCGTTCCCGGTAACCAAAACCGGCCTGCGCTTCGGCCTCGCCACCGCCCTCGTGGGCTGCCTTGCGTTGGCGCTGATCGCGGGTCCCGGCCGGGCTGCCGACGATCCGGTGCTGGCGAAGGTCAATGGCGCGGAAATCAAGAAGAGCGACGTTGCCATGGCCGAGGAGGAACTCGGGGCGAGCCTCGCCCAGATGGACCCGGCGACCAAGGACGAGAACGTGCTGTCCTTCCTGATCGACATGAAGATCGTCAGCAAGGCTGCCGAGGACAAGAAGGTCGCCGACGGCGACGAGTTCAAGAAGCGCCTGGCGTTCGCCCGGAACCGCCTGCTGATGGACAGCCTGCTCGCCAACGAGGGCAAGGCCGCCACCACCCCCGACGCCATGAAGAAGGTCTATGAGGAGGCCTCCAAGCAGATCACCGGCGAGCAGGAGGTCCGCGCCCGCCACATCCTGGTCGAGACCGAGGACGAGGCCAAGGCGGTGAAGGCCGAGCTCGACAAGGGCGCCGATTTCGCCGAACTCGCCAAGAAGAAGTCCAAGGATCCGGGCTCCGCCGATGGCGGCGACCTCGGCTTCTTCACCAAGGAGCAGATGGTGCCGGAGTTCTCGGCCGTGGCCTTCACGCTGGAGCCGGGCAAGATCTCCGATCCCGTGAAGTCGCAGTTCGGCTGGCACATCATCAAGGTCGAGGAAAAGCGCAACCGCAAGGCGCCTGATTTCGAGCAGGTCAAGGCCCAGATCGAGCAGTACGTCACCCGCAAGGCCCAGGCCGACTACGTCGCCAAGCTCCGCGCGGAAGCCAAGGTCGAGCGGACGGACCAGCCGGCAGCGGATGCCAAACCGGATGCCAAGCCGGCCGACCCTGCCAAGCCGTCCGACAGCAAGATGGCGCCCCCCGCGAAGAAGTAAGAATTCGCTGTCACTTCGCGGACGCCAATAGTATCTAACGTCGCAATGGCCGGGCAAATGCCCGGCCATCTGCATATCCAGACCTGACCAAGGCGCCCCGATGTCCTCCTCCGTCTCCCCGCTCGCCCCCAAAACTGTCCCCGACATGCCCGTGATCGCGGGCGTCCGCCTTGCGACGGCCGAAGCCGGCATCCGCTACAAGAACCGCACCGACGTGCTGCTGGCGGTAATGGACAAGGGCACCGCGGTCGCGGGCGTCTTCACCAAGTCGAAATGCCCCTCCGCGCCGGTGGAATGGTGCCGCGCCAAGCTGAAGGGCGGCAAGGCGCGCGCGCTGGTGGTGAATTCCGGCAACGCCAATGCCTTCACCGGCAAGACCGGACGCAGCTCCACCGCGCTGACCGCGAAGATCGCGGCCAAGGCGGTCGGATGCAGCGAGGGTGAGATCTTCCTGGCCTCGACCGGCGTGATCGGCGAGCCGCTGGACGCGACCAAGTTCGACGGTGTGCTCGGCCGGCTGGCCGAGACGGCCGAGCCCGGCGACTATCTCGCCGCGGCCAAGGCGATCATGACCACCGATACCTTCCCCAAGGTCGCGACCGCGACCGTCAAGCTCGGCAAGGCCAAGGTCACCATCAACGGCATGGCCAAGGGCGCCGGCATGATCGCCCCCGACATGGCGACGATGCTGTCCTTCATCTTCACCGACGCGCCGATCGCGCCCGGTGCACTGCAAGCCCTGCTCAAGAGCGGCGTCGAGGACACCTTCAACGCGGTGACGATCGACGGCGACACCTCGACCTCGGACACGCTGCTGGCCTTCGCCACCGGCGCCGCCGCCGAGCACGGCGCGCCGAAGATCAGCCGCGCGAGCGACCCCCGCCTGAAGGCCTTCGTGAAAGCCTTCAACCAGGTGCTCGCCAATCTCTCCGAGCAGGTCGCCCGCGACGGCGAGGGCGCGCGCAAGCTGGTCGAGATCACCGTGGAAGGCGCCAAGACCAAGGCGTCGGCTCGCAAGATCGCGATGTCGATTGCGAACTCGCCGCTGGTCAAGACCGCAATCGCCGGCGAGGACGCCAATTGGGGCCGCGTGGTGATGGCGGTCGGCAAGGCCGGCGAGCCGGCCGATCGCGACAAGCTCTCGATCTCCTTCAACGGCATCCGCGTCGCCAAGAGCGGCGCGCGCGATCCGTCCTATGACGAGGCGCAGGTGTCGGAAGCGATGAAGGCCCCGGAAATCGCCATCAAGGTCTCGCTCGGCCTCGGCAAGGGTCGCGACCGCGTGCTGACCTGCGACCTGACGAAGGAGTATGTCGCGATCAACGGGGATTACAGATCTTAAACCGAACGCCGATGGCCGATCTCAAACTGACATTGGTGGTGGCCTGCGCGCTCGTCGACGCCGACAAGCGCGTCCTGATCGCGCAGCGCCCGGAGGGCAAGACGCTTGCGGGCCTCTGGGAATTCCCCGGCGGCAAGTGTGAGCCCGGCGAGCGGCCGGAGCAGAGCCTGATCCGCGAGCTGCACGAAGAGCTCGGCATCACCGTCGCCGAACCGTGCCTGGCGCCGCTGACCTTTGCGAGCTACGGCTACGAGACCTTTCACCTGCTGATGCCGCTTTACATCTGCCGGCGCTGGGAGGGGCTGGTCACCCCGCGCGAAGGCCAGACCCTGGCCTGGGTCCGCGCCAACAAGCTGCGCGACTACCCGATGCCGCCCGCCGACATCCCGCTGATCCCGCATCTGATCGACTTGCTGATGTGAGTACGGACCTCATCCCGAGGAGCGCGGCACGCGCGTCTCGAAGGATGGCCACACGGCAAGAGCGGGGCCTGCATGGTTCTCGCGGCGATGCGAAGCATCGTCCGCTAAGCGCGCCTTACGCGCCTCCTCACCATGAGGATCACTCCTTCCCCGCCTTCTTCACCGCCTCCGCCAGGCTCGCTTTCGCCGACCCCGGCTTCAGCGGCTGCTGCTGGCTTGCATGCGGGGCCCAGCCGGAGAGCCAGATGATGTCGAATGTCGCACGGATGCGGCCGTCGGCATCCGCAAAGCGTTCGGCGTAGATTTCGGCCATGCGCAGCAGCGTCGCGCGGGGCGTCGGCGTGCGCCGCCGCTCGATCAGCACATTGGCCGCGCCCATGCGGCGGAGATCCTGCATCAGCGCAAACGCATTGGCGTAGCGCACCACGACACGGTCGACATCGGTCACCGGAAGCGCAAAGCCCGCCCGCTGCAATAGCGCGCCGATGTCGCGCAAATCCGCGAACGGGGCCACACGCGGCGACACGCCACCCTCGCATTCGGCTTCCGCCGCCGCAAAGGCCTGCCGCAGCTCGGTCAGGCTGTCGCCGCCGATCATCGCTGCGAGCAGCAATCCGTCCGGCTTCAGCGCACGCCGCACCTGCATGAGCACCCCCGGCAGGTCGTTGACGAATTGCAGCGCCAGCGCCGAGACGACGAGGTCGAGACTTTCCGGGGCAAAGGGCAGTTTTTCCGCACCCGCTTCGTCGATCGCGATCCGCTGAAGTGGTGGCGGCCCCGTGAGCCCCTCTCCGGGCGTCCAGAGATCGGCCGCAGCGTGAAACTCCCGCATCACGGCGGCCAGGCGGTCGGTCATGTCCTCTGCAACACGATCGAGCAGGAATGTCACCTCGCCCTGCGCATGTGCGCGCCGCTGCCGCGCATGCAGCAATGCGCGATCGAACAGAGCGGGCGGCGTTTGCGGGGTCTGGGCCATGCCGCTGGTTACGCCGATCACGACCGCCATGGCAATCTCCTCTCTCGTGTCCCGGACGCGCTGCGGCGCTCTTAGCGCTGCTGCGCAGAGCCGGGACCCAGAAGGCACCTCCGCACGATGCGGCGAGATGGGCCCCGGCTCTGCAGCGCACCGCACCGGACGATGCTTCGCATCGCCGGGAGCGCTGCGCTGCGTCCGGGGCACGAGACCGATTCAGTCGCTTGAGCGGCTCTTCCCATAACGCTAGCCTCCCCTCATGGAAGCCGACGCCGCCCCCACCCGCTCCATCGCCGCGCCGTTGCGTGCCGCATGGACGGCCGGCCGCCACGTGCTGTCGCGTGCCGCACGGCTCGCGCTCGACATTGCGCTGCCAACATTGTGCGTGTCCTGCCGGGAGCCGGTCGATGGCGAAGGCGTCTGCGCGGCCTGCTGGGCGCGGCTGTCGTTCATCGAACGACCCTATTGCCCGCGCCTCGGCATTCCCTTCGTCTATGATCCCGGCCCCGACATGCTGTCGATGGAGGCGATCGCGAGCCCGCCGGCCTACCAGCGTGCACGCGCGGCGGTGCGCTATGACGACGTCGCGCGCACGCTGGTGCATGCGCTGAAATACCAGGACCGTACCGATCTGGCGCCGGCCATGGGTCGCTGGATGGCGCGCGCGGGCGCCGAACTGCTCACCGGAGCCGACATGCTGGTGCCGGTGCCCCTGCATTGGCGCCGGGCGTGGCGGCGCCGCTACAACCAGTCCGGGGCGCTGGCGCGCATCATCGCGCGGCAGAGCGGTGTCAGGGTGCGCGGTGAAGTGCTGCGCCGGGTGCGCGCGACCGAGCAGCAGATCGGCCTGTCGCGGACCCAGCGCGCCACCAATGTGCAGGGCGCATTCCAGGTATCCCCCGACCGCCAGGCGGAAATCCAGGGCCGCCGCATCGTCCTGATCGGCGATGTCCTGACCTCGGGGGCGACGCTGGATGCCTGTGCGCGGGCCCTGCTCCGCGCCAAGGCGGCCCAGGTGGACGTGCTGGTGTTCGCCCGGGTTGTCGAGAGCGGCCCCCGTCCCATATAATTCAATGACTTCATGACATGAGAGCGCCACACGACATGACCGACGCTGTCGAAATCTACACCAGGCCGGGCTGTGGCTATTGTTCCGCCGCCAAATCGCTGCTGACCCGCAAGAAGGCAACCTTCACGGAGTTCGACATCGCCAGGAACCCGTCCTGGCGCGAAGAGATGTACGACCGCGCCGGCGGGGGCTCGACTTTCCCGCAGATCTGGATCGGCAGAACCCATGTCGGCGGTTGCGACGAGCTGTATGCGCTCGACCGCGAGGGCAAGCTCGACGGCCTGCTCGAAAGCGTAAAGGCGGTGTCATGAGCGAGGATCGCACCTTCACCGCCGCGATGATCCAGATGCGCACCGGCCTGATGCCCGAGCCGAGCCTCGCGCAGGCCACCAGGCTGATCCGGCAGGCTGCGGCCGATGGCGCCGACTACGTGCAGACGCCCGAAGTCAGCAACATGATGCAGCTCAACCGAAAGGCGTTGTTCGAGCACCTCCAGAGCGAAGAGGACGACACCTCGCTGAAGGCCTATCGCGCGCTCGCGGCCGAGCTGAAGATCCACATCCATGTCGGATCGCTGGCGCTGCGCTTCTCGCCGGAGAAGGCGGTCAATCGGTCCTTCCTGATTGGCCCCGAGGGCAATGTGCTCGCGAGCTACGACAAGATCCACATGTTCGACATCGAATTGCCGGACGGCGAGAGCTATCGCGAATCCGCCAATTACCAGCCGGGCGAGACCGCCGTGATCTCCGACCTGCCCTGGGGCCGCGTCGGGCTGACGATCTGCTACGACGTGCGCTTCCCGGCGCTCTACCGCGCGCTGGCCGAGAGCGGCGCGTATTTCATCACCGTGCCCTCGGCCTTCACCCGCAAGACCGGTGAGGCGCATTGGCACATCCTGCTGCGCTCGCGCGCGATCGAGACCGGCTGCTTCATCTTCGCGGCGGCGCAGGCCGGCCTGCACGAGAACAAGCGCGAGACCTATGGCCACTCGCTGATCATCGATCCCTGGGGCGAGATCCTCGCCGAGGGCGATGTCGAGCCCGGCATCATCATGGCCAAGATCGACCCGGCCAAGGTCGAGACCGCCCGCCGCGCGATCCCCTCGCTTCAGCACGGCCGCCGCTTCGGCGTCGCCGATCCCAAGGCCGGGCCGGACCATCTTCACCTCGTGCGGGGATCGGCATGATCCGCTACGCGCTCCACTGCGACCAAAGCCACGCATTCGAAAGCTGGTTCCAGAGCTCGTCGGCTTATGATTCGCAGGTGAAGCGCAAGCTCGTGACTTGCCCGATCTGCGGCTCGGCCAAGGTCGAGAAGGCGATCATGGCCCCACGGATCATCGGCAAGAAGGGCCGCGGACGGGCGACGCCGCCGCCGGAGCCGGCCTCAACGCCTGCGCCCGAGGCTGCGCCGTCGGGACCGACCTCGCTGATGATGGCGCAGGAGCGCGAGTTGCGCGCCAAGCTCAAGGAGCTGCGCGATCACATCGTCAAGCACGCCGACAATGTCGGCGAGCGCTTTGCGAACGAAGCCCGCGCGATGCATTACGGCGACAAGGAGCACCGCCCGATCTATGGCGAGGCTTCGCCCGACGAGGCCAAGTCGCTGATCGACGAAGGCATCGAGGTGTCGCCGCTGCCGACGCTCCCGGAAGATAGGAACTGATGCGCGAAGCGCGTCAGACTCCCACCAGCAACGCGACTCCGACCACGATCAGCGCGATACCAAAAATCTCGCGCGGCGCGATCGGCTGCTTGAACGAGTAATACGCCACGCCTTGCGCGAACAGCACCTCGATCAAAGCGAGCGTGCGGACATTGGCGGCGGCCGTCAGCGCGAATGCCAGGAACCAGAATTGCGAGGCGAAGGCGCCCATGAAGCCGGCGAGCAGCGACGGCTTCCACAATCCCAGGATCGACTGGAGCACCTTTGGCGCGCGCCAGAGCAGATAGATGGTCAGGATCAGCGTCTGCACGAACAGGCCGAGCACCAGCGTGAACGACGCTGCCGTCACGAAGGAGACGTCAGGCACGTTGATGATGGCACCGCGGAAGCCAACGGCTGAGAGCGCGAACGCCGCGGCCGCAACGAGGCCCGTGATGGTCGGCCTCAATTCCGCAAAGCTTTTGTCGCCGCCGGGCCGCAGCGCCGTGATGACGACGCCGACGGTCGCGATCACAATCGCCAGCACCTTCAGCCAGGTCAGATGATCGCCGAGGAAGACGAAGCCGAAAATCGCGGTCTGGATCGCCTCGGTCTTCAGGTACGCCGTCGTCACCACGAAGGAACGATCGTTCATCGCGAGCAGCATCAGCCCGGTCGCAACGATCTGGCTGAGCGCCCCGAGCAGCAGCCAGGGCCAGAACACTGTCGGCGGCATCCCGAGATGGTCGCCGGTTGCGACCAGCACCACGCCCAGAAACAGCAGCGAGAACGGGAAGCCGAACAGGAAGCGGATATTGGTCGCGCCCCAGGTCCCCAGCGGCTTCGTCAGCGACCGCTGCATTGCGTTGCGCGCGACCTGGCCGAGCGCAGCAATGACGGTGAAGGGAATCCAGAGGCTGGCGATGGTGAGCATGCGGGTGGAGCGGTAGGAGGGGAAGCCGTGGCCAACCTGCCGCTAGCGGCGAAGCAGGTCAATCACGCCCACGTCATGGGTGCGATGCTCGCGCCTCGCGTACCCCTCACACCATCCCTTCCGCCACGACCATGTAGTTCACGTCCATGTCGGAGGAGAGGGTCCATCTGTCGGCGAAGGGTGAGTAGACGACGCCGGTCTGCTCGGTGATGACGAGACGGTTATCCAAAAGATACTTCGTCAGCTCGTCGGGGGTGACGAACTTGTTCCATTCGTGGGTGCCGCGCGGCAGCCAGCGCAGGACGTATTCGGCGCCGACGATGGCGAGCGCGAAGCTCTTCCAGTTCCGGTTCAGCGTCGAGACCACCATCAGCCCGTTCGGCTTCAGCAGCGCCGCGCAGCGCTTGAGGAAAACGCCGACATCGACGACGTGCTCGACCACTTCCATCGCCAGCACGATGTCGAAGCGCTCGCGCGGGTCGATCTCCTCGACCGTGGTGCAGCGGTAATCAATCGACAGATGGCTCTTGTCGGCATGCAGCTTCGCGGCGGCGATGTTGCTGACCGAGGGATCGACGCCGATGACCTGGGCGCCGAGGCGCGACAGCGGCTCGCACAACAGGCCGGCACCGCAGCCGATGTCGAGCACGCGCAGGCCGCCGAGGCAGTTGAGGCTGCGCACGTTGCGCTCGAACTTGCGGCAGGCGGCATCGCGGATATAGCCGAGCCGCAGCGGGTTGATCCGGTGCAGCGGGGCCATCTTGCCGTTGGGGTCCCACCACTCGGCCGAAAGTTTCGAGAATTTCGCGATCTCGGCGGCGTCGACGGTCGAGCCCGGCTGGGCGGTGGCGGTTGCGGAAGTATTTTGCTGCATGCTCATGGT
This sequence comes from Bradyrhizobium sp. MOS001, assembly GCF_004634465.1. Lineage (NCBI taxonomy): Bacteria > Pseudomonadati > Pseudomonadota > Alphaproteobacteria > Hyphomicrobiales > Nitrobacteraceae > Bradyrhizobium > Bradyrhizobium sp. MOS001. The sequence continues at coordinate 11,450 of NZ_SPVJ01000017.1, forward strand.
TAGGCGCGGTCCTACCGCGTGGTGATCGAACTACGGAAGGCGAGCGGCGAGTCGACGGTCGTGATCTTTTCGATCCCCTCGCCAACGCCGCGAATCGTCACGTCGCCGTAGTTGAGAATACGTCCAAGAATCGACTGGTCGACGTCGACACTCTCGACCTTGTCCAGCGCCATTTCAAAGGTCCGGCGCTTGATGAACCCAGTCTTGTGCACAACCCGCAAGTTGGTGACGTCGGTCTCGGTCGTGAAGCGATGGAACCAGCCCTTGATGGTCCAGTAAAGGGCGGCCAGAGCCACGACGCCAGCGGCTATGAGGCACAGCACCCAGAGGCCATCGGCCGTGGCCTGCGGCATCAGGACGAGAAAGGCGAGAGCCGCGATCCAGGCCACGATGGCCGGAAAATAGAAGATCCAGTGCGCATTGGTCGAATACAGCACCCGCTCGCCCGGTTGCAGGATCTCGTCGATATAACGCGCCATGATCTCGGTTAACCCATACCCCCAAGCCAGACCTTAGGCCGGACCTTACCCTGCCCCCGCAGGAACCCGCTTGCCCCCGGCCCCGCCGCTATGTATACGCGCGGTCGGTGTCCGCCGGCACCCGTCCGGTGCGGGTCACCATACTGATCCTTATGAGGGAATGCACGCGTCGTCATGAGCCGCCTCGTGATGAAATTCGGCGGCACGTCCGTCGCTAATATCGAACGTATCCGCAACGTCGCACGCCATGTGAAGCGTGAGGTCGACGCCGGCCACGAAGTGGCCGTGGTCGTCTCGGCGATGTCCGGCAAAACCAACGAGCTGGTGGCCTGGTGCACCGAGGCCTCGCCGATGCACGACGCGCGCGAATACGACGCCGTTGTCGCCTCCGGCGAACAGGTGACGTCGGGCCTGCTCGCCATCGTGCTTCAGGGCATGGGCATCCAGGCCCGCTCCTGGCAGGGCTGGCAGATCCCGATCAAGACCAGCGACGCCCATGCCTCGGCCCGAATCGAGGACATCGACGGCAGCGAGATCATCAAGCGCTTCCGGGAGCGCAAGGAGGTCGCGGTCATCGCCGGCTTCCAGGGCATCAATCCCGAGACCAATCGCATCACCACGCTCGGCCGCGGCGGCTCCGACACCTCGGCCGTGGCGATCGCCGCCGCCGTCAAGGCCGACCGCTGCGACATCTACACCGATGTCGACGGCGTCTACACCACCGACCCGCGAATCGTGCCGAAGGCCCGCCGCCTCGACAAGATCGCGTTCGAAGACATGCTGGAACTGGCCTCCCAGGGCGCAAAAGTGCTCCAGGTCCGCTCGGTGGAACTCGGCATGGTCCACAACATGCCGATCTTCGTCCGCTCGAGCTTCGATAAGCCCGAGGATATCGACCCGCATGCCAACCAGCCGCCCGGCACGCTGATCTGCAGCGAGGAGGAGATCATGGAAAGCCACGTCGTCACCGGCATCGCCTTTTCGAAGGACGAGGCCCAGATCTCGGTACGCCAGATCGAGGACAAGCCCGGCGTGGCAGCGTCGATCTTCGGCCCGCTGGCGGATGCCAACATCAACGTCGACATGATCGTGCAGAACGTCTCCGAGGACGGCAAGACCACCGATCTCACCTTCACGGTGCCGGCGGCCGACTACACCCGTGCCAAGGACACGATCACGGCCGCCAAAGGCAAGATCGGCTATGCCCGGCTCGATACCGCCACCGACGTCGCCAAGATATCGGTAATCGGCAGCGGCATGCGCAGCCATGCCGGCGTCGCCGCCCAGGCGTTTTCGGCCCTCGCCGGACGGAATATCAACATCCGGGCCATCACAACCTCCGAGATCAAATTCTCGGTTTTGATCGACACCGCCTATACCGAGCTTGCGGTGCGCACCCTGCACACGCTCTACGGTCTCGATCAGGCCTAGACGAATTTTCTCTTAGCGGTCGCAGCAAACGCGAAGGTGTACACACCTTCGCGTTTGGCAGGCGTTTTGCTTGGCAAAACAAGCCTTAATTCGCTATACGGCGAACAGGGTGGGCTGCCGCAGACTGTGTCCCAGTTCAGGCGGCGCTGATTCGGTGCAAGCGCTAAATCTTGAGTAGATTTGTGTTTGTGCCTGCGCCGGACGAACAATTTGGTTGTTTTTCTGGAATTTTGGGCCAGCCGCCGGCCGATACCGCCGGGCCAGGCAGACGGAGGAGATTGACGGTTCATGCGGAGCGCGTCGGGAGGTCCCCGCGTCTTATTGAGACGGCTCCGCGAAACCATGGCGGAGCAGGTCTCGGCCCAGGAGCGGCTGGACAAGATCGTGGTGCTGATCGCCGCCAATATGGTGGCCGAGGTGTGCTCGGTCTATGTGCTGCGCATCGACAACACGCTCGAGCTCTATGCCACCGAAGGCCTCAACCGCGAGGCGGTGCACCACACCGTGCTGAGCGCCCATGAGGGCCTGGTCGGCCTCGTCGCCAGCGAGGCGACCCCGCTCAACCTCAGCGACGCGCAAAGCCACCCGGCCTTCTCGTTCCGCCCGGAGACCGGCGAAGAAATCTACCACTCCTTCCTCGGCGTGCCGATCCTGCGCGCCGGCAACACGCTCGGCGTGCTGGTGGTGCAGAACCGCGCCAAGCGCAATTATGTCGAGGAGGAGCTCGAGGCGCTCCAGACCACCGCGATGGTGCTGGCGGAGCTGATCGCCTCCGGCGAATTGTCGGCGCTGGCCCAGCCGGGCCAGGAGCCGGCCGCGCGCCATTCGGCGCAGAAGGTCGGCGCCATCCTCTCGGAGGGCATTGCGCTCGGCCATGTCGTGCTGCACGAGCCGCGCGTCGTCATCAAGGACTACATCGCCGAGGATCTGCCGAAGGAGATCAAGCGGCTCGACACCGCGCTCGCCAAGCTGCGCGCCGATCTCGACCGCATGCTGGAGCGTGGCGACGTTGCCGAGGGCGGCGAGCACCGCGAGGTGCTGGAAGCCTACCGCATGTTCGCCAACGACCAGGGCTGGTCGCACAAGCTGCATGAGGCGGTCGCCACCGGCCTCACGGCGGAAGCCGCCGTCGAACGCGTGCAGTCCGACACCCGCGCGCGCATGCTGCGCTCCACCGATCCCTATTTGCGTGACCGGCTTCACGATCTCGAGGATCTCGGCTACCGCCTGATGCGGCAGCTGGTCGGCCAGGACCACGCGCCGTCGCGCGAGCAATTGCCCGACAATGCCATCGTCATCGCGCGCGCGATGGGCCCGGCGGCGCTGCTCGACTACGATCGCAAGCGCCTGCGCGGCATCGTGCTGGAGGAAGGCACCGCCAACTCCCACGTCTCGATCGTGGCCCGCGCGCTCGGCATCCCCGCGGTCGGCGAGGTCCCGAACGCGCCGGGCATCGCCGATCCCGGCGACGCCATCATCGTCGACGGCACCTCCGGCTCGATCTATGTGCGCCCGTCGCAGGAGGTTGAAGCCGCCTTTGCCGAGCGCGTGCGCTTCCGCGCCCGCCGCCAGGCGCAATACCTTGCGCTGCGCGACCGTCCCTGCGTCACCAAGGACGGGCAGAAGGTCGAGCTGATGATCAACGCAGGTCTAGCGATCGACCTGCCGCATATCGAGGACACCGGCAGCGCCGGCATCGGCCTGTTCCGCACCGAGCTGCAATTCATGGTGGGGCAGAGCCTGCCGCGCACCAGCGACCAGCTCGCGCTCTATCGCACGGTGCTGGATGCCGCAGGCACCAAGCCCGTCACCTTCCGCACCCTCGACATCGGCGGCGACAAGGCACTGCCCTATATGGAAGCGGTGATCGAGGAGAATCCCGCACTCGGCTGGCGCGCGATCCGGCTCGGCCTCGATCGCCCCGGCCTGCTGCGCGGCCAGATCCGCGCGCTGCTGCGCGCCGGCGGCGGCCGCGCGCTGCGCATCATGTTCCCGATGATCTCGGAGGTCGCCGAATTCGACTCGGCAAAGGCGCTGGTCGAGCGCGAGCTGACCTATCTGCGCCAGCACGGCCACATCCTGCCGGAGCGCATCGACATCGGCACCATGGTCGAGGTGCCCGCCCTGCTCTACCAGCTCGACGAGCTCCTGAAGAAGGTCGACTTCATCTCGGTCGGCTCCAACGATCTGTTCCAGTTCCTGTTCGCGGTCGATCGCGGCAATGCGAAAGTCTCCGAGCGCTTCGACACGATGTCGGCGCCGATCCTGCGCGTGCTGCGCGAGATCGCGCGGAAGTCGAATGATGCGAAGAAGTCGTTATCGCTGTGTGGCGAGATGGCCTCCAAGCCGATCGGCGCGCTGGCGCTGATCGCGATGGGCTATCGTTCGCTGTCGCTCTCGGCGACCGCGCTCGGCCCGGTCAAGGCGATGGTGATCGACCTCGATGCCAAGAAGGCCGAAGCGATGCTCAGCCCGCTGCTGGACGCGCCCTCCGGCAGCGTCTCGATCCGGCAGAAGCTGACGGAATTTGCCGAGGCCGAAGGCCTGGCGTTGTAGCGGGCCTGTCGCCCCCTCCCGCCGCCTCGCCCTCTTCCGCCATTTGAGACTGAACCGATGTCGTCACTCCCCGAAGCCAAACTGGACGTCCTGCTCGCGCATCACGCCTCGCTCGAGGCCGAATCGCTCGGCCAGCTCGCCTCCGAACGCTACGTGCAGATCACCCGCGAGCTCGCCGAGCTCACCCCGCTGATCGAGGCGGTGAAGGCTTATCGCTCCGCCGTGAAAGAGCTCGCCGACACCGAAGCGCTGATCGCCGATCCCGCGACGGATGCCGAGATGCGCGGCATGGCTGAAGCCGAGCGCGACGAGCTGACGCCCAAGATCGAAGAGCTGGTCCAGAAGATTCGCGTCGCGCTGCTGCCCAAGGACGCCATGGACGACCGCAACGTGGTGCTGGAAATCCGCGCCGGCACCGGCGGCGACGAGGCCTCGCTGTTCGCCGGCGATCTGTTCCGGATGTACGAGCGCTTCGCGGCCTTGCAGGGCTGGAAGGTCGAGGTGATCTCGGCCAGCGAAGGCACGGTCGGCGGCTACAAGGAAATCATCGCGGAGGTCCAGGGCCGCGGCGCGTTCTCGAAACTCAAGTTCGAATCCGGCGTGCATCGCGTGCAGCGCGTGCCCGACACCGAGACGCAGGGACGCATCCACACCTCCGCGGCGACGGTCGCCGTGCTGCCGGAGGTCGAGGAGGTCGACGTCGATATCAAGAACGACGATCTGCGGATCGAGACCATGCGGGCGCAGGGCGCCGGCGGCCAGCACGTCAACAAGACCGAATCGGCGATCCGCATCACCCACATCCCGACCGGTATCGTGGTGATGATGCAGGACAGCCGCTCGCAGCACAAGAACCGCGCCTCCGCCATGAACATCCTGCGCTCGCGCATCTACGATGCCGAGCGCCAGCGCGTCGATGCGGCGCGCTCGGCCGAGCGCAAGGAGAAGGTCGGCTCCGGCGACCGCAGCGAGCGCATCCGCACCTATAATTTCCCGCAAGGACGCGTCACCGACCATCGCATCAACCTGACGCTCTACAAGCTGCCGCAGGTGATCGCCGGCGAAGCGCTCGGCGAATTGACCGACGCGCTGACCACCGAGCATCAGGCCGCTCAGCTCGCCGCGCAAGGCGCAGCCGCCTGAACCGCGCCTCAGCGCGCTTTGGCCCGGAACGATCGCAGGATCCTGGCCAGGGCGGGCGCGGCGGCACCCAGCTCGTCCAGGTGAATGCGCGAGAGCGATCGCAGCTTCTGCTCGCCCTTGGCCGTCAGCCTGACCAGGACGCGTCTTGCGTCCTGCGGATCGGCTTCCCGTCCGATCAGCTTCAGCTTCGCCATGCGATCCACCAGCTCCACCGCGGTATGATGCCGGATCAGAAGGAAACGCGCGATGTCGCCGACGCTTGCGCCGTCAGGGGCGGCCAGCCCCTTGATCGCCAGCAGCGCCTGATGCTGCTGCGGCGTCAACCCGGCACTCTGGGCCGCGGCTTCGCTGAACGCCAGGAAGGTCCGGAGCTGATAGCGGAACTGTGCGAGCGCCGCATAGTCGGCCTCGCGCATCGCGCCGCCCTTTAAGGGCGCCGCGGAGGAGGGGCGCGTCGTCTTCCGCTTCGATTGAGTCATTCCTGCCTGCGACGTCGAGCCCGCCGGTGAAGCGGGCGGTCACTGCCGAGACTAGCAAGGAAGGACCGGCGGAACCAACCGAGCGGCGCCGCGGATGCACAAATATCGGGGCCTATTCGAAACTGGAGAGCAGGATCTTCACCAGGATGACCTGAAACGCGATCGGGATGCGAACGCTCTTCCGCCTGATCGAGCGCTGCAGCGCGCTGGCGATCTCGGCGCTGGTCAGGCTGCCTGCCGACGCATTGGCAATCAACTCCGCCCACATCTGCGACAGCGAGCCGCCGGGCGGGATCACCGGCTTGATGGTCACGCCGCAGCCCTGGGCCCAATCCACGATCTCCCGCATCGTGTGAGGTCCGCAGTTGCGCGCGGTCGCAAGGCGCTCGGCCGTCAGCGCGAGCAGCAACTCGCGCGATGGCAGCCAATTCCCCTTCGGCGGCTGTTCGCCGGTGAGCTCCACCGCAAGCTCCTTCAGAACATTCTGTGCACGCACGCTCAGCTTCTGCATCGGGCCGGGCGCGCGCTTGGCCTGGACCTTGGCCTGGACGGAGCCGACGACGGGTCCGCGCCGGCCGGCTGACCGGCTGCGCGGCTCGGACACGCGGGAGGCATCGCCCGACTGCGGCGCCGCGCGCTGGTCGCTGCCCTCCCCCGCGGGCCACGCGGCCTCCGGCCGCTCCGCCTCCCGCGGCCAGGATCGTCGCTTCCGGGCACCCGCCACTGTCGTCTGCCGCGCCATTTCTCTCGCCGAACCCGCCAGCCTCGTACTCACAAAGACTAATATATATCGTGATCCGATATGTTTTCACGTGATAATTTTCGTCGTTCGACCAAAGACGAAATTGACAGAAGGGCTTCACAAGCAATGCTTAGGGCCAAGAGCTACACGCGGATGTGACGTGCCCGGCGCAGCAGGCCAGCGAGGTCGGCTGGCGCCGGACAGGTCGTGCTTGCGCCCGCAAACAAGAACGATGTTCGGAGGAACGACCATGACTGACGATCTCATCCGCCGCGGCCTCTCGCGCCGTGGCCTGCTCCAGACCACAGCTAGCCTCATCGGCGGCTCGATGCTGCCCGCGATGCCGGCCTTTGCCGAGGACAAGCCGGCGATCGGCTCGTATCCCGCCGGCGTTTCGGGTTCCACCGCCTTCATCGGAATCTCGGTCCCGCGCACCGGCACCTACGCCGTGCAGGGCGAGGACGAGCTCAAGGGCTACCAGCTCGCGATCGAGCACATCAACAGCGGCCATGACCTGATCAAGAAGATCTCGCCGAAGACCAGCAAGGGCGTACTCGGCAAGGAGCTGAAGTTCGGCGTCGCGGATTCCGCGGCCAAGCCGAACGAGGCGGTGCAGGCGCAGCAGCGCTTCATCAGCGAGAACAAGGCGATCATGATCACCGGCGGCACGTCGAGCGCCGTTGCGGTCGCGCTCAACAAGCTCGCGCAGCGCGAACACGTGCTGTTCGTGTGCGGCATTTCCGGCTCGAACGACACCACCGGCAAGGACTGCGTTCGCTACGGCTTCCGCCAGAACTTCTTCGGCCAGACCGCCGCCGCGGCGATCGGCCCGGTGATGGTGAGAGAGTTCGGCAAGAACAAGAAGGCCGCCTACCTGACGCCTGATTACACCTACGGCCACACCGTCACCAAGTCGATGCAGGACTTCCTCGCGACCGCGGGCTGGACGACGGTGACCAACCAGGTCGCACCGCTCGGCGCGCCCGACTACTCCTCATATCTGCTGAACGTCGCGAATTCCGGCGCCGACGTGCTCATCAACGTCAACTGGGGCCACGACGCGGTACTGTCGACCCAGCAGGCCAAGCAGTTCGGCGTGCTCGACAAGATGAAGCTGGTCGTTCCCTACCAGGTGCCCTTCATCGCGCGCGAGACCGGCGGCCTGATGCAGGGCGTCTACGCCGCCACCGACTATTGGTGGACGATCGAGGACAAGTTCCCGCTCGCCAAGATGTTCAACGAGGCCTTCGAGAACAAGTACGGCTACAAGCCCGAATGGGGCGCCGAGAACGCCTATGTCAGCTTCGCGCACTGGGCCCACATGTGCGAGCAGGCCGGCAGCTTCAATCCGCCCGACGTGATCAAGGCCTACGAGAAGGGCGAGACGATCCCCTCCCTGGTCGGCGACGTGCACTACCGCCCCGAGGATCACCAATGCGTCCGCCCGGTGATCATCGTGAAGGGCAAGCAGCAGAAGGACATGAAGAACAAGGAAGACTGGTACGACGTCGTCGAGATCGTCCCCGGTGAAGGCCTGATGCAGAAGCCCGACGCGTTCGGCTGCCATCCCGGCGATTACAGCTGAGCCCGCGCTAACCCCTGTGACGCCGCGGGCTCACTCTGGTCCTGCGGCGTCACCTTTTTCTGACGCGCACCATGGCGCGCCACAACGGCGATTGTCGCATGATCAGTTGGCCCAACCTCGTTTCGCAGCTTTTCAACGGGCTCGCGCTCGGCGCCCTGCTCGCGCTGATCAGCTCCGGCCTGACCATCATCTACGGCACGCTCGGCGTGCTCAACCTCGCGCATGGCGCGATGTTCATGATCGGCGGCTATGCCGGTTTCGTCGCCTACCAGTACACGGAGTCCTTCATCATCGCCGTCATCGCGGGCTCGCTGTTCGTAATGCTGCTCGGCGTCGCGATGGAACGCGTCATCATCCGCCATTTCTATCATCGCCCGCACGAGGATCAGCTGCTGGTGACCTTCGGGCTAGGCATCTGTTTCGTGGAGCTGGTGCGCCTGATCTTCTCGAGCCAGTCGCAGCTGGTGCCGCCGCCGGCGCTGTTCCAGGGCATCACCAATCTCGGCTTCATGTTCTATCCGACCTACCGCCTCGCCGTCGTCGGCATCGTCGCGGTCGCGCTCGGCGCGCTGTTCATCGTCCTCTACCGGACCCGGCTCGGCATGATCGTGCGCGCCGGCATCGAGGATTCGGTGATGGTCGATTCGCTCGGCATCAACGTCTACCGCGTCTTCATGGTCGTGTTCGGCATCGGCGCGATGGCCGCCGGATTTGCCGGCATCGTCAACGCGCCGGTGGTGTCGCTGACACCTGGCATCGGCGACGACATCCTGGTCCAGACCTTCGTCGTGGTGGTGATCGGCGGTGTCGGCTCGTTTCCAGGCGCGATCCTCGGCGGCCTGATCGCAGGCGAGATCATCAGCGTCACCTCCATGTTCAACCCCGGCTACGCCTATGTGATGCTGTTTGCGGCGATGACGCTCGTGCTCGTGGTGCGACCGCATGGCCTGCTCGGCGTCCAGGGCCGCGAGTAAGCGATTTCCTGATGCTCAAGCAACGCCCGTTCCTGATCGAAACCCTGACCGCGATCGGTTTGATCGCAGCCCCGTTCGTGCTGCCTCATCTCGGCTTCGCCCCGAACACCGTGAACCGGATCCTGGTCTGGGGCCTGTTCGGGCTCGGCTTCGACATCCTGTTCGGATTCACCGGCCTGCTGTCGTTCGGCCAGTCCGCCTTCTACGGCACCGGCGGCTTCGTCGCGGCCTACCTCCTGACCCGTGCGGGCTTCGGCAACGTGCTGGGCGCACTGATCATCGGCATGATCGCGGCGGCGGCGACCGGCTATTTGATCGGCCTGATCGCGCTGCGCCGCACCGGCATCTATTTCGCCATGATCACCGTGGCGATCGCGGAGGTGTTCTTCTTCGTCGAGTTCAATCCGCTCTCGGATTTCACCGGCGGCGAGAACGGCCTGCCGGGCGTACCGACGCCGAGCTTCAATCTCGGCTTCACCACCATCCACTTCACCAATGGCTGGTCGCTCTATCAGTTCATCGCGCTGTGCTACTTCATCGGCGTCATCATCGCGCTCAGGATCGTCCGCTCGCCTGTCGGCGCCATCTTCAGCGCGATCCGCGACAATCCGCTGCGCGCCACCGCCGTCGGCCACAACATCCACGGCTACAAGTTGACCGCCTTCGTGATCGCTGCGGCCTATGCGGGCTTCGCCGGCGGCCTGCTCGGCGTGTTGCAGGCCTTCATGCCGCCCGACGCCTTCACCTTCGACACCTCGGGCCAGCTCGTGATGCAGACCGCCATTGGCGGCCGCGGCACGTTGTTCGGACCGCTGGTCGGCGCAACAGTTTGGCTCTTCCTTCAGGATTTCCTCCAGTCCGCGCTGGGCCTCGGGGCGGCCTGGAAGCTGGTGCTCGGCGTCGTGTTCGTGGTGCTGGTCTGCTTCCTGCGCGGCGGCATTGTGGGCGGCCTCGTCGATCTCTACGGCCTCGCGTCCGGCAAGCGAGCGCGGAAGGCTGCGGAGACGGAGGAGGAGGCCGAGATCGAGACGCCACAGCAAGCTCCGCCGGCGCCGATGCGGGCCAAGGAGGTCGCGCATCCCGCCTATTCCGGGCCGATCCTGAAAGCCACCGGTCTGACCAAGCGCTATGGCGGTCTCGTCGCCAACAGCGACATCGATTTCAGCGTCAATCAGGGCGAGCTGCGCGGCATCATCGGCCCCAACGGCGCCGGCAAATCGACCTTCTTCAAGATGCTGACCTGCGAGATCGCGCCGACCTCCGGCCAGATCGTGTTCGAGGGCCGCGACATCACGGGATTGAAGGTCACCGAGGTTTGCCAGCTCGGGCTCACCAAGAGCTACCAGGTCAACCAGCTCTTCACTGGCCTCACCGTGCGGCAGAACCTGACGATCGCAGCACTCGCCGAGCTGCGCGGCAAATTCCGGCTCGACCTGTTCCGCAAGCTCTCGGGCGTGAAGGGCCTGACGGAGCAGGTGGCGCACACGCTTGCCCTGGTCAATTTGACCCGCCGCGCCGACACGCCGGTATCCGAGCTCGCCTATGGCGAGAAGCGCCGGCTGGAGATCGGGCTTGCGCTCGCCACCTCGCCGCGCCTGCTGCTGCTCGACGAGCCGCTCGCGGGCATGAGCCCGCGCGAGCGGGTCGAGACCGTCAAGCTGCTCAAATCGATCGCGCGCGGGCGCACCATGATCATCATCGACCACGACATGGATTCGCTGTTCGAGCTGGTCGAGCGCGTGACGGTGCTCCAGGAGGGCAAGGTGTTGCTGGACGGCACGCCGGAGGAAATCAGGACCAACGCTGCGGTGCAGGAAGCCTATCTCGGCGGCGTTCACGGAGAGATCGCCGCATGAGCCTGATCGAGGTCAATGGCCTGAACAGCTATTACGGGGACTCCCACATCCTGTTCGACGTCGCCATGCGCGTCGAGCGGCACGAGGTGGTGGCACTGCTCGGGCGGAACGGCGCCGGCAAGAGCACGACGCTCAAGAGCCTGATGGGCGTCGTGACGCCCCGCAGCGGCAGCGTGAAGTTCGACGGCATCGATATCGCCGGACGCAAGAGCCACAGAATCGCGCAGGCCGGCATGCAGCTCGTGCACGAGGAGCGCCGGATCTTCGGCAGCTTGTCGGTGGAGGAGAACATCGTCCTCGCCGGGATCACCGCACCGGAGCGCTGGCCGCTTGAGCGCATCTACGAGATGTTTCCGCGGCTGAAGGAGCGGCGCAACAACCGCGGCACCGAGCTCTCCGGCGGCGAACAGCAGATGCTCGCGATCGCCCGGGCGCTGGTGCGCGATCCCAAGATCGTGCTGCTGGACGAGCCGTTCGAGGGGCTCGCGCCCGTCATCGTCCACGATCTCGTCAAGGCCTGCCGCGAGCTCGCAGCCGCCGGCCAGACCATCGTGCTGGTCGAGCAGAATCTGGCGGCGACGCTGGCGCTGGCGACACGGATCTATATCATCAACAACGGCCACATCGTGCACGAGGGGCCGGCGCAGGAGCTCAAGGCCCAGCCGGAGCTGCTGCAGCGATACCTTGGCGTCTAGGTCGAGTCCCCCTAAACTCCGGGGTATCTGCTTTCGAAGGCGCAGCATGCGGCCTCGCCCCGGAATGTCGCCTTGGGCCCAAAGCGGACACAGGGTCGCCTTTAGCCGAGGTGAGGTCTTGCCAAGCCGAACCGAACCTGAGGGAGGAGATGCTATGAGCGCGATCTGGCCGGAGATCCCCTTCGAGGCATGGCGCGAAACCTGTTCCGCGCTTCATCTGTATTGCCAGATTGTCGGCAAGTATCGGCTCGCGAGAACGCCATGGGTCAACCATTCCTGGCACGCGACCTTCTACGTGAATGCACGCGGGCTCACGACTTCGCTGATTCCAGACGCATCAGGTATCGAGATCGTCTTCGATCTCTCCCGTCACGTCCTGATCGGAGAAGCAACTGATGGGTGCAGGGCGGAAATGCCGCTCGGGCGAATGTCCGTCGCCGAATTTCACGCCCGGTTCTGTGATTTGGTAGGACATCTCGGCGGAACACCAGAATTTGACGGTCGGCCCAGTGAGGTCCCGGATCCGATCCCGTTCACGCAGGACCGCCAAATCAGGCCTTATGACGCAGACGCCGTGACGCGGTTCTTCCGCGCCCTCGTCGCAATCAGCGGAGTGTTTTATCGGTTTCGGACGGGGTTCACCGGGAAGGTCAGTCCGGTCCATCTCTTCTGGGGCAGCTTCGATCTCGCGGTGACGCGCTTCTCTGGGCGTTCCGCTCCGCTTCACCCGGGTGGCGTCCCGGGTTTGCCGGACGTCGTGACACGCGAGGCCTATAGCGATGAGGTCTCGTCCGCCGGCTTTTGGCCGGGCGGAGGTGGTACAGACTTTGCGGCCTTCTACTCCTATGCCTACCCCACGCCGAATGGCTTTGCTGACGGACAGGTCATGCCGGCGGGCGCATACTTCGATCGGAAGCTCGGCGAATATCTCCTGCCCTACGACCTTGTGCGAAAATCCAGCGAGCCAGAGGCCACGCTCATGGCGTTTCTGCAAACCACCTATCAGGCAGCAGCTGATGTCGGACGCTGGGATCGTGCCGCGCTCGAATGTCCGATTGGCTCTCCCCTTCGACCCCGCCCGCTGAACAGGAACTGATGAAGGTTCGATGAAAGATCGCTGGCTCGCAGTTTCGGTGGAGCGAAGCTGCGCCAGTCGATTTCGAGATTGTCTCGATGATGGATTTCGCAACAGCTCTACCCGTCCTACGGTCTTGCTGCAGCGCTATCTCGATCAACTGCCAAGTGCGGCAATCATCCGCTTGGCGTGATCGGCGAGCACGGCCATGTCTTCCTTGCGCGTCTGCGCCGGCAGCAGCTCGATTCCGGCCCTGACCGGCATGACGTGCATGTGCAGGTGGAAGACCACCTGCCCGCTCGCCGGTTCGCTGAACTGCTGCAGGATGATACCCTCGGCGTCGAACGCCTTCATCGCCGCAATCGCGATCCGTTTGCCGGTTCGGGCGACCGCGGCGAGATCGTCATCCGCGATGTCGAGGATGCCACGCGCCGGCGCCCGGGGGATGACCAGCGTGTGTCCGGGCGAGCGCGGCATGATGTCGAGGAAGGCGAGGCTGCGGTCGTCGCTGAAAACCTCGAAGCAGGGGATTTCGCCGCGCAGGATCTTTGCGAAGACGTTCTGATCGTCGTAAGCCGCCATGGATCCCTCCTCGCTGCGAGGTGCGATCAGACGCGCTCCTTTCCGTTGACGCAAGCAATGCCGCCGATCTATCCACGATGCCAGGCAGGATGGCTCCATTGGCGACAGGTTTCGATTCCGGACACAGCATCGAGAGCGCGCGGCGCGCGCTTGCGGCGCGACTGCAATCGGCCGGCATCGAAGAGCCCGGCCTCGACGCGCGCCTGCTCGTCGGAGCCGCGCTGAGGCTTGATTTGACCGGCATCGTCACGCAGGCGGCGCGCCAGCTCACGCCCGAAGAGGCTGCGCGACTCGAAGCCTATGCGCAACGCCGTCTCGCGCATGAGCCGGTCGCCCGCATTCTCGGCGCGCGCGAATTCTGGGGCCTGCCGTTCCAACTGTCCGAGGCGACGCTGGTGCCGCGGCCGGACACCGAGACCGTGGTCGAACTGGCACTGGAGATCTTTCGGGAGGCCACGATATCGGGGCCGCGCCCGCGAATCGCGGATATCGGCACCGGATCCGGCGCGATCCTGCTCGCGCTGCTGCACGAAATTCCCGATGCCTTCGGTGTCGGAACCGATCTCAGCCTCTCCGCGCTCGCCACCGCGCGGAGCAATGCCGCAGCTCTGGACCTCGCCGGCCGCTCCGGCTTCGTCGCCTGCTCCTATGCGGCGGCGCTGCGCGGCCCGTTCGATCTCATCGTGTCGAATCCGCCCTATATTCCCTCAGGGGAAATTCCGAAATTGAGCCTCGATGTGCGCGAGCACGATCCGCATCTGGCGCTCGACGGCGGCAATGACGGCTATGACGCCTACCGCGCCCTGATCCCGCAGGCGGCCGAGCGGCTCGCCCCCGGCGGGGCGTTGATCGTCGAGGCGGGGCAAGGGCAGGCCCGCGATATTGAAACCTTGATGACGGCTGCCGCGTTGTCTGTGGACAGGCCGCCCAAGGCCGATTTGGCGGGCATCCCGCGGGCGGTTTCGGCCCGAAAAATGCCCCCATAAAAGCCGGATTGGGTTGCAAAAAACCTCTTGGAATATCCCTTGGGAACGACTACGTTCCGGTCAACACATCGGTGCCGGCCCCGTAGACCTACGGGTAAAAGCCGGGCTCTCGGGCGAGAGCTTTACTGATTTAAAGGTTCCAAGCCGCAGGTCCTGTTGAGCGCGATGGCCATTGGAGCTGCGCTGCTCTCCGACCGCAAAGTGAACGAAAGCCTGATATTGCGCTTGAAGACTTACGCAACAAAGCTGGGCTTGTTTCGGCAGGCGATATGAATGGGTTCGCTGGCAATGGATGCTAGCGGGTGGGGAACGCGTCTTTGTTGAACGCGACGGTCGACGGACATCGGCAGGGTTCAAGCCGCTCTTGCGCGCGGTGCGCATGAGAGATGTGAACCGCTGTCATCAGGTCACTCCGAGCAATCAGTAATGCGTGCAACCTTTAGGGCTGGAATTAAAGGCAGGACATGAGAAACGGTCAGAACAAGCAGCGGATGCGCAACCGCAATAACAATAATAATAACAACAACAACAACCGGCGCGGCCAGAACCCGATGACCCGGGTTTACGAATCGAACGGACCCGACATCAAGATCCGCGGCACGGCTTCGCACATCGCCGAAAAATATCTTCAGCTCGCGCGCGATGCGCGCTCTTCCGGCGACCCGGTCGCCGCCGAGAACTACTACCAGCACGCCGAGCATTATTTCCGCCTGATCGCGGCAGCCCAGGAACAGTTCCGCCAGAACCAGCAGCCGCGCGGCGACGAGCCCGTCAGCAACAGCGGCGACGACAGCGAGGACGACGGCGAGAATTTCTCGAATTTCGGCCAGGAGCCGGGCTTCGTCCCGCAGCCGCCGCAGCAGCAACAGCCCTTCATGCGCGACCGCGACGGCCAGCGCGATCACCAGCGTGATCATCAGCCGCGTGACGGCCAGCAGCCCTATCAGCGCGACAACCAGCAGCCCCGCGAACATCGCGAACGCGACCATCGTGCGCAGCCGCAATATCAGCCGCAGCCGCTGCCGCTGAACCAGCCGCAGCCCGTCGTTGCCGACGCCGGCAGCGTCGATCGCCTGCCCTCCTTCATCACCGGCGCACAGCCGCAAGCGAATAGTGCCGCGAATGGCGGTCAGGGCGGCCTGGAAGGCGGCGGTGGCGGCGAACGCTTTCCGCGGCGGCGCCGCCGGCCGCATGGCCCGCGCCCCGAGCGCGAGGCGGCTCCGGCCGGCTCCAGCGACGAAGTCGCCTCCGGCGAGTAAGCTTGTTCCGATATTCTAATCTGCAATCGTCCCGGCCTCGCGTCGGGACGATTTGTTTTCAAGTGCGCGTCACCGTCGAGGACGGCACCAGCACCGGCTTCAACGAGGGAATCAGCCGCGCGCGCTCGCGCTTGGCGGGGATCGCGCGATAGACCTGCTTGGTCGCCTCGACAATGTGCACGCCGGCAAAGGGCAGCGACAGCGCCGCGCCCGCGCGCTCCCACACCTGCGCCGATTTCAGCACCCAGCCGCCGGCATAGGGCGGCATGAACAGCGCCTCGCCCCAGGCGGTTGGCGTGAACCAGGTCTGGCGCAACAGGTCGGTGATCTGCGAGCGCGAATAGGGCCGGCCGTGACCGAACGGCGTGCTGTCGGTACGGGTCCATACCCCGCGCCGGTTCGGGATCACCGCGATCACGCGGCCGGAGGGCGACAGCACCCGCCACACCTCGCGCAAGAGCGCGGCCGGATCGTCCGACATCTCCAGCGCATGAATCAGCAGGATCCGGTCGACCGCGGCGTCAGGAAGCGGCAGCGAGAATTCATCGACCAGCGAGGCCAGCGCCGGCCGGCCCGTCGGCCATTTCAAGACACCCTGCGCCGACGGCATGAAGGCGATGCAGCGCTCCGCGTCCTCGCGGAACAGGCCGAGATAGGGCGTGGGATAGCCGATGCCGAGCACACGCTGGCCCGCGGCGGTCGGCCAGCGCTCCCTGATGCCGCGATTGATCATTTGCCGCGCCACAATCCCGAGGCGACGGGAGTAGAACTCGCGGAGGTCGACGACATCAATGGTCATGACGGCAATGTAACATGCACGAGGCGGCTCCCGCGCCCGGAATATTGCATTGCCTGCGCAACGTTAACGCCATATTTGTCTGCGGGGCTGAGCGCGATGGAGATGACATGGCCGCCGAAATTCGTACTTTCACCTGTTTAAACGACAATTTCGGTTATCTGATCCACGATGTGGAAACCAAGGCGACGGCGTCGATCGACGCGCCGGAGGCCGGCCCCATCCTGAAGGCGCTTGAGCGCGAGGGCTGGCAGCTCACCGACATCCTGATCACCCATCATCATGGCGATCATGTCGGCGGGGTCGCAGAACTCAAGCAGAAATACAATTGCCGCGTCGTCGCGCCGCATGACAAGACGACTGAGATCGCCAACGTCGACCTGCGCGTCGCCAATGCAGACATCGTCAAGGTCGGCAGCTTGCTGGGGCGCGTACTGGAGACGCCCGGCCACACGCTCGACCACATCTCCTACGTGTTCGACAATGAGAAGACGCTGTTCGCGGCCGACACGCTGTTCTCGATCGGCTGCGGCCGCGTGTTCGAAGGCGACTACCCGATGATGTGGGACTCGCTTCTGAAACTGCGGGCGCTGCCTGACGACTTCAAGCTCTATTGCGGGCACGAATACACCGCGTCCAACGTCAAGTTCGCACTCACCATCGACCCCGACAATGTGGCGCTCCAGGCACGCGCGGCGGAAGTGGCGAAGCTGCGGGCCGAGAACAAGCCGACCATTCCTTCACTACTTGGTGACGAGAAGCGAGCAAACGTGTTCCTGCGTGCTGATGAACCGTCGGTCGCAACCAGGCTACACATGAAGGGCGCGGACGCTGCCGCGGTGTTTGGCGAACTGCGCGAGCGCAAGAACAAGTCCTGAAGAAGAAATCCTGACGGGGATCGATGCCGACCGCAGCCGAGATCATCGCACGCCTCGAACTCCGCCCGCATCCCGAAGGCGGCCACTACCGCGAGACGTTTCGCGATCAGACCACTGATACCAACGGCCGGTCGCGCTCGACCCTCATTTATTTCCTGCTCGCGCGCGGCGAACGCTCGCATTGGCATCGCATCGACGCCGTGGAGATCTGGCACTACTACGCCGGCAGCCCGCTGACGCTGCGCATCGCGCATGAAGGCTGCTCGCAACACGAGGTGCGGCTCGGCACGGACCTTGTGAGCGGCGAGCGGCCGCAGGGGATCGTGCCGGCGAATGCCTGGCAGATGGCGGAGAGCATGGGAGAGTGGACGCTGGTCGGTTGCACCGTAGCGCCCGCATTCGAGTTCGCAAAATTCGAGCTCGCGCCGAAGGGCTGGGAGCCGTAAGGCGCACTGTCATTCCCTGGCGCCGCGTGGCGGCGAACCCGGCAACAACTGTCACCGCTTCCGCAGCACCATATCCTTCGCCGCGATCAGGCCGCCGCCGGCGATCAGGATCGCGGCGATGGCGATGTTGGCGCTGGCTTTTGCAAAACCGGCGGCGATGAGGAATCCGGTCGAGAGCAGCGGCGTCGCATAGGATGCGGCGCCGAGCACGCGGATGTCGCCGCGCTTCATGCCGATGTCCCAGGCGTAGAACGCGGCGCCGACGGGGCCGATGCCGAGAGCGGCCACGGAGAGCCATTGCAGCGGCGTCTCCGGCCACACCGTGGTTTCAAGCAGACCATGCATCAGCGCGGCAAGCGCCGCGGTGGCAAGGCAGAAGCCCGCGACCGCATCGGTCGGCACCGCCTTCAATCGCCGCGACAGCACCGAATAGGTCGCCCAGACGAACGCCGCGATGAACGCCGCGATCAATCCCGGCAGCTGGCCCGGCGCGAAGCCGGAGGTGCTCCCGGCGAACAGCAGCACGGTGCCGACCAGGCCGAGCACGGCGCCAATGATGTGATGCACCGCAAGCCGCTCGCCCGGCAGGAACGACGAGAACAGCACGATCAGGAGCGGCCACATGTAATTCAAAAGACCGGCTTCGGCCGGCGGCGCAAAGCGCAGCGCCAGGAAATACAGTGCGTGATAGCCGAACAGGCCACCGACGCCGACGACCCATACGACCAGCGGCTGACGCAAGCTCCTCGCCGCATCGCCGCGGCCGACCCAGGTGAGGAGGCCGACGAGACCGCCGATCGCGAACGTCATGGCGGCGAGCTGGAACGCCGGAATCTTTCCGGTCGCCACCGTCATCACGGAAAGCAGCGACCACATCAGGATCGCGGTCAATCCGATCAGTGTGGCTGTGCGCGGGGTCATCAATCGAAAGGCCCTGAGGACGATGATGCCCGGCACGAGGCCGGGCATTTCGTCTTCACTATCGCCTTGTCGCGCCTGAATCTACAGGCTTGACGCCCTATCAGGCGTGATACTGGCCGCCATTGATGGTCAGCGTCGAGCCGGTGATGAAGCCGGCCTCGTCGGCGGCGAGGAACACCACGGCGCGCGCGATCTCCTCGGGTTCGCCGAGACGATTGACCGGGATCTGCGGGATCACGTTCTTTTCCAGCACGTCCTTCGGCACCGCCTGCACCATCTCGGTGTTGATGTAGCCCGGTGCGATCGCGTTGACGGTAATGCCGCCCTTGGCGTTCTCGATCGCGAGCGCCTTGGTGAAGCCGATGTCGCCGGCCTTTGCTGCGGAATAGTTGACCTGGCCGAATTGCCCCTTCTGGCCGTTGATCGACGAGATCGAGATGACGCGGCCGAACTTGCGCGCACGCATGCCTTCGATCACCTGGCGCGTCATGTTGAACAGCGAGCCGAGATTGGTGTTGATCACGGCGTTCCACTGCTCGAGCGTCATCTTGTGGAAGGCGGTGTCCCGGGTGATGCCGGCATTGTTGACGAGCACGTCGACGGGGCCGAGCTCGGCCTCGACCTTCTTCACGCCTTCGGCGCAAGCATCGAAATTGCTGACGTCCCATTTGTAGACGGCGATGCCGGTCTCGGCCTTGAACTTCTCCGCCGCCACATCGTTGCCGGCATAGCTTGCCGCGACCTTGTAGCCGGCCGCCTTCAGCGCCTTGCTGATCGCAGCTCCGATGCCCCGCGTACCACCCGTCACCAGTGCAACACGTGCCATATCGTATTCCTTCCCTTGGACTCTGCGGACGTTTCTGAGTGATCGTTTTAGATGCGGATTATGCGGTTGGTTTGACGGACATCAAGAACAAAACGCCCGGCATCGAGCCGGGCGTTTGTATTTAGTCGAGGCTGGCGCTGTTGCGAAGAATATTTGATTTGCAACCGCCGCCTTTTTAGTCGCGTGCGATGCACTCATCTATGTGTGCAGCGCACGCGCAAGTGACACGTAAGCTAGATGTCAGCTTCAGTCGCGCGCCAGGCACATCGCGATACCCATGCCGCCGCCGATGCACAGCGTGGCGAGGCCCTTCTTCGAATCGCGCTTCTGCATTTCGTGCAGCAGCGTCACCAGCACGCGTGCGCCGGAAGCGCCGACCGGATGGCCGATCGCGATCGCACCGCCGTTGACGTTGACCTTCGAGGTGTCCCAGCCGAGATCCTTGTTGACGGCACAGGCCTGCGCCGCGAAAGCCTCGTTGGCCTCGATCAGGTCGAGATCGCCGACGCTCCAGCCGGCCTTCTTCAGCGCGGCGCGCGAGGCCGGGATCGGGCCCGAGCCCATGATCTTCGGATCGACGCCGGCCTGCGCCCAGGACACGATGCGCGCGATCGGCTTCTTGCCTTCCTTGGCGGCCTGCTTCGCCGTCATCAGCACAACGGCAGCGGCGCCGTCGTTGATGCCGGAGGCCGAACCCGCGGTGACCGTGCCTTCCTTCTCGAAGGCGGGCTTGAGCTTCGCCATCCCGTCGAGCGTTGCGCCATGACGCGGATATTCGTCGGCGCTGACGACGATGTCGCCCTTGCGGGTCTTGATGGTGACGGGAACGATCTCGTCGTTGAACTTGCCGGCCTTCTGCGCCGCCTCGGCCTTCTGCTGCGAGTGGACCGCGAACTCGTCCTGCTGGGCGCGGGTAATCTGCCACTGGCGCGCGACGTTCTCGGCCGTATTCCCCATGTGATAGCCGTTGAAGGCATCCCACAGGCCGTCCTTGATCATGGTGTCGACGAACTCGACCGGGCCCATCTTGACGCCGCCGCGCAGATACTGGGCGTGCGGAGCCATGCTCATGGATTCCTGGCCGCCGGCGACCACGATCTCGGAATCGCCGTTGAGCAGCGCCTGGTAGCCCAACGCGACGGTGCGCAGGCCCGAGCCGCAAAGCTGGTTGACGCCCCAGGCCGGGCTCTCCACCGGAATGCCGGCGGCAATCGAGGCCTGGCGGGCCGGGTTCTGACCCTGAGCCGCGGTCAGGATCTGACCCATGATGACTTCGGAGACCCGGCCAGGCTCGATGCCACCACGCTCCAGCGCGGCCTTGATGGCGATGGCGCCGAGGTCATGGGCGGGAAGGGTCGCGAACGCTCCGTTGAAGCTTCCGACCGGGGTGCGGGCGGCGCTGACGATGACGACATCGTCTGACATGGGCATCTCCTGGTGTTGAAAGGGGGCAGGCGGGGCTGGGGAAACGGCTCGCCAGTCTCGAATGGCATCCTGTTAACGTCGTTGAGGCATGTCAATCGGCCGGCGACCGAATTCATGCCGCAACGCATTCAAAATAGCGTTCTTGGCGCTTTCGCAAGCACGTTTTTGCTGCCCGATTAACCGTGGCGCACAAAACGGTAGCGTGACCCCTTTGAAAATGCTTATTTTGTTGCGTTGCGTACTCTTCCCGCCCTGCGGCATTATCCGCCGGGTTCCCGTTCTCCGCGCTTGCAAGTGAGAGCCCATGGCGAAATCAGACCAACCCACCACCATCAAGAAATACGCGAACCGCCGGCTCTATAACACCGGAACGAGCACCTACGTGACGCTCGAAGACCTCGCCGCCATGGTCAAGGACGGAGAGGATTTCCTGGTCTACGACGCCAAGACCGGCGACGACATCACCCGCTCCGTGCTCGCCCAGATCATCTTCGAGCAGGAGAACAAGGCCGGCCAGAACCTGCTGCCGACCACCTTCCTGCGCCAGCTCATCCGCTTCTACGGCGACAGCATGCAGATGGTGGTGCCGAAATATCTGGAGCAGTCGATCGCGACGCTGACCCAGGAGCAGGAGAAGTTCCGCAAGCAGATCGCCAACTCGCTCTCCGGCACTCCTTTTGCTCCGTTGGAAGAACAGGTCCGCCGCAACATGGAGCTGTTCCAGCAGACCTTCTCGATGTTCAAGCCGTTTGCCCCCAACGCGGGCCGTCCGGCGACCAGCCCCGAACCGGAGGCCGACGCAAGCGCTGCGGCGCCGACGGACACCAGCAACATCGACGACCTGCGTCAGCAGATGAAGGACATGCAGGAACGCCTCGAGCGGATGTCGAAGAAGGACGAGTAGGGATTTCGTTCGCGCCGGCGCGTCCACCTGCGGCGGGCGCGCGGGCCGCCGGTTCATAGCAGCGCGACTTGCGCGCTGTCGTCCCGGCTAGGCCGGAGCCGCCATGTCCGACCGCAGCACCCACTGGGACAACGTCTACGCCACCAAGGGCGAGGCCGAGGTAAGCTGGTTTCAGGACAGCCCGGCGATCTCGCTCGAGATGATCCGTTCGGCCTGTCCTGACCATGGCGCCGCCATCATCGACATCGGCGGCGGTGCTTCGCGGCTGGTGGACGCTCTCCTGCGGGACGGATACCGCGACCTCGCCGTGCTGGATCTCTCCGCCAACGCGCTTGAAGCGGCGAAGAAACGAATCGGCGGGGCGGCCTCAGCAGTCGACTGGATCGTTGCCGACGCCACGACATGGCGGCCGGGGCACAGCTACAACCTCTGGCACGATCGCGCGGCATTTCACTTCCTGACCGATCCGCGCGACAGGGCCGCTTACGTCGAGCGCCTGCGGTCGGCGATTACGCCCGGCGGCCACGTCATCATCGCGACATTTGCGCCTGATGGCCCGGAGAAATGCAGCGGCCTGCCGGTGCAGCGGCACGATAGCGCGAGCCTTGCTGCGGAGCTTGGGCCGGAGTTCGAGCTGATCGAGACGCGGAGCGAGACGCATCACACGCCGTGGAAGTCGACCCAGGCGTTTCAGTTCAGCCGGTTTAAGCGACGCGGCTAGGACGAAGGAAAGTGCGGCGCCCTACGCCGCCAGCTTCACCGCATGCGCAAAGTCCCAATAGAGCTTGCGCGCTTTAGTGTAGAGCGGGCCCGGCTTCAGCTCGCGATCGTCGATGCGGATGACGGGGGCGACCTTGGCGAAATTGCCGGTCGAGAAAATCTCGTCGGCAGCGAGGAAGTCGGCATAGCGCAGCGTCTTCTCGACCACGGTAACGCCGTCGCCGCGCAGCAGGCTGATGACGCGCTGGCGCGTGATGCCGTTCAGGAACGTGCCGTTCGGGACCGGCGTGTAGACCACGCCGTCCTTGGCCATGAACACGTTGGAATTGCCGAACTCCGCGACATTGCCGAGCATGTCGAGCATCAGCGCGTTCTGGAAGCCGCGCCCGGCGGCTTCCGCGAGCGCGCGCGAATTGTTCGGATAGAGACAGGCGGCCTTGGCCTCGACCGGCGCGCATTCGGCGGTGGGCCTGCGGAACGGCGACAGCGTGATAGCGTTGCCGACGGGTTTCGGCATCGGCGCCTCGTAGATGCACAGGCACCAATTGGTCGTCTCGGGGTCGAACAGCACGCCGCCGCCCGAACCGTTCTGCGCCCAGTACATCGGGCGGACGTACAGCTCAGCATTCGCGGCGAAGCGCGCGATGCCTTCGTGTGCGAGCGAAAGCCAGGTGCCGGTGTCGACCACCGGCTTCAGGCCAAAATTGATCGCGGATTGGTTGGCGCGGGCGACGTGACGGTCGAGGTCGGGCGCGACGCCCTCGAACGCGCGCGCACCGTCGAACACGACCGAGCTGAGCCAGGCGGCATGCGTGCGCGGGCCCATGATCTGCACGTTGCCGTCGTGCCACTTGCCCTCGAAGAAGGTCCAGCTCGGCGAATATTCGATCGGTTTCTTGATCTCGGCCATGACCGGCCTCCCTTGGACATACCCGGGCACTATTGTCCCAATGTCTAAATGATTCCCTGCTGGGATATGGTGCGTTACCCTCTCCGACGAGGGGAGAAGGATCCATGCCGCTTGATCCGCTTGCAAGGCGTTTGTTGACCATGATGGCTGCGGCCGCCCCGCAGGGGCGGAGCCGGCCGAGCGTGGAGGCACGGCGGCAGTCGCTGGCCAAGCTGATGCAGTTTGCGCGCACTGATGCGCCGGATGTGACCACCGCCGACGGCACGCTTCCGGGTCCCGGCGGAGAGCTGCCCTATCGCCTTTATTCGCCCGCATCAGCCGGCGACCACGCGCCGGGCTTCGTGTTCTTTCATGGCGGCGGGCTCGTGGCCGGCAGCATTGCGACGCATGACCGCATCGCGGCGGCGCTGGCGCATGTAACCGGCTGTCGCCTCGTCTCGGTCGATTACCGGCTCGCGCCTGAGTACAAATTTCCTGCCGCCGTCATTGATGCGATCGCGGCCACGGAGTGGGTCGCGCGGCAAGCTTCGTCGCTGGGCATCGACGCCGAACGGCTGGTGGTCGGCGGCGATTCCGCCGGCGCCACGCTCGCTGCGATCGTGTGCCAGGAAGCGATGCAGACCACCGGCCTCTCGATCGTCGCGCAATGCCTGATCTGCCCGGTGCTGGATTTCGAGGAGACCTCGCCTTCGCGCGAGGCATTCGCCGAAGGCCATCTGATCGATCGCGCCACCATCGAAGCCGATCTCGCGGATTATCTGCCTGATGGCATCGACACCGCCGACCCCCGTATCTCGCCCTTGCGCGCGACGCGGCTTGCAGGCCTGCCGACCGCGATCATCCACACCGCCGAATTCGATCCGATGCGCGATGAGGGCAATGCCTATGCGCGCAAGCTGCTCGCCGCGGGCGTCGCGGTCGAGCACGTCTGCCATGATGGCATGGTCCACAATTTCCATGCCATGGGCGCGATCCTGCCGCAGGCGCAGCTCGTGCTGTCGCAGATCGGCGAACAGGTTCGGCGGGCGGTGGAGAAATGAGGCGCTTTCTTACCCTCTCCCCCTGTGGGAGAGGGTGGATCGCCGCGTAGCGGCGCTTCGCGCCACCTTCTCCACAAGGGGAGAAGGGAAGAAGGCATCACGCGCGCGCGCCGAGCACGGCCCGCGCCGCCACGACGTATTCCAGCCAATGCGCATCCGCATAGCGTTCGGCCTGCCGTGCGCAGGTGACGTCAGGGGCATGGGCGGCGGCAATCGTGCGCGCGAATCGCTCTTCGGCGACCGTCACGTCACCGGGCTCGGCCGACGGTACGCTAGCCGCCGCCGCGGTCGGAGCGACAGCGAGGCCCGCCAGACCAGTGAGCAGGATGCGGCGTGACGTGTTCATGGCTGTGTCCTTCCAATGTCCGGCCCGCACTCCGGCCGGCGCGTGTGTCAGTGCGATCACGGCAGGGTAGCCGCGCACATCCGTGCCGTCCATCGCTTACGGATACCGCTTGACCCCACGAGCGATCACGTTCCATCCAACAACGGTTCCGTCATCAAATCGCCACGCGTCGGATTGTCACGTGTCCCATCACGGCCCATCGCATCGCCAGGCTTCGCGCGCGCTGTCGCGATGGGACTGCTTTGTCTGGCGATCTCGGCAGGCACTGCCTTCGCTGCCGACGATGAGGACGACGCGCCGGCAAAGCCCGATGTCCCCAACATCTACCTCGATCTTCGCACGATCTATGCGACGATCCACCCGCCGGCACGCTCGGGCTCGGCTTCGGCAACACATCATTGTCGGCCGCATTCGAAGCGCTGGCGGTACGCAGAGGCACGACGCTGCCGAGCGGCTTGCCGGCGGCATCCGCAAGCGCGTGATGAGCGCGCAGGTCTTTGCCGACAAGGTTCAGTTCGGCCTCACCGTGAGCATCGGCATGGCGGAAGCCACCGTCAGCATTTCCGGCATCGACGCGCTGATGGGCGCGGCCGATCATGCGCTCTACCAGGCCAAGGCCGAAGGCCGCAATCGCTGCATCGCCTGGGCGCCCCCGCCGCCTGCAGGCAAGGCGGCGGAGTGATCGAAGGACGCAGCGTCTACTCCGGCACCGGCACGTCGAACGTGTTGAGGGTGACCGAGACCATGCAGTAGACGCCGACGAGATAGGACAGTTCGGCCGCGCCGTGCTCGCCGAACTCCTTCACCG
The DNA here is from genome assembly GCF_004634465.1 of Bradyrhizobium sp. MOS001. Classification (NCBI taxonomy): domain Bacteria; kingdom Pseudomonadati; phylum Pseudomonadota; class Alphaproteobacteria; order Hyphomicrobiales; family Nitrobacteraceae; genus Bradyrhizobium; species Bradyrhizobium sp. MOS001. Next base: position 37,312 of record NZ_SPVJ01000017.1, read on the forward strand.
CGGCGCGCCAGGTCAATTCCGGCAGCACGCCGCCGCTGACCAATGCGGACGCCACGTCGTAGGCGACGGCCTCCTGCTTGGTGAGATCGACCGGCCGCTGGCCCGCGACGATGGTCGCGAGCTTCTCGTCGGAGAGGCCGCGCTGCTCGGCAACGAGCACATGAGCATAGAGCTCGTAACCGGAGCGGAAATGCGAACCGGTGACGAGGATCGCGACCTCGCGCACCGGGGCCGGCAGCAGCGGGTTCGATGCGATTGCCTTGACCAGCTCCCACACCGGCTTGCCGAAACGCGGCTCGCGGATCCAGGGATTCCACGGCCCCAGCAGCGCGCCGTCGTCGCGCATGTTCACGAAGCCCTTGAAGTGGTCCTTGATGCCGGCTCGCATGTCGTCATAGAGGGGCTTCTGTTCGTCGGTCAGATCTTTCGGATCGAGAATGGGAAGGCGCACGGCGGGGATCTCCTCGTTGAGAAGAGGCGAAGCTCACCCGCGTGTGCGTGCAAGGCAAGTGAAGTTGCCGTGACGGTCGTGCCATTTTGGAAGTGGCAGGGAAACGTCGGCTAGGATGCCTCGGGGCTTGGTACGATCTGCGGATTTGCGACGTCGTCGACATCGAGCGTCAGTGGCTCGCCCGTCGTGAGGAACGACGACAGGGCCGCCTCGAACGGCGCAGGATCGAGGCCGCGCCCCTTCAGCCATTCGGGCTCGTAATAGGTCTGCCGGTAGCGCTCGCCGGAATCGCAGATCAGCGTCACCAGCGACCCTGATACGTTCGCCTGTCGCATCTCCGAGGCGAGGCGGCACAGTGCCAGGAAGTTGGTGCCGGTGGAGCCGCCGACCGCGCGGCGCAGCCGGCGCGACAGCACGTTCATCGCCGCGATCGTTGCCGCATCCGGGATCTTCATCATGCGGTCGACCACGCCGGGGACGAAGGAGGGTTCGCAGCGTGGCCGGCCGACGCCCTCGATCAACGATGGGCGTTCGCAAACGTGAGAGCGGTCCTGCGTGCGGAAGCAATCGAAGAAGGCGGAATGCTCGACATCGGCGACGCACAGCCGTGTCGGATACTGGCGATAGCGCAAGTACCGCCCGATGGTGGCCGAGGTGCCGGCGGTGCCGGCGCCCATCACGATCCAGTCCGGGATCGGCCGCGGCTCGCCCGCCAATTGCGTGAAGATCGATTCGGCGATGTTGTTGTTGCCACGCCAGTCGGTGGCGCGCTCGGCGAAGGTGAACTGGTCCATGTAGTGGCCGTTCAGCCGCGTAGCGAGCGCGGCGGCTTCCGCGTAGAGCGCGCGGCCGTCGTCGATCAGGTGGCAGTTGCCGCCATAATGCTCGATCGCGGCGATCTTCTCCGCCGAGGTCGTGCGCGGCATCACGGTGTAGAAGGGCACGCCGATCATCTGCGCGAAATAGGCTTCCGACACCGCCGTCGATCCCGACGAGGCCTCGACCACGGGCGTGCCTTCGCGGATGTGGCCGTTGCAGAGCGCGTAGAGGAACAGCGAGCGCGCAAGGCGGTGCTTCAGGCTGCCGGTCGGATGCGTGGACTCATCCTTCAGATAGATATCGATGCCTGATAGCGCCGGCACGATCAGCCGGATCAGATGCGTGTCCGCCGTGCGGCACTGGTCGGCCTCGATCGCGGCGACGGCCTCGTCCACCCAACCGCGCCGATAGGCCGGCCCGGCCGGATTGAGGTGGCGGAAGGGAAATGTCTGCATCGCCTGAACCTCCCATGATGCGGATCGCGCATCAAGTGCACTGGATTTTGTTTTGACGCGTTTTATGACGCGAACCGGTTTCCACTTCGCTGGAAAACGCTATGGCTCAAAACTCCAGCGGTGCGTTGTCGACGACCTCCTTCATCACGAAGAAGGTGCGGGTCTGGCGCACGCCGGGCAGTGCGATCAGCTGTTCGCCGTGGATGCGGTTGAAATCCTCCATGTCGCCGACGCGGATCTTGAGGAAATAGTCGAAGTCGCCGGCGACGAGGTGGCAGTCGAGCACGCATTTCAGCCTGGTGATCGCCTGCTCGAAGGTGGCAAAACTCTCCGGGGTCGAGCGGTCGAGCACGACGCCGACCATCACCAGCGTGCCCTTCGCCACCTTCTTCGGCGCGACCATGGCGCGGACCGCGGCGATGAAGCCGTCCTCGAACAGGCGCTGGGTGCGGCGATGGCAGGTGGCGGGGCTGATGGCGACGGTTTCGGCCAGCTCGGCGTTACTCAGCCGGCCGTTATTTTGCAGCAATCTCAACATCTTGAGGTCAGTGCGGTCGAGTCGGGCGGCCATGGAAGAAGCTCTCGGTCTTTGGCTCTAATCTGGAAGAAAGTAGATCTATTGGACGCTAGGCTGCAAGCTTTGCGACAGTTGCTGCGCAATATTTGAAAGCACATTTGCCCACGGCAGTGCTAGGCGCTTTAGCCAATTCAACGCCAATCGGGATGACCCAATGATGCTGGACAAATTCGCGCGCTATCCGCTGACCTTCGGCCCGACGCCCATCGAGAAGCTGGAGCGGCTGTCGAAGCATCTCGGCGGCAATGTCGAGATCTATGCCAAGCGCGAGGACTGCAATTCCGGCCTCGCCTATGGCGGCAACAAGCTGCGCAAGCTCGAATACATCATCCCGGACGCGATCGCCTCGAACGCGGACACGCTGGTCTCGATCGGTGGCGTGCAGTCCAACCACACCCGCATGATCGCCGCCGTCGCCGCCAAGATCGGCATGAAGTGCCGCCTGGTGCAGGAAGCCTGGGTCCCGCACGAGGACGCCGTCTACGACCGCGTCGGCAACATCATGCTGTCGCGCATCATGGGCGCCGACGTGCGCCTGGTGGACGACGGCTTCGACATCGGCATCCGCAAGAGCTGGGAGCAGGCGATCGAGGAGGTGAAGGCGGCGGGCGGCAAGCCCTACGCGATTCCCGCCGGCGCATCCGTGCACAAATTCGGCGGGCTCGGCTATGTCGGCTTCGCCGAGGAAGTGCGCAAGCAGGAAGCCGAGCTCGGCTTCAAGTTCGACTACATCGTGGTCTGCACCGTCACCGGCTCGACCCATGCCGGCATGCTGGTCGGCTTTGCGGCGGATGGCCGTGCGCGAAAGGTGATCGGCATCGACGCGTCGTTCACGCCGGCGCAGACGAAAGCGCAGGTGCTCTCGATCGCGCAGAACACCGCAAAGCTCGTCGAGCTCGGCAAGGACATCGTCGAAGACGACGTCGTGCTGATCGAGGACTACGCCTATCCCGCCTATGGCGTGCCGTCGGAAGAGACCAAGGAAGCGATCCGCCTCACCGCACGGTTAGAGGCGATGATCACCGACCCTGTCTATGAGGGCAAATCGATGCAAGGCCTGATCGACCTGACCCAAAAGGGCCATTTCGAGAAGGGCGCAAAGATTCTCTACGCCCATCTCGGCGGCGCGCCGGCGCTCAACGGCTACGGTTACGCATTCCGGAACGGCTGAGGCAGCGCCGTACCTCGCGCCTCCACTCGCTGTCGTCCCGGGCAAGCGTAAGCGCAGACCCGGGACCCATAACCCCAGGGAGATGTTTGGCGAAGAACGTCTCCCCACGTGCCCCAAGATAAATCACGCGGTATGGATCCCGGATCTGCGCTCCGCTTCGCTGCGCTTGTCCGGGATGACGAGAAGCCCTACCGCGCCTTGACGATCTGGAGCAGCTCGTCGCCGTAATGCTCGAGCTTCTTGTCGCCGATGCCGGGCACGTTGCGGAGCTCGTCCAGCGTCGTCGGCCACGCCCGGACGATGCCGTCGATAGTGGCATCGTGCAGCACGACATAGGCCGGCACGCCGCGTTCGCGCGCGATGTCCGAACGCCAGGACCTCAGCCGCGCCCGCAATTCGGGATCGACATCACCCTGCGGCGCGTTGGCCGCAGGCGCGAGGTCACCACGGCGGGATTTTGTCCGGCTCGCGCGAACACGCGTGCCTGGCGCTTCCTCGCGCAGCCAGACTTCGGTCTCGCCGCGTAGCACACCGCGCGCGCTCTCCGTCAGCTTCAGCGCGCCGAACGCCTCGCTGTCGCTGTACAAATGCCCCATCGCCACCAGCTGCCGCAGCACAGTGCGCCACTGCTTCTCGTTCAGCTCGCGCCCGATGCCGAACACGGACAATTTGTCGTGGCCGAACTGCGTCACCTTTTCGGTGAGGCGGCCAATCAGGACGTCGATCAGCTGCATCGCACCGAAACGCTGCCCGGTGCGATAGGCGCAGGACAGCAGCTTCTGCGCCAGCACCTTGCCGTCGCGCATCTTGGGCGGCGTCAGGCAGTTGTCGCAATTGCCGCAATTGTTCGCCGACTCGGCCTCGCCGAAATAGGCGAGCAGCCGCTTGCGCCGGCACTGCGCAGTCTCGGCGAGGCCGACCAGTGCGTCGAGCTTGCCGATCGACACCCGCTTGAAATCGTCAGAACCGCTGGACTCGTCGATCATGCGGCGCTGCTGCACGATGTCGGAGAGACCATAGGCCATCCAGGCCGCCGACGGCTTGCCGTCGCGACCGGCGCGCCCCGTCTCCTGATAATAGGCCTCGATGCTCTTCGGCAGATCGAGATGGGCGACGAAGCGGACGTCGGGCTTGTCGATGCCCATGCCGAAGGCGATGGTCGCGACGATGACGATGCCGTCCTCGTTGAGGAACCGGTCCTGGTTGCGCGAGCGTATGCTGCTGTCGAGCCCGGCGTGATAGGGCAGCGCCGCAATGCTGGCGTCGTCGAGCGCGGCGGCAACCTCCTCGACGCGATTGCGCGACAAGCAATAGACCACGCCGGCGTCGCCCGCATGCCGCTCCCGGATGAATTCTTTCAGCTGCGACACTGCGTTGCGCTTGTCGACGATCTCGTAGCGGATATTCGGGCGGTCGAAGCTGGAGACGAATTGCGGGCTGTCGGCGAGCCGGAGGCGCTCGACGATCTCCTTGCGCGTCAGATCGTCGGCGGTCGCGGTCAGCGCGATGCGCGGAACGTTCGGAAAACGTTCGGCGATGATGGAGAGGCCGACATATTCGGGGCGGAAGTCATGGCCCCATTGCGAGACGCAATGCGCCTCGTCGATCGCGAACAGCGCGACCTTCGCCTGCGCCAGCAGCGCCAGGCAGCGCGGCGTCACCAGGCGTTCCGGCGCGACATAGAGCAGGTCGAGATCGCCCGCGATCAGGCGGCGCTCGATGTCGGAAGCTTCCTGCAGCGTCAGCGACGAGTTCAGCGCCGCGGCGTTGACCCCGGCCTCGAGCAGGCCGGCGACCTGGTCGCGCATCAGCGCGATCAGCGGCGACACCACGATACCGCAACCTTCGCGCAGCAGTGACGGCAGTTGATAGCACAGCGACTTGCCGCCGCCGGTCGGCATCAAGACCAGGCAATTGCCGCCATCCGTGACGTGCCGGATGATCTCGCCCTGCGCGCCGCGGAACCCCGGCAAGCCGAACACCGAATGCAGCACCGACAGCGCGTCGCGGCCGTTGGCCGGCGCAGGCAGCGGGGCGGTGGAGGGAGCGGACATGGGTGTGTCGGTGCAAGGCCGTAGGATTCGTCACAAGGCCAGTCGCATGACCGCGCGGGCATGGCAAGACTGTTTGGATGGCAGGCAGGACTCTTCCCCTCTCCCCTTGCGGGAGAGGGTGGATCGCCGCGTAGCGGCGAGACGGGTGAGGGGTATCTATCCACGGATTCGGTAAAGCTTGCTCGGTGGAGACATACCCCTCATCCGGCGCCATAGCCGAAGCTTTGCTTCGGCGTTCCTAGGAACGGCGGCCGAAGGCCGCCTATGCCACCTTCTCCCACAAGGGGAGAAGGAAGAAGAAGCTACGCCCCGATCCGTCGCAGCGCTTCCGCGACCGTCACGATCGGCATGTCGCGCTTCCCGGCCGCCTCCAGCGCATGGCGCATCAGGTGCGGCGTGCAGCCGTAGGGGCTTGGCGCGTCGGCGACGTCGTGGCCGTAGAAGATCAGCCATCCGCCGCTTGTCACCGCCTCGTCGAAATAGCGATCGACGCCCGCAAGATCGATCTCGCGATCGACCAGAGGCGAGGCGCGCAGGAACTGGAGGTCGATGACGTCGCGATTGACGCCGGGAAGGATGCCACGCGCGGAGCGAAAGGCCTTTGCAAGCTGCGGCTTGCGCCAGACCGAGGCGATTCCATAGGGGTAGGCGAAGTTCTCCAGCACGATCGAGGAATCGATGCCGTGGAAATGGCTGCGGTTACGCTCGATCTCGCGCGCCATGGCGGCCTCGTCGAGATCGGCCGAGCTCTGGTGCGAAAAGGTATGGCAGGCAATCTCGTGACCGGCCAGGTGAAGCCGCACGATCGCGTCGTTCGACAGGCCGTGCCAATGATCCGACGGACGATCGATCAGGCTGCCGGCGAGGTAATAGGTGCCGCGGCCGCCATGCCCCTCGAGAAGCTCGGCGCCCTCGCCTGCAGCGCTATCGGGCGCGTCGTCAAACGTAAAGCTCACCATCGGCGCATGCGCAGGCAGCCGGTGCGGCGCGGCACGAAAATGCCGGGCCAGCCGATTGCTCACGCGTCCCTGGAGTGCCGACCACACGACTGCGTTTCCTGCGATTCCCTTGTTTCTCTACTGAAACATTCGTGCACTGGTAGAGGCAAGCCTAACGCCCGGGTAATCCTAATGCGGAACCAACGCCCTTCGTCTAGCGTGCCAGGACCGAAATATCGGCTTCCGCACCGAGATATTGCAGCCAGTTGCGGAAAAGCGCCGCCGCGGCGCTGCCAGCGGCGATATCGGCGCGCAGATTCAGCGCAGGCAGTTCGTTGGTGAGCGCGGGGTGGCGCTGTTGGGTCGCCTTCTTCTCGAAGCGGGCGAGCTTCTCTTCGGTCGCTGCGTCAAAATAACTCACGGGCAGGTGCGGATAAGCCTCGCGCTCGCGCGCGAGATAGCGGCCGATATCGCGCAGATATTCGCGCTGAAGCGATAGCGCATCGTATTCCGGGTGGCCCTGGAAGAACACGAAGCGGCTGGCATATTGCCTGACGAAGATATCGACGCCGGCCTTTGCCGAACGCGTCAGCACCTGGTAGCCGGCCTGCGTGAGGTCGCTCTCGGCGATCTCGTTCAGGCGGGAATGCGAGACCTTGAGGGGCGCAGGCGCAGCGCGCGTCAGCGCATCGTTCGTCGCAGCTTCGCAGTCGAAAATGCCGTGACATTTGGCCGGGAGCCGCCGCCTCACGATGCCGTCGAGATGCAGCACCGCCGCATGCGCGGCGAGGCACGACCAGATCGTCGAGCGCGTGTTGACCTTGGCCCAGTCGATCAGCTCGGTGAGGTCGCGCCAATACGGCTCCTGGTCGAGCTCGGGCGCGACCGGCTCGGCGCCGGTCACGATCAGCCCGTCGAACTTGTGGCGCCTGAGCTCGCTGAGTTCCGAATATTCGCTCTCGACATGCCACTTCGCCTCGGGCGACCGCTTCACCGAGGGCAGCGAGAAACAATGGAAACGGATGCGGCGCGGACCTGCGGCCGCCTGGAGCAGCCGCATGAACTGCCGCTCGGTCGCCTTCAGCGCCGGATCCGGCATGTTGTTGATCAGACCGATCGTGAGATCGGCGAAACCTTGGTCGCGCGCGAAATCGCCTTCGGCCGGCACCAGCGCCGGGCTCGATATACCTTGATCCCTGTCGATCAAGATCGTCATCGGCGCCGTCGCCTACTCCGCGGCCTGGAGGCGTGCCGACGGGCAGGCCTTCTCGAGCGCCTGGTCGATGTCCTCGATGATATCTGCGGAATGCTCGATGCCGATCGAGAGGCGGATCGTCTCCGGCAGCACGCCGGCGACGCGCTGCTGCTCCGCCGACATCTGCCGGTGGGTGGTCGAGGCCGGATGGCACGCCAGCGACTTGGCATCGCCGATATTGACCAGGCGCGTGATCAGCTTCAGCGCATCGTAGAAGGTCTTGCCTGCTTCCATGCCGCCCTTGATGCCGAAGGTGAACAGCGAGGAGGCGTTACCGTCCAGATATTTCTGCACCAGCGGATAGTACGGGCTGTCCGGAAAGCCGGTGTAGTTGACCCAGGCAACGCGCGAGTCCTTGCGCAGGAATTCGGCGACCTTGCGGGCGTTCTCGACATGGCGCTCCATGCGCAGCGCGACGGTCTCGATGCCCTGGAGCAGCAGGAAGGCGTTGAACGGCGACAGCACCGAGCCCATGGTGCGCTGATAGATACTCCGCGCGCGCTCGATATAGGCGGTCTTGCCGAAGCGCTCGGCATAGACGAGGCCGTGATAGGAGGCGTCAGGCTTGTTGTAGCCGGGGAAGCGGTCGGCGTGCTTCGCCCAGGGGAAGTTTCCGGAATCGACGATGGCCCCGCCCAGCGTGGTGCCGTGGCCGCCCAGAAACTTGGTCAGCGAATGCACGGCGATGTCGGCGCCGTAGTCGAACGGCTTGAGCAGGATCGGGGTCGCGACGGTGTTGTCCACGATCAGCGGCACGCCGTGCGCATGCGCGATCTTGGCGAGAGCCTCGATGTCGCAGACATTGCCGGCGGGATTGCCGATGGTCTCGGCGAACACGGCGCGCGTGTTCTCGTCGATCAGTTTTGCGATCGCATCCGGCTTGTCGCTCTCGGCGAAGCGGCCGGTGATGCCCTGCCGCGGCAGGATGTGCGAGAGCAGCGTGTGCGTGGTGCCGTAGAGCTGCGGCACGGAAACGATGTTGCCGCCGTGATCGGCGACGTTGACGAAGGCGAAATGCAGCGCAGCCTGGCCGGTCGCGACCGCGAGCGCGCCGACGCCGCCTTCGAGCTGGGCGATACGCTTCTCCAGCACCGCGCTGGTCGGATTGGCGATGCGGCTGTAGCGAAAACCTTCGGCCTCGAGATTGAAGAGCGCGGCGCCGTGATCGGCGCTGTCGAAGGCATAGGCGGCGGTCTGGTAGATCGGCACCGCAACTGCGTGCGTGGTGGCTTCGGGCTCGTAGCCGGCGTGAATAGCGATCGTCTCGTTGCGCATCGTGCCACCTCCGCGTGGAGCGGGCCGCACTTATTGGCCTGTATGAGGCATGTGCGTTGTCCGCCGCTCCTCTGTTAGAGGTGGGTGGTAAAGCGGACAATAATTCGCCTAGAGATCGAGGAAGTAACCCTAACGATTGTTGGTGAATTGGCTAAAACTTGAATCGAATTGGATTAATGAATTGCTGCGAGTCAACGCGGCAGTGACGGTGCTTCCCTTCTCCCCTTGCGGGAGAAGGTGGCGCGAAGCGCCGGATGAGGGGTATCTATCCATACGGCTAAATGCTCGCCTGTGGGGAGAGACCCCTCACCCGTCTCGCCGCTTTGCCATAGCCGATGCAAAGCATCGGCGTTCTAAGGACGGCGGCCGAAGGCCGCCTATGCCACCCTCTCCCACAAGAAGGGGAGAGGGTGAGAGTACTCCCTACTCCATCGTCTCCCAGAGCCGGTGAGCGAGCACACCGGCACGCTTCTCGATCGCGGCCGCCGCATCGAGCGCGAGGTCCTCGCGATAGCGGCCGGCGATCAGCTGCACGCCGATCGGCTTGCCGTCATGCAAGGTCACCGGCACCACCGCGCCGGGCAAGCCCAGCACGTTGATGGCGGAGATGAAGCGGATCTCGCCCCAGAAGATTTCCTTCACGCGATCGGCGCTGACGGTGTCGTCGCGCGGTCCCGGCGTCGGCTTCACCGTGGTCGGCGCCAGCACGACCGGATACTCTTCGAAGAACAATTGCCAGGCGCGGATATGGCCGTTGCGTGCGGCCGTCGCCTGCATCCAGGCCTTGAGATCGAGCACATTGGCCTTGGTCTTCATGCCGCCCCAGGCCTTGTGGAAGTCCTCGGACGTCACCTTCAACATACCGGCCTCCTGCATCACCACGGTCTCGTTGGTGATGATGTCGCACCAGGTCTGCCAGACCCCGTCGATGTCGGGGACATCGACCTCGGTCACGCGATAGCCGGAACGCTCCAGGTGATCGGCGGCCTGACGCAGCGCCGCGCGGACGGATGGATCGACGTCCATATCCTCCGGAATCCTGGCCAGTGCGACCTTGATCGGTCCCTTCGGCTTCGGCCCGGCCAGCGGCGCCGGCACCCACCAGGGATCGCGCGGATCGCGCTGGCTCATCACATCGAGCGCGAGGCGGACGTCGCCGACGTGACGGGCGAGCGGGCCCTGCGCCGACATCAGATGCGCCAGCATCGGCCGCTCGGCCGTGGCGCTTCCGTTGAAGGCGGGGATGCGCCCCTGCGTCGGCTTGATGGTGGCGACGCCATTGCAATGCGCCGGCCAGCGCAGCGAGCCGCCGATGTCGTTGCCATGGGCGATGGTGCCGATGCCGGCGGCGACCGCCGAGCCCGCTCCGCCCGAGGAACCGCCGCAGGTGATGTTCGGATCCCAGGGGTTCAGCGTCAGCCCGTGTAGCGGATTGTCGGTGAAGCCGCGGAAGGAGAATTCCGGCGTGTTGGTGAGGCCGATGACGATCGCGCCGGCTTTCTTGAGATTGCGCACCACGGGCGAGTCCGACGGCGCGACAAAATCCTTGTTGGCGGGCACGCCGTTGAAATTCGGCCGGCCTTCGTAGTCGACATTCTCCTTGATCGTGATGGGCACGCCGTGCAGCAGGCCGAGCGCGCCGCCCCTGGCGCGCTGCTTGTCGGCCGCATGCGCAGCCTTCAGCGCTTCCTCGCTGAGATCGACGACAACCGCGTTCAGCCGCGGATTGACGGCGCGCATCCGTTCGAGATGCACTTCGACGGTCTCGACCGCGGAGATCGCGCCGTTGCGGATCGCGGCTGCGGTGTCGACCGCGGACCATTGCCAGACCGGACCTTTCGGACGGCGTGCCGTGGCCGCCTTACGCGGTGCCGGCTTCTTGACCGTCTTCTTGACCGCCTTCGCAACGGCCATCTTGCGGGCGGTGCTCGTCTTGACCGAGGTCTTCGTTACTTTCCTTGCAACACTTTTCTTCTTCGTCGCCGTCTTCTTCGCCACGCCGCATCTCCAAAAAATTGCGCGGCGGAGGTTATGGAGATCACGCGAGCGTGTACAGGCGCGTTTCTGCATGGCGCGTCGCCGCGACGCTCTGCCACGGGCCGGCGCGAGAGACGCGCATGAACCTTTGGCCCCGCTCTCCTGACCCATATACTGGTTGAATGGTGGAACAAACCACCGCTAAGATTGTGCCATCAAGATTGTGCCATGGCGATTAGGTTTTTGACCTAGCTATTCTGACAGCGACGCATCGGAGCATTTGCCATGCTCGTGGAATTCGACAGCGGATACGATCAGCAACCCTTCCGCGATCTGTGCGCCGACTATCCGGCCGCTGAAACCTACGATCCCGACGATTTCCGGATTGAATGGGGGCCGATCTTTCACCGCGGCCGGCTCGACGGATCGGCGCGTGTGCTCGTCGTCGGTCAGGATCCCGCCCAGCACGAGACGATCGTGCGCAGAATTCTGGTCGGCACTGCGGGCCGCCGGACGCAAGGTTTCCTGGCGAAGCTCGGCATCACGCGGAGCTACGTGATGGTGAACACCTTCCTGTACAGCGTCTACGGGCAGAGCGGCGGCAACAAGCACAAGAACGAGCCGGGGATCGTCGAGTATCGCAACAAATGGTTCAAGGCCGTACTCGCGCCGGGCAATATCGAAGCCGTCGTCTCACTCGGCGGCCTCGCCGACGAGGCGTGGAAGGCCTGGCTCAAGACGTCCGACGGCGAGGCCTACAAGACCCTCGCCTATCAGCATATAACGCACCCGACCTGGCCGGAAAGCTCGGCCCACGATAACGCGACGCGGGCCGCGAACACCAAGATCATGCTGACCAAGTGGAATGCCGCGCTCGCGGCTCTCGCGCCTGGGCTCCAGCATCCCGACGTGCCGACGACGCTCGTGCCGTATGGGGACGCCTTCAAGCCGACCGAGCTCTTCGACATCATCGCAATGGATCTTCCCGCCGGACTGCCGGCGTGGATGCGCGGAGACACGCCATGGGCCGTGCGCCAGGGCGCCGACGCGGCCACCAAGCGGCGCACGATCACGATCACCATCCCCGACGGAGTGATCCCATGAGCCCGGCTGCCAACCCGAAACGATGGGCCCTGAGCGGGCGGATCGTGACGATGACCGCCGAGGGCGACGTCATCAAGAGCGGGACGATCTTCATCGAGGACAATCGCATCGCGGCGATCGTACCCAAGGGACAGCCGGCCCCGGCAGGCTTCGAGGCCGTCGTTGCAGTGGCGACCGGCGGCACCATCTATCCTGGCCTGATCGAGCTGCATAATCACCTGAGCTACAACATCCTGCCGCTCTGGCGCGTGCCGCAGCCCTACGGCAATCGCGACCAATGGCAGAACGCCAAATCGTACAAGACGTCGGTGACCGGCCCGATGAGCGCGATCGCGCTGGCCGACGACGGCTCGCTGCTGCCGGCCCTGGTCCGCTATGTCGAAGCCAAGTGCATGGTCGCCGGCACCACGACGAGCCAGGGGATCACGCTGTCGAACTGGAGCGGCACGATCCATAAATATTACAAAGGCGCGTTGCGCGCCGCCGAGATCGGCAGCCCGCCCGATCTGCCGCGGGCACACTCGAAGATTCCCGACATCGATGCCGAGGATTGGGCGAAGTTCGACAACGAGTTGAAATCGTCATCGTGCTTCCTGCTGCATCTCAGCGAAGGCATCGATACCAAGGCGCATAGCCACTTCCTCGCCTTGCGCAATTCCGAGGGAGATTGGGCGATCGAGCCGTCACTCGCCGGCATTCATTGCACGGCACTCGATGCGACCGACTTCGGAACGATGGCCGAAAACCATGCCAAGGTCGTCTGGTCGCCCCTGAGCAATCTCCTGCTCTACGGAAAGACGACCAATGTCGTTGCCGCGCGCACGGCCGGCCTCACCATTGCGCTCGGTTCTGACTGGTCGCCGTCCGGCAGCAAGAACCTGCTCGGCGAGCTGAAGGCGGCCAAGGTCGTGTCCGCGCATTTCAATCTCGGCTTCAGCGACTACGACATCGTCTCGATGGCGACGCGCAATCCGGCCGCGATCCTCAAGTGGGATACGAAGCTGGGAACGATTGCCAATGGCAAGTTCGCCGACCTTCTGGTCGTGAAAGGAGTCACCGGCGATCCGTACGCTCATCTGATCAAATCGCGCGAGCAGGACATCGTTCTGGTCACCATCGGCGGACGAGCCCGTTATGGGACGAAGACGGTCATGCAGAAGGCGGGCGGAATCGGCGAGGCGCTCAAGATCGGCAGCAGCGCGCGGGTGATCGACTTCACCTCGCCCGACCAGGATCCCGGGATCGAGAGGATCACGCTGGCGGAGGCGACGAGCCGCCTCCGTGCCGCGCTCGGCAATCTCGGCACCTTGCAGCCGCACAGCCTCGCCATGAGCGATGCGATCGCCCGCGGAGCGGTGTCACGCACTGGATGGCGCCTCGCGCTCGACGAGCAGTTCGGCAACAATGTCCAGCTCCGCCCGCGGCTGGAATATAACGGCGTCAGGACCGGTCCGGATTTGGCGGCGGTGGCGGCAGCGGCCGAGCCGCTGCACCCGATCAAGCTGGATGGCCTCACGGTATCAGGCGATCCCGCGTTTCTGGACACGCTGAAGAACGAGCCGAATCTTCCAGCGGGAATCGCGACGGCGATCGCGGCTTTTTACTAGTCGTTCGTCACACCAGCGGCGGATTGAGGCGCGTAAAGCCTTCCTGGATGCGATAGGGGTAGTAGGGATAAGGCGGCATCACGGCGCTGACCTCGTCGAGACGCGTGATCTGCGCAGCGCTCAGCGACCAGCCAACCGCGCCGAGATTGTCGCGCAATTGCGCTTCGTCGCGGGCACCGATGATCACCGAGGATACGGTCGGACGCGACAGCAGCCAGGCAATCGCGATTTGCGGCACGGTGCGGCCGGTCTCCGCGGCGATCGTATCAAGCACGTCGACGATGGCATAGAGACGCTCATCATCCACGGGCGGGCCGAACTGCGCGGTGGCGTGCAGACGGCTGTTCGCAGGGAGCGGCTCGCCGCGCCGGATCTTGCCGGTGAGCCGGCCCCAGCCGAGCGGGCTCCAGACCAGCGCGCCGACGCCCTGGTCGCGAGCGAGCGGCATCAGTTCCCATTCATAGTCGCGGCCGAGCAGCGAATAATAGACCTGATGCGCGACATGGCGCGGCCAGCCGTGCCGTTCGGCAATTGAGAGCGACTTCATCAGCTGCCAGCCGGCGAAATTGGAAACACCGACATAGCGCAGCTTGCCGGCACGTACGAGCGTATCGAGCGTGGACAGCACCTCCTCGATCGGCGTGAACGCATCGAAGGCATGGAGCTGGAGCAGATCGAGGTAATCGGTGCCGAGCCGCCGCAGCGCTGCTTCGACCGAGGCGACCAGACGATATCGCGAAGAGCCGGCATCGAGCGGACCGTCGCCCATCGGCAGGCTCATCTTAGTGGAGATCAGCACCTTGTCGCGGCGTCCCCTGATCGCGGCGCCGAGGATTTCCTCTGACGCGCCGTTCGAATAGACATCGGCGCTGTCGAACAGATTGACGCCGGCCTCGAGGCAGATATCGACCAGCCTGCGCGCTTCGTCAGCGCCGCTGCGGCCCCAGGCCGAGAACAGCGGGCCTTCGCCGCCAAACGTGCCCGTGCCGAAGCTGAGGACGGGTACCCTGAGGCCGGAAGCGCCGAGATTGCGATATTCCATGATCATTCTCCTATTCCGCCGGGCACGCCGCGACTGCGGACTGCGTTCGATCGAGCTGAAGGCTCCATAGCGCAAGCACGAGACCGACGGCCGTGATGCCGGCCGCGACCAGCGGCAGCGCGGAGAGACCGAGCCCGCGGTCGATGGTGACGCCGCCCGCCCAGGCGCCGAGCGCGTTGCCGAGATTGAAGGCGGCGATGTTGAGGCTGGACGCGAGCGTACGGCCGCTGGGGCCGGCGGCTTCCAGCACGCGAAGCTGGAGCGGCGCGACGGTCGCAAAGGCCGCGATGCCGAGCAGCAGGATCAGGGCGATGGCTGCGATCTTGACCGACAGCATGGCGGCAAGGCCAAGCAGCACGATGGCGAGCGCAGCGAGCGTGCCGATCAGGGCACGCGCGAGGCCACGATCGGCGAGCTTGCCGCCGGCGACGTTGCCGATCGCGAGACCTGCACCGAACACCAGCAGGATCGGCGACACCGCGGCTTCCGAGAAACCGGCGAAGCGCGTCAGGATCGGCTGGATATAGGTGAAAACGACGAACAGGCCGGCAAAGCCGAACACGGTCATGGCAAGGCCGAGCAGCACCTGCGGCCGGCCGAGCACCGCGATCTCCTCGGAGAGCGAGATCGGCTTGTCGCCATTGCCGACATGGCCGGGCACGAATGTGGCCACCACTGCGAAGGCGATCACGCCGATCACCGTCACCGCCCAGAATGCCGCGCGCCAGCCGAGCATCAGGCCGAACCAGGCGCCGAAGGGCACGCCCAGGAGCGTCGCGACCGTCAGGCCGATGAACATGGTCGCAATCGCCGACGCGCGCTTGTCCTCCGCGACGAGGCTGGTGGCGACCACCGAGCCGACGCCGAAGAAGGTGCCGTGGGCGAGCGAGGTCAGCACCCGCGCCGCCATCAGCCATTCGTAGTTCGGCGCCAGCGCGCAAGCCGCGTTGCCGAGCGTGAAGATCGCCATCAGGGCGAGAAGGACGGTTTTCCGCGGCATCCGCCGCGTCGCCAGCGTCAGCACAGGCGCGCCGACGAAGACGCCGAGCGCATAGCCGGAGATCAGCAGCCCCGCGACCGGCACGGAGACATGCATGTCCGCGGCGACCTGGAGCAACAGGCCCATAATGATGAACTCGGTGGTGCCGATGCCGAAGGCACCGGCGGTGAGGGCGAGGACGGCGGGAGGCATGCGTGGCTCCAATGCGAGGGACGAGCCACGCAGATAGCCGCAGCGCAGCAAAACCATTAGGATGTCCGCAATCCAATCATTTGTGACGTGAATTCAATATGGCCCGTTTCGACACCAACCGCTCCGCCGAGATGGAGGTTTTCGTCCGCGTCGTCGATCTCGGCGGATTCACCCAGGCCGCGCGAAAACTGCGCCTGACGCCGTCGGGCGTCAGCAAGCTGATCTCGCGGCTGGAGACGCGCCTCGGCTCGCGGCTGATCAACCGCACCACGCGCAAGCTGACGCTCACGGAGGAGGGCCAGGCCTTCTACCAGCGCGCCGTGCGCATTCTCGGAGAGATGGAAGAGGCCGAGCGCGAGGCGGCTTCAGGTGCTGCGCCGCGCGGCCGCCTCACGGTCAACTGCAACATTCCCTTCGGCATGCTGCACGTCCTACCGCTGATTCCCCGCTTCCTCGAACGCCATCCCGAGGTCACACTCGACCTCGTGCTGACCGACACGCTGATCGACCTGATGCAGGAACGGGCCGATATTGCCATCCGCGTCGGGCCGCTGAAAGCTTCACGCCTGGTCGCGCGAAAGCTCGGCACCAGCCGCATGGTCGTCGTCGGCACCCCAAACTATCTGGCGCGCTTCGGCACGCCGAAGACGCCGGCGGATCTCACTGAGCACCGCGGCATCGGCTGGACCTTTCCGCGCATCCGCGACGGCTGGCCATTCCGGCGCGGCGACCGCACCGAGGAAGCCATGCCGCCTCCGGCCGCGCGCGCCAGCGACGGCGAGATCGCCCGCCGCCTCGCCCTCGGCGGCGTCGGCCTCGCCCGCCTCGCCCTCTTCCACATCGGCCCCGACATCGAATCGGGCCGCCTCGTCCCGGTGCTGCAAAGCTACAATCCCGGCGACCGCGAAGACATCCACGCCGTCTATGTCGGCCACACCGCGCCCCTGCCCGCGCGCGTGCGCGCGTTCATCGATTTCCTGGCCGAGCATGTGCGGGTGAGCGACCCCGCGCTGAAGCGCGCGGGGGACGGGAGGTGGAGGGTGGCCTAGGGACGTCGAAATCGCGGCGATACGCGCGTTCGGTGCTGCCCATCGTGTCATGGGAGCGGACCAACTATCCGTTGGCCGTTGCGCGCTGCGATCGTCGGCAGCATGTCCATGTGCTGCTCGCGCGGCTCGGGGATCCTGTGCAGATCGCGGAAGAATTCCTCGTGACGACGCGGCGTGGAGACGAGGATGTGTCTCGCGTCGGCCGGCCCCTCATTGGTGAAGCCGTGAACAACTCCTCTCGGCACGAGAATCCGCGAACCGGGTCCAGCGACCTCGGTCTGGTCTCCCACGAGGTATTTCACCTGGCCCTCCAGGAGGACAAACAGCTTGTCCTCCTCCTCGGAGATGTGGGCGGGTGCCCCGAAGCCCGGCTTGATGGTCATGTCCAGCACCGTGAACGGGCTTTCCTGCGGATTGATAATTTTCGTCGTGAGACCGGCAAATTCGGTCGTTTCGAACTTCGTCGTGATGACGCTCTGCATGGGCCAAGGCTCCATTGACTTCGGAGCTCAGTAGATTGCATGCGGGAGGGCTGCGGATTAGTCCCCTTCCGCAAGCCACAGCGGCTGTAGTTCTGGCCAATTGGCATCGGAGTTTCCCGAAGACCAGTTCTGCTGCCCGAACGGTCCACCTCAAACTGTCGGCATGAACAACGACAACTACGGAAATCACCGCCCCGCAGCTGCAAGCTGTCGCTCGAACACACGGGTAAAATCCGCGACCTTGGCGCTCAGATCGGCCCGCGACGGATATGTGAGATGCAGGCGGATCGTCCCGGAGAACTGCTCTGGCAAAACCGGCACGACGAGCCCCGATGCATATTCCACTCTGCAGAGGGCTTCCGGAAGCAGACCAATCCCCTGGTGATTCAGCACAAGCTCACGAGCAAGAGCGAAGGAGTCGACCGCGACATGAAAGGCGGGCCACGTCGCCCCGCCCGGCAAGGAGCGGGATAGAAGGCGCAGCAATTCCGGCCTCGATGGCCCGATCAAGGTCGACGCGTCGCGAATATCGACGGGGATCCCGTGACTGCTCACATAGTCTGCGCTCGCATAAAGACCAAACTTCATGTCGATTGCGCCCTTGATCAGGGCTTCCTGAGGATTGGCCGCTCCGATGCGGAGCGCAATATCAATATCCCGGGAGATGAGATCGAGCACGTCGTTAGTGAGCGACACCTCAAAGCGCACATTGGGGTGATCGTTTCTGAAATCCCCGATCGCGGCTGCCACGATCCTGACCGGAAAGTCGGCCGGCAGCGTGATGCGGATTTCGCCGGCATATGGGTCGTCAGCACCGCTTACCCCCCGGATCGCGTTGACAAGCAGGGCAAGCGCGCCAGCCGAACGCTGGTAGAGTTCTCGTCCTGCGGCCGTGAGGGCAAAAGCGCGCGTGGACCTCTTGAAGAGCCGCGCACCGAGCGCCGCCTCCAGGCTGCGGATGCGCAAGCTGACGGACGACCTCGGCGTGTTGGTTTCGCGGGCTGCCGCCGCAAATCCGCCGGCGCGCACGACAGCGACGAATGTCTGCAGGGAATTCAGGTCGATCGGCTGCGCGTCGGTGTGAGCGAGACTTGAATGTTCATTCTGATCATCCTTCTCGGCCTCTTCGAGAGCGCTGCTGTGTGCCTTCATGACGTCCTGCTTCCGGTGATGGTCCGGCGCGCGCGGGAACTTCATAAGGGAAGGGAGCGGCAACCGATAGCGAACCTATGGACGGCAACAATGACCGGAGCTCATCAGGATTTGCGACGCAATTGAACGTGACCGTCGGTTGATTGAGCAAGCCGCGATATCGTCAGCTCATCCTTCATGGTGGATGCTCTCAGGGGAGGGCGGGATGAATCCCGCCCTCTCATCGTCAGATAGTCGGATGAAGGTCGCGAACGGGGCTAACCTCCTCGAGGAGCGAGGCGATCTTGAGCGTCGTCGATTCCGCCAACCAGGAGGAGACGATTTGCACGCCGATCGGAAGGCCATCATGGCTCGTTCTAAACCGCATTGATAGCGCGGGCATTCCCGTCAGGCTAAACGGTGATGTCGCGCTCATCACGTGGAAGGGCGAAACCGTCACGCCATCGACCACGAGGTCCTTGAGACCGTGTTTGGTCGCCGGGAACGGGGTCACCGGACATAGCAGCACATCGTACCGCTGGAAGTATTCGGCGAAGCTGTCGCGAAGGCGCTCTATGGCCTGCTCGGCGGCGACGAAGTCGACGATCGGCGTATCAGGTGCATCAAGGACCAGTTTGGCGTGCCTGAAGATCTCGGCCTCATGGCCGGCGGTGACCTTCTCGAACTCGCGCCGGGATTCCATCTGCTGGAGCTGCCAGAGGACGCTGTTGGCATCGGTCTGCTCCAGCACCGGCAACCGGACCTCCTCAACGTGGCAGCCTGCATTCCTCAGTGCATGCGCCGCTGCCTTCACGGTCGCGACCACCTCCGGATCGGTTGGTCCGAAGAAGCCCGGGGAGGCCAGCCAGCCCACACGAAGCTCACGGGTCGATTTCGTACCTACCCCTGTATCGAGGCTGGGCGAGCTGACCGAGAAGCCGTCGGCACCGTCAGGTCCTGCCATCAAGGAATAAGCGAGCGCCACATCGCGAACCGAACGCGCCATCGGACCGATGTGCCAGAAACGGCGCGGCACCCGGGGCCAGTGGCCCGTCATCGGCATTCGACCGTGAGTGGCCTTGAATCCGACGACACCGGTATGCGCTGCCGGGCCGCGCAAAGAGATCGAGAGATCGCTGCCCACACCGAGTGGCGACATGCCCGCTGCGATGGCAGCGGATTCACCGCCGCTCGATCCGCCCGGCGTGTAGTCGAGGTTCCAGGGGTTGTTGGTTTGGCCCGTCAGGAGATTGTCGGTTTCGATCGAATAGGAAAATTCGGGCGGGTTCGTCTTTGCGATAAGAATGGCGCCGGCGGCCTTCAGCCTGGCCACGACGGTGGCATCAGTGTCAGGCACGCGCCCCCTGAAAATCGGCGAGCCGCGCTGTGTCAGCACACCCGCCGTGTCGATCCCATCCTTGACCGTGAACGGAACGCCATGGAGAGGGCCGAGCTGGGCGCCCGATATCACCGCCGCTTCGGCCGTCCTGGCGCCTTCCATCGCGCCGTCGGCCAGCGTCACGATCGCATTCAGCTTGGGATTGACCGCCGCGATGCGGTCGAGATGCGCCTGCATGACCTTGACCGGCGAAAGCTCCCGTTGAGCGATCAGCTGGGCGATGCGCGTGGCGTCCATTCCAACGATGTTATCCATCATATCTGTCCTACCTGCCATTTGGTAGGCTGGACATGTCTCTCGCATTTATGGACTTCAATCCCTACCTGTCATTTGGTAGGGACACGTTGAGGTGATCACGATGAGCGAAAATGCGAGGGAAGCAATCCTGGCCGCGGCGCGCAGGACAGCGCAGGCCCACGGGTATGGCGGGTTGAACTTCCGCGACATCGGGGCTGAAGTCGGCGTCAAGGCTGCGAGCATCTATCATCATTTCCCCGGCAAGGCTGAGCTCGGGGCCGCGGTTGCGAGACGCTACTGGGAGGATACGGCGGCGAACCTCGAAGCTCTTTCAAAAGCGAACGGAGATCCAAGAAAAGCGCTCCGGGCCTATCCGGGACTTTTTCGTCGATCGCTCGAGCAGGACAATCGCATGTGCCTCTACAGCTTCATGGCGGCCGAATATGATGATCTGCCGGACGCCGTGAAAACCGAGGTGCAGGCGTTCGTCGATGTCAACGTGGCGTGGCTGACCAGGATGCTCGCCGCAGCTTCAGTTCCCGCCAGCAAGCGTGAAGCAAGGGCGCGCGCGATCTACGCGGCCGTTGCCGGCGCGCAGCTGATGGCGCGGAGCCGCGCCGACCTGAAACTGTTCGATGTGCTGATCGAAAGCTATCGCGGATCAGGCTTGATCCCGACTTGAAAGCCGATCCTGCCTGCGCCGTCCAAATAGCTGGCGGAGATGAATCGCGGACATCTTTGGCTCCTTCACGTCGGCGCTTGCGTGCCAATTGACAGTCAATTGGAGAACGTGCTCGCCCTGCGGACGAGCAGTTCGTCGCCCTTTTCGGCTGATTTCGAGCGCGGGTGCCTGGTATGGCGTTGAGACAACAACGCGCTGACCGGGCGCCAGTACTGTCACAAAGCGGATCGGCGTTCCCGCTGCACCCTGTGCAAGAGTCGTGACGACGCGGAATCCATCGGGCTCGACCGTGCAGTAGGCGACGCCGGATACATCGCCGAGATTGATGCTCAGGCCCTCGATCGGCCGCAGGCCGTTAGCGTGTGCGGCTCCGAGTGAGGCGAAGGTGACGGCGGCTGCGAGAAGCGAGCTGCGGACTGACATAGGAACCTCCGTTGGCTTCGGCGGCGGGCGGGTTGCCCGTCTGGCTGATCGCGGCGAAATCGCGGTTTCCGTAAAGCTCGCGCAATTTGGTCTTCAGGACTTTTCCGGTCGCCCCGTGCGGAAGCTCGTCGACGAACAGAACATCGTCCGGCATCCACCACTTCGCGATCTTGCCCTCGTAAAAGGTCAGGAGATCTTGCGCCTTGAGCCTCGATCCCTGGCGCCGGACCGCAAGCACGAGCGGGCGTTCGTCCCATTTTGGATGCGCAATACCAATCACCGCCGCTTCGACGATTTCGGGGTGGGTCATCGCCAGGTTTTCGAGTTCGATAGACGATATCCATTCGCCTCCGGACTTGATGACGTCCTTCGAGCGATCCGTAACCTGCATATAACCGTCGCTGTCGATCGTGACGACATCACCCGTGAAAAACCAGCCATCGGCACGCTCGCTTTCCGGCATCTTGTAATAAGCGCGGGCAATCCAGGGCCCCCGAACCACGAGGTCGCCAACGGCCTTGCCATCGTGGGGGAGTTTTCTGTTGTTGCCATCGCGAATGCCGATTTCGACCCCGAAAAGCGCACGTCCTTGTTTGACCTGGCGAGACCGCCGTTCAGCTCTCGACGAGGTCATGTGCTTGCGCAGTGGCTTCGAGATCGTCGCGAGCGGGCTGGTTTCCGTCATGCCCCAGCCATGCAGAACTTCTACTCCGTATTCGTCCTGCAGCGTTTCCATCAGGGCGGCCGGACATGCCGTGCCACCGATCAGCGCGCGATTGAGCGTCGTCGGCTTCACGCCGGCGCTTTGCAGGTATCGAACATAGCCCAGCCAGACCGTCGGCACGCCGCCGGCGAAAGTCACCCCGTGGTCCTCGAACAACCTGTGCAGGCTCTCACCGTCGACGTTTTGGCCGGCCATCACCAGCTTCGAACCCCTCGCCGTTGCACAATACGGCATTCCCCAAGACATTGCGTGGAACATCGGCGAGACAAGCGCGACCGTGTCATCCAGAGAAATGCGACAAGCGTCTGGGAGCGCTGCGGCGCAGGAATGCAGCACGGCGCTGCGATGGCTATACAGCACACCCTTTGGGTTTCCTGTCGTTCCCGACGTGTAGCACAGTCCGCATGCCGTGTTCTCGTCGAACTCCGGCCATGCATAGGCTTCCGAGCACCCGGAGAGAAATCCTTCATAGGATGGGAAGCCTTTGGCTCCCACGAGCTTTGCGTCGCCAGCCTCGCCCAGATATATCCACGCTTCAACAGTCGGACATTGCGGCATTAAAGAGTGTACGAGATCGATAAAAGCCAGATCGAAGAATACAATCGCATCTTCGGCGTGGTTGATGATGTATATGATCTGGTCCGCGAACAGCCTTGGATTGATCGTGTGGCAAACAGCTCCCATTCCGGAAATGCCGAAGTATAGCTCCAGATGCCGATAGCTAATCCAGGCTAAGGTCGCCACGCGATCGCCTGGCTTAATGCCGATCGAATCCAATGCATTTGCGAGCCGAGAGCTGCGCTCGAGAAGGCCGCTGTAGTTCGTGATGTGATCGGGCCTGTCGGGAGTTCGGGAGACGATCTCGACATCGGGAAAGGAGCGCGCCGCGTGCATGAGAATGGACGACAGGAGCAACGGAGTTTGCATCATTAAGCCAAGCATGGCGAATGTTCCCTCGGTTTCAACGCTTTCACTTCAGCCGCAAGCGACTGTTCGTGCGGGCAGGAGATGGTCCGCACGGGTATCCATTTGGCGGGAGGTTTTCATCAGCCAGGACGACGTCTCGCCCGCTCTCTCGCCCTTGGGCGCCCGGCCCCCGAAAACGCGCCTTCGCGCGAGACCTGAGAAGGATGGCGAGCTTGAAGTGAACGACTAGCAGCCTGATCGCAAAGGACGTGACGAGCCATATGACTGACAGGGGCATTTGTCTTCCAAACACGATTTAGATTCGATGCTGTGAATGAAGCTAAGACTCTGGAAGCTGGATGTCGTGAGCCGCCGGCGCCCTTTCACCGGTACTGGCACGCACCGCTCACTGCCACGTCGCGCCGCGAAGCGGTCAGGGCCGACGCGGAGACGGATAACGGCGGCGCGGATAGGGCTGGAAGCAACGCCAACGTCATGAGCAGGGTACGACGGTCGATGCCGGAGCGCAGAATGGCTTCCTTCATGTTCGGCTACTCCTAATTCAAATAGATCGGGTGGAGCAGGTTCGGCGAAAATGCGATGGACCGCTCTGCCGCTGATCACGCTCATCGCCCTTCCCGTTCGCTGGGAAGGCGCCATTTCGCCGGAAATTAGTTCGAGACCGATTTCACCTTGCGGACGAGCACGCTGTCGCCGTTCCGGCTGATTTCGAGCGCATTTACCTGGTGCGGTGTTGAGAACGCCACGCTCTGACCCGGGGCAAGAACACACACAACACGGATCGGCGTTCCCGTCATGCCCTGTGCAAGGGTCGTTACGACATGGAATCCGTCGCGCTCTACGGTGTAGTAGGCGACACCGGACAGTTCGCCAACGTCGACGCTCATGGCATCAATCGGACGCAGGCCATCGGCGTGGGCGGGCTGCAGAGAGGCGAATGCTGCGGCAACAAGCAGGCTACGGATCGACATAGCGATCTCCTTTGGGTTGCGACATAAAACCTGTAAAGCGTCGAGGCTGAAGAACACTGCGACGAGCCGGCCGGGCGGTATTACGTCCGCCCGGCGCCTTTCGGCATTTTGGCGTTCGCGCCGCCGAAGCTTGGCGGATTGATACCCATCGCCGCGATCAGCTCGCTGAAGGTTGCGCCCACACTCAGGTATATGCTGACGGGCGGTCCTCTTTGACCCAGTGCTTTTCAGCCTCAGAATCGGGGTCAGGCGGCTTCATTCCTTGGATGGTCCAGAAATCGATTGGCGTTTCGTCAATGTGGACCTCCCAGCCATAACCCCGCTCTCGTGTGAAGGGATTGAGCGTAGTGTTGACGCGCTCCAGCCACCACGCTCGCCGCTCGGGAGCAGTTGCGCGAGCAATCTGATCAATCCAAATCCTGACAAAATCGTTCGCTGCCTTTCCACCGATAAAGAACGAGTTCCTTGGCAATTCGTGAAAGACAACGCTTGCATAGAACCGGGGCAAGCCGACATCCGCGTAGAGGTCCGTGATACGCGTCGCAAGCGCGCACTTGTCCTCGGCTGAGTACGCATTTTCCGGACAGTAAATATGCCACAGAGGCATTTGAGCTCTCCTTGTTAAGCTTTGGCGATATTCGTCCTGGCTTCTTCATTCTTTCGAGGGCCTATTCCTGGCAGGGCGCGCCCGCCAGCGTGCTGCCGCGTGAGGACGGGTCGACGGCAGGCGCCGACCCGGAACGCTCCATCACGCGAGTTTTTCGAGATGCCCGAGGCCCAGACCGTCGACGACGGCCCTCTGGACGGGCGCGATGTCGGCATTGATCTTGTCAGCACCGAACGACGTGCCCACCACCGTCCGAGCGGCGCGACTGCCCTTCGCCTGGCCGACGAGCTTGGCGACGGCCTCGGCAATGTCATGAGGCTTCGGAGCGTCCTTTCCCTGCAACATTGACGTGAAGGTCTTGTAAATGGCGTCGGGAATCTGGCCGACCTCGCCGTAGGACTTCGTGATGTCGCCGTCGGCAGGCCTCTGGATGCTCGAGTACAGGCTTGTCGGGTAAGCGCCAGGCTGAACTTCCACCACGTCTACGCCGAGTTGGGAGACCTCCAGCCGAATGCTGTCGGTCAAAGCTTCGATCGCCATCTTGCTCGCGCCGTAGATGCCGACGAAGGGGAACGTCACCCGGCCGAGGACCGAGCCCATGTTGATAATGAGGCCTTCGCGCTCCCGACGCATCGAAGGCAGCACTGCCCGCGTAACGCGGAGGAACCCGATGACGTTGGTGTCGAAGATCGCCTTCGCCTGATCCGCCGTGAAGGCTTCGGTTACGCCGACCGACGCAATGCCGGCGTTGTTGACCAGCACGTTGATCTTGCCGGCCTCGGCGAGGATAGAAGCAATGGCGCGATCGACCGAGCCGTCATCGGTAACGTCGAGTTCCACGACGCCTATTTTCTGGCTCCGCAGCGCGTCGGCGTGGCTGCGATTGCGGCCGGCGATGTCGCGCATCGCGGCAAACACGCGATAGCCGTCGCGCGCCAGCTTTTCCGCGGTTTCGCGGCCGAAGCCGCTCGATGTGCCGGTAATGAGAATAGTCCTGGTCATGGTTTGACTCCGGTGATGAGGGTTGCGGGTCAATGCGAGATGATCAGCCGGTATGGCTGGTCAGGAACTGGCGGGGTACCGCGACCGGGATGTCCGAGAACGAGCTTGAACAGACGTCGGGAGCGGCGGGCTGGAGTGATGAAGCCTTGGATGCGAGTCAGAAGGCGAATTCCAGGCTGGCGTGCGCAACCAACTTTCCCGTCGACGCAAACGAAACGCGGGTTTCCGTGAAGGCCGACGCTTTGCCAAAGCGCAATACTTCTGCTCTTACATGATAGTCATCGTTGACGGCTGGACGCAGGAAGTGAGTGTGCTGATACACGGTGCCTTTAGTGATGAGCCCCGTCGTGCCCACAGACAGTGATGCAACCGAGTCAATGGCCGCCATAATTGCCTGGCCACATACCGCGCAGCTTGACAATTTGAGCGCATCATTTTGTGGAAGCATCGCGGACACGATGCCCGGGCAGACCTTGAACTCGCGAAGGCCGAGCATTTTCACCCAAGGCGCGAAAACATATTCGTACAACTCAAGAACGGTGGCATCCGTCACTGGCAAACAATGAAGCGGAACCGGAATTCCAGGCCGCCCAACTGCCGAGGCAGGATCGGACTCGTTTTGCGTTGCCTGCTCGGTCACAAGAGCCCGGTTTCCCGTTAGCGTCATTGTATTCTGAACTTCTGCAATCATTGTTGTCTCCGATTCTCGTCAAAGCGTGACTACGATGATCGGAATCTAGGCGGCTGGACCGCAGGTGTCGTGAGACGATCGCGCCCAATCGTCCGTACGAACGCGCACCGCCTGGCGCGCCTCGCGGCCATGCTGACACGATCTCGGGGGCGTGATTTGGCGTGACGCAGAGTTGAGTGGGACCCGTCCCGGGCCACGCTAGCTTGATCAAACGTCTACCCGTGGTTTCGGCGCGGGCCATTACAAACCGTGCGATTAGGCTTGCCAAGACTCGCTTTACCAAGACCCGCGGAGGCGATGATGCACCCGAGCGACGATTTTCTCAGCGCTCCAGAATTGGACTATGACGGTTTCCGAGCTGCAATGCGCGAGGATTGGGGATGGTTTACTCCTGCTCGCGAAACCAACATCTTCGCCAGCAAGGTGCGCACGCGGCGCCTCTTCGGATTCGCTGCAGTGGATCTCACCTGCAGCGCTACCCGCCTTGAGCGGACGGAACAGGACATTCGCCGTGATAATATGGAGTACTATTTCGTCACAGTTCAGGATACCGGCGAATCGATTATCATTCACAACGACCGAGTCGTAAATATCACTGCTGGCGATGTCGTCCTGCTCGATTCCACAAAGCCCGTGACATTCATCTCGCGGGCCCAAGACAGCGCGCGATGGCTTGGTGTGCAAGTGCCGCGCCAGAAGCTGGCGTCGCATCTCGGCTTCGAACCGCAAGGTGGCGTGTGCGGTCCTCGGCAGGCGCAAGCGTCACGTCTGCTTTGTCAACTCGCTCTTGACCCGATCAGCGATGCAGAACCGGCGTTCGCGTCGACTGATAACTTTATGCATCTGGTGGTCTACGATCTCCTCGGCGCACTGTTTGCACCTCCCGCCCCGCTTGGCTCGCGTCACAACGACAAGCTGTTCATGCGCGTCTGCGGCATCATAAAGGACCGCTTTGCCGATCCGGACATCTCTCCGCGGGAGGTGGCTGCCGAGGCGGGAATTTCACTGCGCTATTTGCAGAAACTGTTCACGGTCCGTGGGTCGACATGCGGTCACTACATATGTTCGGCCCGTCTGGATCATGCGGCGCGTCTGATCGAACGCCGCGCGTTGATGAAGACAGGTCAGCCGCTCAGCGATATTGCCTACGCCTGCGGCTTTCGCGACTACACGCATTTTGCGCGCGGCTTCCGCCGGCGTTTCGGCACCGCGCCGGGCGCCGTCGGAGCAGGCACCACCGATAACGACAGCGCACGGGTGTGAAGGCTGCAGAAACAGAGGCAAGCGCAGTTAAGCTCGGCTCTCGACCGAATTCAGAAAGGATCTCGCTTTCCAACCCCTGCCGCGCCCAGAAGCAAGCCGGGGGTCGACCGTCGAAAACAGAGATCTACCTAACATTCGATAGGAGCTGGCGGAGAGAGTGGGATTCGAACCCACGGTACGGTTTCCCGCACACACGCTTTCCAAGCGTGCGCCTTAAGCCACTCGGCCATCTCTCCGGAGCGCCCTCTCTTGAAGGGGAGCCGATGATTTTGCAAGAGATCGCGGGTAAATCGGGTGAATTTTCCGTAAGACATTGTATTTGAAAGACAATATCTGGCGCCAGCTGGCGCTTCGGAACCGCTCAAAGGCTGAACCGGAAGCGGGTTTGGCGCGACGATTCACTCAAGACCGCCAAACACGACCGGGGACGCCATGACCATCCAAAAGACCATCGTCGCGCTGGGCCTGATTTCGGCCCTTGGCTCCGCCTTTGCCGCGTCGGCCGCCGCGCAGGTCTGCACCCGGCAGGGCGTCGACGTGAGTTGCGACGACGGGCGGCGCGGGGTGCTTTCGGGCGATGCCATCATCTGGCCGGACGGGACGCGCTCGAACGCCTCGCCGCATCCGAGCGTGATCATCGGCAACAAGAGCTCGGTGCATGTCGGACCCGGCGTGTTCGTCGGCCAGGGCAAGGGCATGGTGCCGCTGGACGATCCCAACGCGCCGAACAAGCGGCAATGCGCGATTCTGGACGGGGTGTCGTATTGCTATTGAGCACCTCTCCCCGCGAGAACGGGGAGAGCAAGAGAGCTTAAATCAACCTTACACCTGATATCGCCGACTTCAGCCAGCGTAGCGCCTGCGGCGGCTGGGTCTCGAGCGGCGCGACGACGGCCTTCTCGGTCCGGCACTTCTCCAGCTCGGCAACGAAGTCGGCGGACCATTGCTGGATGGTGTGGCCGCGCAGCGTCTTCATCATCGCGTCCCAGCGCATCTTGCGCTCGGTGAGCGACATCGCGGCCGCGACCGCGATCGCGCGGGCCATGCCGTCGATATCGTGCGGATTGACCAGCAGCGCCGTTTCGAGCTCGTTGGCGGCGCCGGCGAACTTCGACAGCACCAGCACGCCGGGATCGGCCGGGTTCTGCGCGGCGACATATTCCTTGGCGACGAGGTTCATGCCGTCATGCAGCGGCGTCACCACGCCGATCTGCGCGGTGCGGTAGAGACCCGCAAGCACGGCCTGGCTGAAACCCTTGTTCAGGTAGCGGATCGGCGTCCAGTCGACCTCGCCGTGGCGGCCGTTGACGTCGCTGACGAGACGCGCGACCTCGTTCTGGAGATTGCCATAGGCCTCGATCGCACCGCGCGAGGGGTTGGCGATCTGGAGCAGCGAGATGCTGCGCGCAAACTGCGGATGCTCGGTCCAGAGCCGGTCGAACGCGCTGATGCGATTGACGAGACCCTTGGAATAGTCGAGCCGGTCGACGCCGATCGCGAGCCGCTCGCCGTTGAGACTGCGGCGCAGCCGCGACACGTCGGGATGCGAGGCCGATTTCGCCGCGTAAGCCGCGAACTTTTCCGCATCGATGCCGATCGGAAAGACCTCGCAACGCGTACGGCCATGCTGCGAGATCGCGACGCCGTCTTCGACGGCGAGACCGAGTTCACTCGCGACATAGCCAAGGAAATTCTGGCAATCCTCATTGGTCTGGAAGCCGAGCAGATCGTAGGCCAGCATCGCCGTGATCAGTTCGCGATGATTGGGCACGCCCTGCATCACCGCGACGACCGGCCACGGCGTGTGCAGGAAGAAGCCGATCGGATCATCGACGCCGAGATCGCGCAGCTCCGCGCCGAGCGCGAGGAAATGATAATCCTGCACCCAGAACGCCGTTTTCGCTTTCCGGAAGCGCATCAAGGCGCGCGCCATGAAGGCGTTGACCTCGCGATAGCTGACATAGTCGTCGCGCGAGACGCGGATCAGATCGCTGCGCGAATGCAGCGCCGGCCACAGCGCCGAATTGGCAAAACCTTCGTAATAGCCGCCGTAATGCGCCGCCGGCAGATCCAGCGTCGCTATCGCACCCGACCCAAGCGCTTCGATCTCGGCGAACGGTTCCTTCTGATGGCCGTCGCGCACACGGCCCGACGAACCCACCCAGATAGCACCCGAATGTTCCACCACGGGAAGCAATGCCGCAGCCAAGCCGCCCGTCATCGGCTCGTTGGGTTTACCGCGCGCAACTCGATTTGAAACGACGACTAAATTCACAGGTCGTCCCCTCCTTCATTCCAACCCGTTTAACTGCTGTTCATCAATATGGTTCCTGTCCATCATTTGTACGAAATGAAACCAAAATCAGGCACATGCGTTGGAACCAGTTTTTCTGCTGGGAACCCGGCGGTTTCGCTCAACAAAGTCAGTTTTCGTGACTGTGTTGCCCAGCATGAATTGCGCGCGCAAGCGAACGACGCGAGCGACAATGTGGCCCCGAGGTGTCGGTGCCTTATTCCAACCTTGTGTCGTCGAGCAGACGCGCGAGGAACGCGCGCACATCCTTCGGCTCATCGAAATGGCCGTTGACGCCGATGGCGCGGCGACCGACCGAGAAGGACAGCCCGTTCATGTCGGGCATGATCGCGAACACGGTCTCATCGGTAACGTCGTCGCCAATGAAGATCGGACGGCGCCCTTTGAAGGGCTCATGCTTCATCAATTCGCGCACGCCGGTGGCCTTGGTGAAGCCGGAATGCTTGATCTCGCAAACGAACTTGCCGGGCAGCACCTCGATCGGCGCATTGGGCAGATCGGCGCGGATCAGCGAGACGGCTTCGAAGATCGCCTTCTCCGCATGCGGCGCGAGACGATAATGCAGCGCCAGCGAATAGCCCTTGTCCTCGAGCAGAATGCCGGGGCTGAGCTTGGCGATCGCAGCCAGGCGCCGCTTCAGTTCCTTGTCCATCGGCGGCGCGTGCACGTCGTCGGCCTCATTGCCCACCGACAGGCGCATTTCCGCGCCGTGACCGGCGACCGCGCGAAACACGTCGGGTGCGAAGATCAGGTCGATGTCGTTGAGCGAACGGCCGCTGACCATCGCCAGCGCGCCGGACGTGCGCTCGGTCAACAGGTTCAGCGTTTCCGACAGGCCCGGCGGCACCCACACCTCGCGCGGCGTCGGCATCAGGTCGAGCAGCGTGCCGTCGATGTCGAGCAGGATCGCGGTCTCGCCGAGATGCGGCACGAGCGCATGCGGCACCGGCACCGCGTCGGGCGCTTCTTCGTCAACCATGTGGCGCTTCTGATCCAATTCCGCGAGTTCCGATTTCATAGTCTACTCCATAAAGGCAAGCGGCCGCGCGATTTGTTCGAGCGATTTGCGTTCCGCGGCGACGGCGTAGCGCCACGCCACGATCGCAGCCACGATCATCAGGAAGGCCCCCAGCAAATAGCCCGCGAACACGCTGGTGCGTGATCCCGTGTCGATCAGCGCGCCGAACAGCGCGGGCCCGATCACGCCGCCGATGCCGGTGCCGATTGCGTAGAACACCGCAATCGCCAGCGCGCGCACTTCCAGAGGGAACGTCTCGCTGACGGTCAGGTAAGCCGCGCTCGCGGCGGGCGAGGCAAAGAAGAAGATCACCATCCAGGCAATGGTCTGCCCCTGCGCGCTCAGCGCGCCGATCGAGAACAGATAGCCCGAGAGCGCCAGCAGCACGCCCGACACGCCGTAGGTAAACGTAATCATGACGCGGCGGCCGAGCGTGTCGAACAGGCGCCCGAGCAGCAGCGGACCGAGGAAGTTGCCCGCGGCGAACGGCAGGAGATACCAACCGACATGCTCGGCGCTGATGCCGTAGAAGTCGGTCAGCACCAGCGCGAAGGTGAAGAAGATCGCATTATAGAAGAATGCCTGCGCAACCATCAGCACGAGGCCGACCAGGGAGCGCTGGCGATAGACGGAGAACAACGTGTGCACGACCTCCCTGATCGGCGTGTGGTCGCGCATCTTCAGTCGGATTTTCGTGAAGCGGCCGTCGCTCGCATGCTGGTCGTGCCCGATCACCGAGCGCTCGATCTCGTCCACGATGGCGTGGGCCTGGTCGGGCCGGCCGTGGATCATCAGCCAGCGCGGGCTCTCCGGAATCCACATCCGCATCAACAGCACGACGAGGCCGAGGATCGCGCCGATGAGATAGGCGAGGCGCCAGCCGAGATCGGGACCGATCAATGCGGGATCGAGCAGCACAATGGCCGCCACCGCGCCCATCGCCGCGCCGATCCAGAAACTGCCGTTGATGACGAGATCGGTCCAGCCGCGATAACGCGCCGGCACCAGTTCCTGGATCGTCGAGTTGATCGCAGTGTACTCGCCGCCGATGCCGGCGCCGGTGAGAAAACGAAACAGCGCGTAGCTCGCGACATTCCACGACAAGGCGGTCGCGGCAGTCGCGGAGAGATAAAGCGCCAGTGTGATGAAGAACAGTTTCTTGCGGCCGATGCGATCGGTGAGCCAGCCGAAGCCGAGCGCGCCGAGCACCGCACCGGCGAGATACGCGGAATTGGCGATACCGAGATCGAGATTGGAGAATTGCAGCGACGGACTCTGCTTCAACGCGCCGGAGAGCGCGCCGGCCAGCGTCACCTCGAGCCCGTCGAGGATCCAGGTGATCCCGAGCGCCAGCACGACGCGGGTATGAAAGCCGCTCCACGGCAGCGCATCGAGCCGCGCGGGAATGCTGGTCTCGATGATGCGGTCAGCCGCGACCGCCGCAGAGACTGCAGGTCCATAATTCAGCGCTGGGCTTTGCTGCAATTCCATCGCGTTGCTGGGTCTAACCAATGGAAGCGGCCCCGGTTCACATGGTGTGGACGGGGGCGTTCCGATCATGGAGGTGCGGCATTCCGCCTGCCACCTGCGACAACGCCTGCGGCAAAGGCGGGTTCCCGCGGGAACAGCCGCTGGGATCGTCCGTTTCCGATGGAGCCGCAGGGAGTTGACGCATGGCTCACGTCAGAAAGACGACACATTCGCGCAAAACCTGGAGCGCGCGAAGGTGGAGTTGAAGCGGACGTTCGGGAGGGAGTGAGACTCGCTCTTTACCCCGCTGTCGTCCCGGACAAGCGAAGCGCAGATCCGGGACCCCTAACCACAGAAAGTGGTTTGGCGAAGACTTGGAGTTACCACCGTCCGTCTCAACTATCCGTTGGGAGTATGGATCCCGTATCGGCGCGCGCCTAAGGGCGCGCTTGTCCGGGACGACAGCGGAGTATGAGGCGATAGCGAGGTCTTCAGGCGCCAAGCGCCTGACGCGCGGCGAGCCTTACGCGGCCCTGATATTGCCCATAAAGCGATCGAGCTCGGCGCGCAGGCGCGTGCTTTCGGATGACAACGTCTTGGCCGAGTTCAGCACCTCTTCCGAGGCCGAACCGGTTTCGGCGGCGCCGCGGTTGACCTGGCCGATGTCGGTGGCGGCGGTCTGGGTGCCCTGCGCAACGGTCTGGACGCTGCGCGCGATTTCCTGCGTCGCGGCGCCCTGCTGCTCCACTGCGCTCGCAATCGACGTCGAGATCGACGAGATCTGGCCGATGGTCGCACCGATTTCCTTGATCGCGGCGACCGACTCGGCGGTCGCACCCTGCATCCCCGTAATGTGGGAGGAGATTTCGTCGGTTGCCTTCGCGGTCTGACTAGCCAGCGACTTCACTTCGCTGGCGACCACTGCGAAGCCGCGGCCGGCCTCGCCCGCGCGCGCCGCCTCGATGGTGGCGTTGAGCGCAAGAAGATTGGTCTGCTCGGCGATCGCCGTGATCAGCTTGACCACTTCGCCGATCTGCTGGGCGGCGTGCGAGAGCTTGCCGATGCGGCCGTCGGTTTCCTTCGCCTGCACCACGGCAGCTTCCGCAATACGGCTGGAGTCGCGCACCTGGCGGCCGATCTCCTCGACCGAGGCCGAGAGCTCTTCGGTGGCGGTTGCGACCGACTGCATGTTGCTGGAGGCCTGCTCGGACACGCCGGCGACCTGGCTCGACAGGCTCTGCGTGGTCTCGGCGGTGCGGGTCAGCGTGGAGGCCGCCGATTCGAGCTGCACGGCCGAGGCCGAGACGTTGGAGACGATGGCGCCGACGGCGCTCTCGAAATCGTCGGCAAAGCGAATCAGCTCGGAGCGGCGGCTTGCGGCCTGCTCGCGATTTTGGGCTTCGCTGGCGGCGGCGTCGCGCTCGGCTTTCGCGACAGCCTGAACCTTGAATTCCTCGACTGCACCGGCCATCTCGCCGATCTCGTCCTTGCGTCCCAGGCCCGGCAACACGACGTCGAAATTGCCGGACGCAAGCTCGCGCATCGCCTTGCACATCGCGATCATCGGACGCGAGATGCCGTTGCCGAGCATCAAGGCCAGCACGGCGCCAATGGCGAGGCCGCCGAGTGCCATCATCAGCATCAGCCGTTCGGTCTCGGTGATGGTGGAGTTGGCGCTCGCTTCGATGCGCTGCTGATCCGAGGTCAGATCGGACCGCAGCTCGGCCGAGAGCTTGAGAATGCCCGCCGCCGTCTTGGTCATCTCGCCGTTCAACTTGACGATGACCTTCACGTTCTCGGTCAGCTTCGAGAATGAGGTGCGGTACTGCTTCAGCAGATTGCCGATCTCGGTGACGCGGTCGGTGATCTTCTGGTCATTGGCATAGATCGAGACCAGCAGGGTCTCCAAAAACTTGATGCGGGCGATCACGCCGTCGGCGGTCTTCGGCTCCGGCTTGGCGACGAAGGCACTGACCGAGGTCGAGACCGCGAGATATTGCGAGGTGACGTCCTTGGCCGTGGTCTGAACCGAGTTCAGCCCTGCCAGCGCGGCCGTATCGGCGAGATCGTCGAACTTGAAGCGGATCTTGTTGCCGACGCTGTTGAGCTCGTCGGCGGCGATCTTGTTGTTCTCGCGCGTCAGCGTGATGATCTCACCGAACACCTTGGTGAAGCGCTGGAATTCGGCCCCGAGCTTGCCGACCTGCTCGCGGCGCGCCGCGCCGGTCGTGGCCGCCACCGACTTGGCGATCGCGCCCTTCAGATTCTCTTCGGCGGCCTTGGCCGCGGTCTCGTCATCGGTCGCGCCCGTCAGCGTATAGGCCCGCGCCA
Source organism: Bradyrhizobium sp. MOS001 (assembly GCF_004634465.1). Lineage (NCBI taxonomy): Bacteria > Pseudomonadati > Pseudomonadota > Alphaproteobacteria > Hyphomicrobiales > Nitrobacteraceae > Bradyrhizobium > Bradyrhizobium sp. MOS001. The sequence continues at coordinate 71,950 of NZ_SPVJ01000017.1, forward strand.
GTCCCTGATAGGCGATCAGCTCGCGGTCCACGGTCCGCGCGAGGTCCGCTTCCGACACGCTGGCCCGGTAGGAGGCCACGGCGGCCTGGATCCGCTCGAAGCCGAAATAGGCGAAAGCCATGCTGACGGCGAGGATGGCGAGCACCGCCACGAAGCCGAGGATGATTTTTGCACGAAAACGCAGGGTGAAGAGCTTCGATGTGTTCGGCGTCGACTTGACGGGCATTCCCCACCCCATTCCATTCGCGGAAAACCAGGCGCAGCCCGGAAGCAGCCCGCTTCCTGACTCGTGAGCACGGTAGAGTGCAAAGGATAAGCGGCGGTAAATTTATGGCGTCGCAACTTGCGGTTAGGTGACGCGGCCGAGCCTGTCGTCCCCGCGAACGCGGGGACGACAGCCGAGAGTGGAGCGACAACGAGGGCTTCAGGCGTCGCAAACCTACGCCGCCCGGATATTCCCCATGAAGCGATCGAGCTCGGCGCGCAGGCGGGTGCTTTCGCTGGACAGGGTTTTGGCCGAATTCAGGACCTCCTCCGAGGCCGAGCCGGTTTCGGCGGCGCCACGGTTGACCTGGCCGATGTCGGTGGCGGCGGTCTGGGTGCCCTGCGCGACGGTCTGGACGCTGCGGGCAATCTCCTGCGTCGCGGCGCCCTGCTCTTCCACCGCGCTAGCGATCGAGGTCGAGATCGACGAAATCTTGCCGATGGTGGCGCCGATCTCCTTGATCGCGGCGACCGACTCGGCGGTCGCACCCTGCATTCCCGCGATGTGCGAGGAAATCTCGTCGGTGGCCTTCGCGGTCTGGCTGGCCAGGGACTTCACTTCGCTGGCGACCACGGCAAAGCCGCGGCCGGCCTCGCCCGCGCGCGCCGCCTCGATGGTGGCGTTGAGCGCCAGAAGGTTGGTCTGCTCGGCGATCGCGGTGATCAGTTTGACCACCTCGCCGATCTGCTGGGCGGCGTGCGACAGCTTGCCGATCCGGCCGTCGGTTTCCTTGGCCTGGACCACCGCAGCTTCCGCGATGCGGCTGGAATCGCGGACTTGGCGGCCGATCTCCTCGACGGAGGCGGAAAGCTCTTCGGTCGCGGTTGCGACCGACTGCATGTTGCTCGAGGCCTGCTCGGAGACACCGGCGACCTGGCTCGACAGGGTCTGCGTGGTTTCGGCGGTTCGGGTCAGCGTGGAAGCCGCCGATTCGAGCTGCACGGCGGAAGCCGACACGTTCGACACGATGGCACCGACCGCGCTTTCAAAATCATCGGCGAAGCGAATCAGCTCCGAACGGCGTGCGGTGGCCAATTCCTTGTTCTGGGCTTCGCTGGCGGCGGCGTCGCGCTCGGCCTTGGCCACGGCCTGAACCTTGAATTCCTCGACCGCGCCGGCCATCTCGCCGATCTCGTCCTTGCGGCCGAGGCCCGGCAGCACGACGTCGAAATTGCCCGACGCAAGCTCGCCCATCGCCTTGCACATCGCGATCATCGGACGCGAGATGCCGGTGCCGAGCAGGAAGGCGAGGATCGCGCCGAGCAGCGTGCCGCCGACGGCCAGCATCAGCACCAGTTGCTCGGTCCGTCCGATGGTCGCTTCCGACTCCGAATCCAGCCGCTGCTGCTCGGCGACGAGGTCCGCTTTCATCGCGGTCGCGCCTTGCAGGATCGCACCGGCAGAACCGCTCATCTCGGTGACGAGCTCATCCACCATCTTGGCGTTGGCGATCAGCTTCTCCAGCGCTTCGCGATAGGCCACGAGGATGGTCTTGGCGTCCTTCAGGCCGGCGACGATCTTGTCGTCCATGGAATAGACCGCGCCGAGCGAATTCTCGACGAATTTCAGCCGCGCCAGCGCGCTGGTCGCGATCGCCTGGTCGGACGTCAGCACGAAATTGGTCGCCGCCGCGCTCGCGGTCTGGAACTGGGCGTTGACCTGCTTGGTGCCGAACTCGATCGACTGCGCCTCGGAATCGGAGGCATTGTTGCCGATATCGTCAAGCTTGTATTTCAGGAGATTGGCTTGGCGCGTCAGCTGGTTCTGCACCAGCAGCGCGCTGTCGCGCTTGGCCTTGAGGACCTTGGCGAAGGTCGCGGAGAAGTTGGAGAATTCCTTGGCGAGCTTGTTGAGGCCGTCCTGCCGCGCCGGCTTCTGGGCACTCTTGACGGCCTGGTCGATGGCGCTCTTCAGGCCGGTCTCGGCGTCCAGCGCTGCCTTGGCATCGTCCTCCTTGCCGGTGACGACGAAATAACGGACGGCCGAGCGGTAGGCGAGCAGCTCGCGGTCGATGTTGCGGGCGAGATCGGCCTCGGTGACGCTGCTGCGGTAGGACCCGACCCCGGCCGAGACCCGCTCGAAGCCGAAATAGGAGAAAGCCATGCTGCCGGCGGAGATCACCAGCACCGCGGCGAAGCCGAGGATGATCTTGGCGCGGAACCGGAGGGTCGGAAATATTGTACGCTTCGACGGCGACGCGATACGCCCGGACATTCCAACCCCCATTTTCTATTCAGCCGTGATCCGGAGGCGGCTCGCCTCCAGACCCGGATGCGCAAAACTAGGGCAGAATGGATAAAGGGCGGTAAATTCGCCGCACCTGCGCAATTTCCGGCTTTGTCGGCCAAAAGCCGACCGGATGGGATGACGGCTGGCATCCCACATGGGCCGGCCATTTTGCGGCGGTCGACCCGCTTCGCCCACCCAAGTCATTGCCCGATCGTCGGGATCGATGACTTTTCCATGACCGGCGTGACCAAAATCCTAGTTGCAATGTCCGTGGGCGGCGGTCTCTAATTAGAAACAATCAAAATCAATCCGGGGAGGTATGTTCCGTGTCTACAGTCAAACTGACGGTGAACGGCAAGGCCGTTGCCGTCGACGTCGAGGACCGCACGCTGCTGGTCCAGCTCCTGCGGGATCACCTCAACCTCACCGGGACCCATGTCGGCTGCGATACCAGCCAGTGCGGCGCCTGCGTCGTACACGTGGACGGCAAGGCGGTGAAATCCTGCACCATGCTGGCTGGTCAGGCCGACGGCGCCAGCGTCACCACCATCGAAGGCATCGCCAAGGGCGATGAGCTGCACCCGATGCAGGCCGCCTTCCGCGACAATCACGGCCTGCAATGCGGCTATTGCACGCCGGGCATGATCATGTCGGCGATCGACATCGTGCACCGCCATGGTGGTGAGCTCGACGAGCCCACGGTCCGCCACGAGCTCGAAGGCAATATCTGCCGCTGCACCGGCTACCACAACATCGTCAAGGCCGTGCTGGATGCAGCCGGGCGCATGAAGGTCTCGCAGGCGGCCGAGTAAAGCGGCGCGCCTCGAATAAAGAACCACCGCTGCTGCTTTCGAGGGAAAGCGCAGTCAAAGAAACTTCCGGTCGGGAGGACCAGACATGGGTGTTGAAGGCATCGGCGCGCGCGTCGTGCGCAAGGAAGACAAGCGTTTCATTACCGGCAAAGGCCGTTACGTCGACGACATCAAATTGCAGGGCATGACCCATGCCCATTTCATCAGAAGCCCGCATGCGCATGCCAAGGTGAAGAAGATCGATTCATCCGCCGCGCTCGACATGCCGGGCGTGGTCGCCGTGCTCACGGGACAGCAGATCGTCGACGACAAGGTCGGCAATCTCATCTGCGGCTGGGCCATCACCTCCAAGGACGGCAGCCCGATGAAGATGGGCGCATGGCCGGCGATGGCGCCGGAAACCGTGCGCTTCGTCGGTCAGGCCGTCGCGGTCGTGATCGCCGACAGCAAGAACCTCGCGCGCGACGCGGCCGAAGCCGTGGTCGTGGATTATGAAGAGCTGCCGGCAGTCGCCGATATCCATGCCGCGATCAAGGCCGGCGCAGCCCAGCTTCACCCCGAAGCCCCCGGCAACCAGGTCTATGACTGGGTGATCGGCGACGAGGGCGCGACGGATGCCGCCTTCGCCAAGGCCGCCAATGTGGTCAAGCTCGACGTCACCAACAACCGCCTCGCCCCGAACGCGATGGAGCCGCGCGCGGCGATCGCCGACTATGACGCGGCGGAAGAGCACTTCACGCTCTATACGACCTCGCAGAACCCGCACGTCGCCCGCCTCGTGCTGTCGGCGTTCTACAACATCGCCCCCGAGCACAAGCTGCGCGTGATCGCCCCCGACGTCGGCGGCGGCTTCGGCTCAAAAATCTTCATCTATCCCGAGGAGATGGTGGCGCTGTGGGCCTCGAAGAAGGTCGGCCGTCCGGTAAAATGGACCGGCGACCGCACCGAGGCCTTCCTCACCGATGCGCATGGCCGCGACCACGTCACCCATGCTGAGATGGCGTTCGATGCCAACAACAAGATCACCGGCTTGAAGGTGAAGACCTACGCCAATTTCGGCGCCTACATGTCGCTGTTCTCCTCGTCGGTCCCGACCTATCTCTACGCCACGCTGCTGTCGGGCCAGTACAACATCCCGGCGATCCATGCCGAGGTGGTCGGGGTCTACACCAACACCACGCCGGTCGACGCCTATCGCGGCGCAGGCCGCCCCGAGGCGAGCTATTTGATCGAACGGTTGATGGAGACGGCGGCGCGGCAGCTCAAGGTCGATCCGGCAGCACTGCGCCGGAGCAACTTCATCACCCAGTTCCCGCACCAGACGCCTGTCATCATGGCCTATGACACCGGCGACTTTAACGCCTCGCTCGACGCCGCGATGAAGGCGATCGACTATGCCGGCTTCGCAGCCCGCAAGGCCAAGGCGAAGGCGGACGGCAAGCTGCGCGGCATCGGCGTGTCCTGCTACATCGAGGCCTGCGGCATCGCGCCGTCGAAGGCCGTCGGCAGCCTCGGCGCCGGCGTCGGCTTATGGGAATCCGCCGAAGTGCGGGTCAACCCGGTCGGCACCATCGAGATCCTGACGGGCTCGCACAGCCACGGCCAGGGTCACGAGACCACGTTCTGCCAGCTCGTCGCGGAGCGCCTGGGCGTTCCCATCAGCCAGGTCTCGATCGTCCATGGCGACACCGACAAGGTGCAGTTCGGCATGGGCACCTACGGCTCGCGCTCCGCGGCCGTCGGTCTCACCGCGATCCTGAAGGCGATGGAGAAGATGGAGTCCAAGGCCAAGAAGATCGCAGCGCATGCGCTCGAAGCGTCCGAGGGTGACATCGTCATCGAGAACGGCGAGTTCAAGGTGGCCGGTACCGACAAGGCGATCGCCTTCCCGATGGTCGCGCTCGCGGCCTACACTGCGCACAATCTGCCTGACGGGATGGAGCCGGGCCTGAAGGAAAGCGCCTTCTACGATCCGACCAACTTCACCTTCCCGGCCGGCGCCTATATCTGCGAGCTTGAGGTCGATCCCGGCACCGGCAAGACCTCCTTCGTCAACTTCGTCGCGGCCGACGATTTCGGCCGGCTGATCAACCCGATGATCGTCGAGGGACAGGTCCATGGCGGCCTCGCCCAGGGCATCGGGCAGGCGCTGCTCGAGCACGCCATCTACGATGCCAACGGCCAGCCCGTCACGGCCTCGTTCATGGATTACTCCATGCCGCGCGCCGACGACCTGCCCTCGTTCAACCTCTCCCACACCACGACGCTGTGCCCGGGCAATCCCCTGGGCATCAAGGGCTGCGGTGAGGCCGGCGCGATCGGCGCCTCTGCGGCCGTGATCAACGCGATCACGGATGCGATCGGCAAGAACAATCTGGAAATGCCCGCAACCCCGGATCGGGTGTGGCGCACGATCCACGCGGCCTGAGAGGAGCAACAAGATGTACCAGACCACTTATCATCGCCCCTCCTCGGTCGACGAGGCCGTCGCCCTGTTCGGCAAGAGCAGTGAGGCGAAATTCCTCGCCGGCGGCCAGACCTTGCTGCCGGTCATGAAGCAGCGGCTCGCCAGCCCGTCCGACGTGATCGACCTCGGCAAGATCAAGGAGCTGCACGGCGTCGAACTCTCGGGCGACGTGCTGACCATCAAGGCCGGCACGACCTATTTCGACATCATGCAGAATGCCGATGTGAAGAAGGCGATCCCCGCGATCGCCTATCTCACCTCGGTGCTCGGCGATCCCGCCGTGCGTTATCGCGGCACGATCGGCGGCTCGATCGCCAACAACGATCCCGCCGCGGATTATCCGGCCGCGCTGCTGGCGCTCGGTGCCACCGTCAAGACCAACAAGCGGTCGATCTCGGCCGAGGACTTCTTCCAGGGCCTGTTCACGACGGCGCTGGAAGACGGCGAGATCATCACTGCGGTGTCGTTCCCGGTGCCGGCGAAGGCAGGCTACGAAAAGATGCGGCATCCGGCCTCACGCTTCGCGCTGACCGCCGTGTTCGTCGCGCAGACGAAGTCGGGCGAGATCCGTGTTGCCGCCACCGGCGCCTCGCAGAGCGGCGTGATGCGGGTGCCCGCGATCGAAGCCGCGCTGAAGGCGAACTGGTCGCCGTCGGCGCTCGACAATGTCAGCATTCCGGCGAGCGGATTGCTGGCCGATATCCACGGCACGGCGGAATACCGCGCCAACCTCGTCAAGGTGATGGCGCAGCGCGCGGTGGCTGCCGCGGGCTGACCGAGTCGATAAAGCGCGACAGCGCGTCGCGCCTTAGCGCCTCAACACAAATCTTCCGCGGCGCGCAGCAATGCGCGCCGCTTTTATTATGCGCCCATGCATGAAAACCGCTTGCCTCGCGGACATGAAGGCGAGAAAAGTTAATCAGCCAATTAACTCGCCCCAAAAGAGGAACGTCAAAGGCGATTGCCGGACCACCGGCATTCGCCGGCGACCCGAGGAAACAACAACGTGCTCGATAAACCAGCCCAGGAAAAATCAGAAGGCTCCTCCGTCCGCGCCTCCGGCCCGCTCTCGGGTTTCCGTGTCGTCGAATTCGCCGGCATCGGACCCGGCCCATTCGCCTGCATGATGCTGGCCGACATGGGCGCCGAGGTCGTCACGCTCGATCGCGTCGGCGCCAAGAAGAGCATGAAGTCGGTGGCGGGCCGCGGCCGCAAGGTGATCGAGCTCGACCTCAAGGACAAGGCGGCGATCGCAGAGGTGCTCGACCTGCTTGCGAGCGCCGATGCATTGGTCGAGGGCTTTCGTCCCGGCGTGATGGAGCGGCTCGGGCTCGGCCCCGATGTCGTGCTCGCGCGAAATCCCAAACTCGTCTACGGCCGCATGACCGGCTGGGGCCAGGAAGGCCCGCTGGCCAACGCCGCCGGCCATGACATCAACTACATCTCGATCACCGGCGCGCTCGCCGCGATCGGCACCAAGGAAGCCCCGGTGCCCCCGCTCAATTTGGTCGGCGATTTCGGCGGCGGCGCGCTCTATCTCGTCGTCGGCGTGCTCGCCGCCCTCCTCGAAGCGCAAAGGTCCGGCAAGGGCCAAGTCGTGGACGCCGCGATGTGCGACGGCGCGGCATCGCTGATGTCGTTCTTCTTCGACATGAAGACGATCGGCCGCTGGAGCGAGGGGCGCAACCAGAACTTCCTCGACGGCGGCGCACATTTCTACGGCGTCTATGAATGTGCCTGCGGGCACTTCGTCTCGATCGGCTCGATCGAACCGCAGTTCTACGCGCTGCTGCGCGAGCACGCGGGCCTGACCGATGCCGACTTCGACGCGCAGATGAACCCCAAGGCCTGGCCCGCGCTGAAGCAGAAATTGCAGGCCGTGTTCAAGAGCAAGACCCGCGAGGACTGGTGCAGGATCATGGAAGGCACCGACATCTGCTTCGCGCCGGTGCTGACCATGTCGGAAGCGACCGAGCATCCGCACATGGTCGCCCGCAATGTCTTCCTCGAACGCCACGGCGTGAAGCAGCCGGCGCCGGCACCAAGGTTCTCGCGCACGCCGTCGGCGGTGCGGGAGCCGGAGGGCGCGGAGATTGGTGCCGTGACGGCTGCGTGGAAGAGGTAGATCTAGCCCCGGCAAAGATCGCGTAGGGTGGGCAAAGGCGCGAAGCGCCGTGCCCACCATCTCTCCACAATCTTGATAGAAGTGGTGGGCACGCTTGCGCTTTGCCCACCCTACGGCAGTGTGCCCGAACGCAGCGACCTACGCCGCGTTATCCACCTTCAACACGCCGCGCCGGATCTGGTCCTCCTCGATCGATTCGAACAGGGCCTTGAAGTTGCCCTCGCCAAAGCCGTCGTCGCCTTTGCGCTGGATGAACTCGAAGAAGATCGGGCCGATCGCGTTCGCGGAGAAGATCTGCAGCAGCACCTTGGTCTGGCCGCCATCGACCACGCCTTCGCCGTCGATCAGGATGCCGTTGGTCTGGAGCCGCGCGACGTCCTCGCCGTGCTTCGGCAGGCGCGCGTCGATCTTCTCGAAATAGGTGTCGGGCGGTGACGGCATGAAGGGCAGGCCGGCTTCGCGCAGGCCTTCGATGGTGGCGTGGATATCGCGGCAGCCGCAGGCGATGTGCTGGATGCCCTCGCCGCGATAGATATTCAGATATTCCTCGATCTGGCCGGACTCGCCAGCGTCCTCGTTGATCGGAATCCGGATCTTGCCGTCGGGGCTGGTCAGCGCGCGCGAGAACAGGCCGGAGGCGCGACCCTCGATGTCGAAGAAGCGGATCTGGCGGAAGTTGAACAGCTTTTGGTAGAAGCCCGTCCACACATCCATGCGGCCGCGATGGACGTTGTGGGTGAGGTGATCGAGATAGAACAGGCCGGCGCCGACCGGCTTGGGATCGCGGGCGCCCAGCCACTCGAACTCGGCATCATAAGCCGAGCCCTTGGCGCCGTACCGATCGACGAAATAGAGCAGGCTGCCGCCGATGCCCTTGATCGCGGGCACATCGAGCGTCTTCTGCGCCGACGACACATCGGCAGGTTCGGCGCCTAGCGCGATCGCGCGGTCATAGGCCGCCTTCGCATCGACCACGCGAAACGCCATCGACGGTGCGCAGGGACCATGTGCGGCGACGAAGTCGAAGCCGTGGGTGCCGGGCTCCTCGTTGACGAGATAGTTGATGTCGCCCTGGCGATAGACCGTGATCTTCTTGCTCTTGTGACGCGCGACGGGCGCATAACCCATCAGCTTGAACAGCGCGTGCAGCTCTTCCGGATTGGGATGCGCATATTCGACGAACTCGAACCCGTCGGTGCCCATCGGATTGTCGGCGGTGATGGTGGCCGGCGGTGCATCGTGCGGAAACGGACCCATGGTGCTCTCCAATTGCTGCTGCCATGAACTATCCTTCACCGGGCGTGCAATGAGCGTGCAAACGGGACGCGTTTTGGCTATCATATGCACGATCCGTGCATGAAATGGATAAATGACGCATGATCTCCGTAGACGCCTTCGACCTCAAGATCCTGGGCGCGCTCCAGGACGACGGCCGCCTCACCAACCAGGAGCTCGCCGATCTCGCGGGTCTCTCGGCCTCGCAATGCTCGCGGCGGCGGATGCGGCTGGAGGAGGAGAAGGTGATCTCGGGCTATCACGCCGATCTCTCCAGCGAAGCGCTGGGCTTCGGTGTGATCGCCTTTATCCAGGTGGGGCTCGCGACCCACTCGCCGGACAATTCGAAACGCTTCCGCGCCTTGGTCAACCGCATCGACGAGATCCAGGAAGCTTATTCGCTGACGGGCGACGCCGATTACGTGCTCAAAGCCGTGCTGCGCGATCTCAAGGGTCTCTCCAATCTCGTCAACGACGTGCTGATGCCGCACCAGAGCGTGGCGCATGTGCGCTCCTCGATCGTGCTCGACAGGCTCAAGGAAAGCTCGCGGCTGCCGCTGAAGGATTTGAAGGCTGGCTGAAATCGAGGGAACTACGCCATTCGCGCTTCACGCGCCGTCTGCGATGATCAAGCCAATCTGCGGAGATTCAGCCATGGCCCTCCAGCTTCGACCGAACTGCGAATATTGCGACCGCGACCTGCCGCCTGATGCGACGGATGCGCGGATCTGCTCCTATGAATGCACGTTCTGTGCGGATTGCGTGGAGACGAAACTCTCCAACGTCTGCCCGAATTGCGGCGGCGGCTTTGCGCCGCGCCCGATCAGGCCGACGCGGGAATGGCGGCCGGGCGTGTGCGTCACCAAACACGTGCCGTCCGACAAGCGGGTGCATTTGAAATACAGCCCGGAGGATGTCGCCGCGCATTGCGCGCGGGTGCGCGACGTGCCGCCGGAGAGGCGATAGGTCTCGTAGGGTGGGCAAAGGCGCCTTAGCGCCGTGCCCACCATGTCTCCGCAACTATGATCGGAATGGTGGGCACGCTTCGCTTTGCCCACCCTACGACACCGGAACGCGCGGCTACTCCGCCGCCAAAATCGTCCCCTCGACCTCCCCGAACCCGACCCGGTAGCCGTTGCCCTGGCACCAGCCGCGCATGACGAGACTGTCGCCGTCCTCCAGGAACGAGCGCTTGGCGCCGCCGGGCAATTCCACCGGCTCGGTGCCGTTCCAGCTGATCTCCAGCAGGCTGCCGCGCTGGTTCTTCTCCGGGCCGGAGATCGTGCCGGACCCAAGGAGATCGCCAACATTCATCGCGCAACCGCTGGAGGCGTGGTGCATGAGCTGCTGCACCGATGACCAGTACATGTACTTGAAATTGGTGCGGCTGATGCCGGCGGGCGCGTTGGCGCCGGCGGCGCGCAGGGATACGTCGAGCTCCAGATCGTAATTCTGCGGCTTGGCCTGCTTGAGATAATCCAGCGGCACCGGCTCCTGCTCCGGTCCCTTCAGCCGGAATGGCTCCAGCGCCTCGCGCGTCACCACCCACGGGCTGATCGAGGTCGCGAACGCTTTTGCCAGGAACGGCCCGAGCGGCACATATTCCCATTGCTGGATGTCGCGCGCGCTCCAGTCGTTGAGCAGCACGAAACCGAAGATCATCTCCTCGGCCTGTTGCTCGGTCAGCATGCCACCCATGGCTGAGGGCTGGCCGACCACCACACCCATCTCCAGCTCGAAGTCGAGCCGCTTGCACGGTCCGAAGCTCGGCAGCTCGACATTCGGCGGCTTCAGCTGGCCGCGCGGCCGCTTCACCCTCGTTCCGGAGACCACGACGGTCGAGGCGCGGCCGTTATAGGCGATCGGCATGTGCAGCCAGTTCGGCTGCAGCGCGTTGTCCTTGCCGCGGAACATCACGCCGACATTGGTGGCGTGCTCCTTCGACGAATAGAAATCGGTATAGCCGGACACTGCGAACGGCAGATGCAATTTCGCATCGCGCATCGGCACCAGGGCCTGCTTGCGCAGCTCCTCGTTGTCGCGCAGCTCCGGATGATCGTGACGCAGCAGCTCGCTGATCCGCGCGCGTGTCTTCGTCCAGACTTTTGGGCCGAGCGCCATGAACGGATTGAGCGAGGGGCCGGAAAACACGCCGAGCGGCCCGACATCAAGCCGGCAATCCTGCTCGAGCGCCCAGAGATCGAACACGTAGTTGCCGATCGCGACACCGACGCGCGGCGTCGGATTGGCCGAGGTCGAGAACACGCCATATGGCAGGTTCTGGATCGGGAAGTCAGAGGCGGGATCGACGTCGATGAAGGAGCGGAGGCTGGGGTCGTTGGGGTGGGTTGTCACTTTCGGCCTGGTCCTTTCTTCCTTCTCCCCTTGTGGGAGAAGGTGGCGCGAAGCGCCGGATGAGGGGTTCTATCCGCGCGTCCGAATGAGAGAGGTTCAACCGTGGAGACAGACCCCTCACCCGTCTCGCCGCTACGCCGTAGCCGATGCAAAGCATCGGCGTTCTTAAGAGACGGCGGCCAGAGGCCGCCTATGCCACCCTCTCCCACAAGGGGAGAGGAAGACCGTCACGGCTTGTTCGGATCGAACCGCTTCTCAAGTCCCGTCCAGCAGTCCGCGTAATTGTCCTGCAGCGTCGACGACTTCGCGGCATGCGCTGTCACGCGCTGCGGGTAGCGGGTCTCGAACATGAAGGCCATGGTGCCGGTCAGCTTGACCGGTTTCAGCTCGCCGTTGCTGGCGTGCTCGAAGGCATCGCGGTCGGGGCCGTGCGGCAGCATGCAATTGTGCAGGCTGATTCCGCCCGGGACAAAACCCTGCGGCTTGGCGTCGTAGACGCCGTAGATCAGGCCCATGAACTCGCTCATGATGTTCATGTGATACCAGGGCGGGCGGAAGGTGTTGTCGGCCACCATCCAGCGCTCGGGGAAGATCACGAAGTCGATGTTCGCGGTGCCCGCGGTCTCCGACGGCGAGGTCAGCACCGTGAAGATCGAGGGATCGGGATGATCGAAGCCGATCGCACCGACCGGCGAGAAGGTGCGCAGATCGTATTTGTAGGGCGCGTAATTGCCGTGCCAGGCGACGACGTCGATCGGCGAATGTGGCAACGTGGTCTTGAACAGCGATCCGCCCCATTTCACGTAGAGCTCGGTCGGCGTGTCCTTGTCCTCGTAATGCGCGACCGGGGTGAGGAAGTCGCGCGCGTTGGCGAGGCAATTGGCGCCGATCGGCCCGCGCTCCGGCAGCGTGAAGGCGCCGCCGTAGTTTTCGCAGAGATAACCGCGCGCAGGACCGTTCGGAATCTCGACGCGGAATTTGACGCCGCGCGGGATCACCACGATCTCGCCGGGCTCGGCGTCGATACGGCCAAACTCAGTGACGACGCGCAGATTGCCCTGCTGGAGCACGAACATCAGCTCGCCGTCGGCGTTGTAGAAGTGCTGGTCCACCATCGATTTGGTGATGAGGTAGATGTGCGCGGCCATGCCGGCCTGCGTGTTGACGTCGCCGGCGGTCGTCATGGTCTGCACGCCCTGAAGGAAGGTCATGTCCTCCTTCGGGATCGGTGCCGGGTCCCAGCGCAGCTGCGCGATCGGCAAATCGTATTCATGGCAGGGCGCCGAGCGCCACAGGCCGGCATCGGCCTTCTCGAACCGGCCGGAATGCTTCACCGAGGGACGGATGCGATAGAGCCAGGAGCGCTCATTGGTGCCGCGCGGCGCGGTGAATGGCGAGCCGGAAAGCTGCTCGGCATAGAGCCCGTAGGCACAGCGTTGCGGCGAGTTGCGCCCGATCGGCAGCGCGCCCGGCAGCGCCTCGGTCTCGAAGCTGTTGCCGAAGCCGGACATGTAACCCGGCGTGACCTGCGCCGAACTGCGGATGATCTGATCAGGCGAGGTGTTGACGTTCATGACTATCCTCCTCCTTGCAGGGCGGCCCACATTTCCTGGTCGCGCTTGTCGGTCCAGATCACGGGGTCGTCGATCCCCGACGCCTCGTCATAGGCGCGCGACACGTTGAACGGCAGGCAGTGCTCGTAGATGGCGAAGCTGTGGAACTTCGGGTCCATCACTTCGCGCGTCGCCGCCATCGATTCTTTCAGCGTGCGCCCCTTGGCGACGGAGACCTCGGCCGCGCCATAGAGCGAGGTGACGAAGTCGCGCGTCATCGCGATGGCTTCGCGCACCGTGGCTGTGCCCTTCAGCGCATCACCGCGGCCCGGCGCGATCGCCTTGGGATTGAAGTTGCGGATCTCGTTCAGCGTCAGCGGCCATTCGCGCAAATGCGCGTCGCCGCAATAGCAGGCCGAGTGATATTCGATGAGGTCGCCGGAGAACATGACCTCGGCATCCGGCACCCAGGCGACGATGTCGCCGGAGGTGTGGCCCGCGCCAAGCTGCATCAGTCGCACTTCGCGCTTGCCGAGATAGATCGACATCTCGCCTTCGAAGGTCAGCGTCGGCCAGGTCAGGCCGGGAATGCTCGCGGCATCCTGGAACAGCCGCGGGAAGCGGCCGTATTCGGAATCCCAATCCTGCTGGCCGCGCTCCTCGATCAGACGATAGGTTTCCTGCGAGGCCACGATGCCCTGCGCCTTGTAGGCGGACGCACCGAGCACGCGCACGGCGTGGTAGTGCGACAGCACGACATATTTGATCGGCTTGTCGGTGACGGTGCGGACGCGCTCGATCACCTTGTTGGCCATCGCCGGCGTCGACTGCGCGTCGAACACCAGGCAGCCGTCGTCACCGACGATGATCGCGGTGTTCGGATCGCCCTCCGCGGTGAAGGCATAGAGATCGGTGCCGATCTCGGAGAAGGTGATCTTCTTTTCGGAGAGATCGCCGGTGGATGCGAAGTTCTTCGCCATCAGGTCATCCTAAGGTCTTTGGGTTATTGTTGTTGCTGTTGTTGCTGCTGGCCGTCGGTCATGCGCCGCTTCGCGAGCACGATCGCTTCCCGCAACACGTCGATGTCGCCGATATGGTTGGCGAGGATCAGGACCAGTGCCGCGTCGAAATCGGCGCTCTGCTCGTCGGTGAAGCCGCGGTGCGCCTCGACGATGGCACGAAAGGCATCGTCGGGCCGCGCGAAGTTGGAGCTGGTTGAAAGCGGCATGCGAATCCTCAATTCAAGCCTTGGGCCCGCGACAACGCGGCCGCGATCGCCGCACGCGTCGGATGGTGGAAGCGCGCCGCAACGTAGCCGTCGGGCCTGAGCAGATAGGCTGTACCTGGCTCGGCGCCATAGCGCTTTGCGACAAGGCCCGAGGGATCGGCAAGCCCGCCCTCGCCACCGATGCGGATATCCTTGACACCATCGGGCGCATCGACCGCCGCGCCATTGCTGAACGACAGCAAGGTGAAGTCCGCTCCACCCCGGCGGAATGCGTCGGTCAGATAGGCCTGCTCGCCAACGGGGGCGTCGAGCATGGAGCAGCCGGGCAACGGTCCGCCGCGCCACGCATCGGCATCGGGCGATGACAGCGGCGAGTCGTAGCTGCACGGTACCGAGAGCCGCCCACCATTGACCATGCGCTTGCCGAACTCCGTTTCCTTGGCCAGCGACAGCACCGCCTTGCGCAGCCGCGCCTCCTGATGCGAGTTCGGCGCCATGAAATCGGTCGAGCGGGTCGATTCGCGGATGTTCTCGTCGGCAGCCAGGCTGCGCTCGACATGGTAGCTCTCGAGCAGGCTCGCGGGCGAGGTTCCGCGCAGCACGCGGTCGAGTTTCCAGGAGAGGTTCTCCGCGTCCTCTAGCCCGGAATTGGCACCGCGCGCACCGAAGGGCGAGACCTGATGCGCGGAATCGCCCGCAAAAATCACCCGGCCGTGGAGGAAGCGATCCATCCTCCGGCACTGGAATTTGTAGAGCGAGATCCACTCGAACTCGAACTTGTCGTGACCGAGCATGCGCGCGATCCGCGGCCGCACGTTCTCCGGCTTCTTCTCGACGACGGGATCGGCAAAGCGATTGAGCTGGAGATCGATGCGCCAGACATCGTCGGGCTGCCGGTGCAGCAGCGCGGAGCGCCCGGCATGAAACGGCGGATCGAACCAGAACCAGCGCTCGGTCGGGAACTCCGCCGTCATCTTGACGTCGGCGATCAAAAATTGGTCCTCGAACACCTGGCCGGCGAAGTCGGCGCCGACCATCTGCCGCAGCGACGAGCGCGCACCGTCGCAGGCGACGACGTATTGCGCGTGCAGGCGATAGGCGCCCTCCGGCGTCTCGATCGTCAGCGCGACGGAATCGTTGCGCTGTTCAAGCGCCGTCACCTTGTTGCGCCAGCGCAGATCGATCTCAGGGAGATCACCGATGCGATCGACCAGATAGGCCTCGGCGTAATATTGCTGGAGATTGATGAAGGCCGGCCGCTTGTGACCGTCTTCCGGCAGCAGGTTGAACTGGTAGAGCTGGGACTCGCCATGGAAAATGCGACCGACGCTCCACACCACGCCCTTCTCGACCATGCGGTCGCCGACGCCGAGCCGGTCCCAATATTCGAGCGACCGCTTGGAGAAGCAGATCGCGCGCGAGCCTTCGCCGATCCGGTCGGCATCATCCAGCAGCACGACGCGCTGGCCGCGCTGGGCAAGGTCGATCGCGAGCGACAGGCCCACCGGGCCCGCGCCGACGACCACCACGGGATGCTCGGCCGCGCTGTGGCCGGGACGATCCTGGTCGGGGTGGCGGCGATAGCCGAACTGGGTTTTGGCCTGCTGCGTATTGGCCTGCGCCATGCGCTAACCTCGGCTCTGGTCAAGAGAGGACTGATCTGCTAGATAGTCTCACGTGCAACTATTTTGGACCGGAGCCGGCCGGCCGTCAACTGGAAATCGGAGCGCAAGTCTTGGCGAGGACATCCAGCGATGCGGCGCTGAAGAGACAAGAGATGGACGAGGCGTCGCCGCGGCCGAAAGCGCGGCTCGATTTGTTCAAGTTCGTGCCGTTCCGCCTCAACCGGCTTGCAGCGGAGGTGAGTTCCGCGCTTGCGGTCGAATATCAGGAGCGGCACGGCCTCGACATTCCGGCCTGGCGCGTGATCGCCACGCTCGGCTTCCGCAACGATGCCTGTAGCGCGCAGTACATCGCGCAATGCACGCGCACGCACAAATCCACCATCAGCCGCGCTGTGACCACGCTGCTACACCAGGGGCTGATCGAGCGGGTCGAGAACGAAGCCGACCGCCGCGAATTCCGCCTGCAACTGACGAAGAAGGGTCGCGCGCTGTACGAAGAGCTGTTCCCGCAATTGCTGCGACGGGAAGACGAGATCCTCGCCTGCCTCTCCGCGCAGGAGCGGAAGCAGCTCTCGGCCCTGCTCGGCAAGATCGAACAGAGCCTCGACCTAGTCCAGACCAGCGAAGAGGCCGACGCGAAAGAGGCGTATTAGGGCGCGTACTCATAGAGGTGCAGACGTCGGCTTTTGGGAGGCCGATTGAGAAAGCTTGGCAGGTCCGTGACGGCACTGGCTTATATAACGGCGCTACTTGCGGCGTTTGCCGCAACTCGCGCATACGCCGCTGACATAGGTTATCTGGCTTCCCCCGGAGTCGCTGCAAACGAGTTTCCCTCACCACAGCGCCCTGTTGCACGGATCGTCAGCCCGCGCCGCGCCGCCGAAGAGCGCCGAGACGCCCTCAATGAGGCCGGTCAAATCGCACGTGCTCTTGAACTGAAACCAGGTATGACAGTGGGCGACATTGGAGCAGGCAGCGGCTACCACACGGTCAGGCTCTCGCACCTCGTCGGCCCCGCCGGCTCTGTCGTTGCCCAGGACGTCACGCGGGATTACCTCATCGAGCTCGCCACGCGAACAGAACGTCTGAAGTTGACGAACGTGCAATTCGCCCTCGGCGAACCACACGACCCGCGTCTGCCCGCTTCCTCGCTGGATGCTGCAATCCTCGTGCACATGTATCACGAGATAGCCCAACCCTATGCCTTCCTCTACAATCTCGCGGCCGCTCTAAAGCAGGATGCGCGGGTCGGAATTGTCGATCTTGAGCTTCCGACGTCGAAGCATGGCACGCCAATTGAGCTCTTGCGCTGCGAATTGACCGCCGTCGGCTATCGCGAGGTTGCCACATATAAGCTCGCAGGGGACGGAGGATACCTGGCGGTATTCTCTCCGCCGGAGGTAGCGGCTCGAAAATCTCCCCGCGATATCGTTGCTTGTGCGGATCCTGCCGGCACTCGCTGACACCACGCCCCGGATTCCGTCACTTCGCAAACGACCGCGACGGCGGCAAATGCAGCGCCCAGGCATCGACCTTGTCGCTGGCACGCGGATAGATCTCCGTCACGATCGGATCGTGGCCGGGAATGAACCTGTCAGGATGACCGGCGAGGCGTTCGATCGTCTCCCAGCCCTGCGCCATGTCGCCGATATTGTAGACGATGGGGAACGGACTCCTGCGCTGCAGATTGGCGTAGTAGTGTGCGGCATCGGACGCCAGCACCACCGGCCCGCGCGCGGTCTCGACCTTGACCACCTGCAAGCCATCGGAATGGCCGCCGACACGATGCACGGTGACGCCGGGCGCCACCTCGCCGTCGCCGGAATAGAAATTGACGCGCTCGCCATAGACATGACGCACCATCTGCGTGACGTGCTCGACCGAGAACGGATGTCGCAGCAGTCCGTTACACATGCAGCGTCCCGTCGCGTAAGCCATCTCGCGCTCCTGGAGATGGAAGCGCGCGTTCGGGAAGCGATCGAGATTGCCGGCGTGGTCGTAATGCAGATGCGTCACGATAATGTCGCGAACGCTCGACGCCGCGACGCCAAAGCGCTCCAGCGCATCGACCGGATTGAGCGTCAGCTTGCGCGCCCGCGCGCTCGCCTCCTCGGCGTTGAAACCGGTGTCCACCAGGATGTCGCGGCCGCCGCCGCGGATCAGCCAGACGAAATAGTCGAGATCCTGTGCCGCGCTGTCATGCGGGTCGGGCTGAAGGAAGTTCATGTTGGGGGTGCGTGGCGACATCGTCGCATAACGCAGGGCGTAGATTTCGTAGGCGTTTCCCATGGTTTTCTTTTCTGAGTTGGACCTTCGGGGACGATCAAGCGCACCAAGCCATTGTCGGCCGCAAAGGTCAAACACCGGAGGGCTGCGACAGCGTCCAGCCTGCTATGTGAGACCCCTCACATCTTCTTTGTCGCGGCTGCTCCAGCATCCTGCCGCAGAGTCGAACCAGATGGCGCCGAGCACAACCGTGATAGTCCGTTTATTCCCCTCCCGGCGCGCCCATGCATCGCGGTCAATTGTCGCGATAATGCCGAATCTCCAAGCGGTTGACGCCCCCCTTCCGCGGTTTGATAATGCACATTGCGTAAGTTAAGGTCGCCGCGGCGCAAGCTGGGAACGGCGCCTTTTTGGCTGGACCGCGCTGATTATGAAAATTCGCTTCCTTTTTCTTCTGCCCTTGCTCGTTTCGCTCGTCCCGGTTGCGCCATCCCTGGCCGCCGGCGACCGTTATGCGTTGGTCATCGGCAACGCCAAATATCCGGACGCGGACGCCCCGCTGAAGGAACCGCTCAACGACGCGCGCGACGTCGCCGACGAGCTAAAGCGCGACGGCTTTTCCGTTGAAATCGGCGAGAACCTGACCGGCGACGGCATGCGCCGCGCCTTCGACAAGCTCTATGGCAAGATCAAGCCGGGCTCGGTGGCGCTGATCTTCTTCAGCGGTTTCGGCATCCAGTCAGCGCGCCAGAGCTACATGCTGCCGATCGACGCGCAGATCTGGACCGAATCCGACGTGCGCCGCGACGGTTTCAGCCTGGAGACCGTGCTCGGCGAGCTCAATACCCGCGGCGCGGGCGTCAAGATCGCGCTGGTCGACGCCTCCAGGCGCAATCCCTTCGAGCGCCGGTTCCGCAGCTTCTCGGCCGGCCTGACGCCGGTCATCGCGCCGAACGGCACGCTGGTGATGTACTCGGCGGCACTGGCCTCGGTGGTCTCGGACGCGGGCGGCGATCACAGCCTGTTCGTCCAGGAGCTCCTGAAGGAGATCCGCGTCCCCGACCTGATGGCCGAGGAGACGCTGAACCGCACCAAGATGGGCGTCACCCGCGCCTCGCGCGGCGAACAGGTGCCGTGGATCTCCTCTTCCCTCGCCGAGGATTTTTCCTTTATTCCGGGCGCCGGCGGATCGCGTCCGTCGATGACGGCACCACCGCCATCGCCGCCGGTCGTCGCCAACAACCCGCCGCCGGCTCCGCCCGCACCGCCTCCGCCGCCGAAGCCGGCGGACACGGCAGCGGCACCTGCTCCGGCACCAGCACCGGCGCCCTCACCGAAACCGCAGGTCGAGGCCGCCTTGCCGCCGGCGCCACCGCCGGTGAAACCAGCCGAGACCACCCCCGCACCGAGCATGGATAGCGGGCCGAGCGCGGCCGCGCTGGCGGAGGATCCGACCATCAAGGGCCTGACGGCCAAGATCGCCGCCAATCCTGATGACGTGAACGCGCTGTACCGGCGCGGTCAGGTCTATGCCAGCAAGGGCGCCTACAATTTGGCCATCAAGGATTTCGACGAGACGCTTCGGATCAACGCGAAGGACGTCGAGGCGTTGAACAACCGCTGCTGGACCCGCACCGTGGTCGGCGACCTCCAGGGCGCGCTGAAGGATTGCAACGAGGCGCTGCGGCTGAGGCCGAATTTCGTCGATGCGCTGGACAGCCGGGGGCTCGTCAATCTGAAATCGGGAGCGGTCAAGAACGCCATCGCCGATTTCGACGCAGCCCTGAAGATCAACCCGCGCCTGACCTCCTCGCTCTTTGGCCGCGGGATTGCCAAGCAGCGCAACGGCTCGGCGCAGGAAGGCGCGCTCGACATCGCCAATGCCAAGGCGATGGACCCGAACATTGTTCAAGAGTTCGCAAGCTACGGAGTACGCTAGTATTTTTTTGAATTGAGGCGGCAGACGCCTCGAACCCTCGGCGGCCCAGGGAAGACTAACGGACGGATGCCGCAGGCGGCCTTTCCCGGGGGGCCATTGCAGGAATTTTTGGAACCGCGCGGTCAGCTGCGCAGGAGGGACTGGCAATGAGATTGGCTGCAAAGGGATTTACCGCGATCCTGTCCATCATCACGGTCGGCGCCGCTCTGTCGCTGACGACTCCGCTCGCATTCGCGGGCGACGACGGCAACAGCAAGAACGTTACCGAGGACGAGATCGTCCGCGCACTGGCGCCGCCGCCGAAGAAGCCGTTGACCCGCGGCCTCTCGATCGCCCCGCAGGCCGATCCCGCACCCAGTGCGGCGGAAACCAAGCTGATCCAGTCCGTGCGCGGCCGCTCGACGCGCTCGCTTTCGTCGACCGAGCGCGAAGAGATCGCGTCGGTGGCCAAGGACAAGCCGAATATCGATCTTGAAATCACGTTCGACTACAACTCGGCCAATATCAGCGCCAAGTCGCTCGGCTCGGTACAGGCGCTCGGTCGCGCGCTGACCAGCCCCGACCTGAAGGGCTCGACCTTCGTGGTTGCCGGCCACACCGACGCCGCCGGCGGCGAGGGCTATAATCAGGACCTGTCGGAGCGCCGCGCGGATTCGATCAAGCGCTACCTCGTCGACAAGTACGGCATCTCTGCGACCGATCTCGTCACCGTCGGCTACGGCAAGAGCAAGCTGAAGGACCCGGCCCAGCCGATGGCGGAGGTCAATCGTCGCGTCCAGGTCGTCAACATGGAAAACAAGACCACCGCATCGAAGTGAGAGCACGACGTAATCCTTTGAAGTGCCAAATCCTTTGAAGTGCCAAGTCGTGATGTGGTGTAAAGTCTTGCTTCAAAAGCGCGTCCCGCAGCCTTGTGGGACGCCGCTTTATTTCAGGGAAACGCTCTCAGCAGGCCTCGTGCGGATGGCCGTGAGCCAGGCCAGGACAATCCGGCGATGAACGCCTCCGAATATCTCAAGCCTGCCGGAACCGTGGTGTTCGTCGTTGCGCTCGGCGTCGGCTATTATCTGTTCGAGCATCGGCATCGCCCCGAGGCGAAGGAAACGCCGAGCGAGGCGCTCGTCATCGTGACGAAGTCGACCAACGCCTGCTTCTCCGACCTCGTGCGGGTGACCGGCTTCTTCGTGCCGCGCCGCGAGGCCGTGGTCGTCGCCGACCAGGAAGGCTCCAGGGTCACCGACCTCTTTGTCACCGAAGGCGCCATGGTCACCGACAATCAGGAGCTGGCGCGCCTGACGGCGCCGCCGCAGATCCCCGGCCAGCCACAAAGACCCGGCACGCAAGGCCCGATCTCGCTGAAGGCGCCCGCGCCGGGCCTCGTTACCGAAGTACGCACCATCGTCGGCGCGCCCGCCTCGCCGCAGGCCGGCCCGATGTTCCGCATCGCCGTCAACAACGAGATCGAGCTCGACGCCCAGGTCCCGGCGGTGCACATGCCCAAGCTCAATCCCGGCGCGACCGTGCGCATCAGCCGCGATGACGCGCCCGATTTGATCGGCCGGGTCCGGCTGGTCGCGCCCGAAATCGACCGCACCACGCAGCTCGGCCGCGTCCGCATCAGCGTCACCAACAATCCTTCGCTCAAGGTCGGCGTGTTTGCCCGCGCCTCGATCGACGCCAAGCGAAGCTGCGGCGTCTCGATCCCCAAGACCGCGATCGACCATCTCACCATTCAGGTCGTCAAAAACAATATTGTCGAGACGCGCAAGGTACGGGTCGGGCTGTCGTCCGACAGCGCGACGGAAATTCTGGAAGGCCTCGAGGTCGGCGAAATCGTCGTGGCCGACGCCGGCTCTTCGCTCCATGACGGCGACCAGATCAAGACCATGTTCGCCGATGAACTCGATCGCACGCGGGTACGCTGATGGCTCTCAATATCTCGGCTTGGTCGATCCGCAATCCGCTGCCGTCGGTCGTCTTCTCGATCATCCTCCTGGTCCTCGGCTGGGTGTCCTTCACCAAGCTCGCGGTGACGCGGCTGCCTTCGGCCGACATTCCCGTGATCTCGGTCGTGGTGTCGCAGTTCGGCGCAGCACCCGCTGAGCTCGAATCCCAGGTCACCAAGACGGTTGAAGATGCCGTCTCCGGCGTCGAGGGGGTCAGGCACATCACCTCCTCGATCACCGACGGCGTGTCAGTGACCACCATCCAGTTCGCGCTGGAAACCAACACCGACCGCGCGCTCAACGACGTCAAGGACGCGGTGACGCGCGTGCGCTCCAACCTGCCGCAGAACGTCACCGAGCCGCTGATCCAGCGCGTCGACGTCATCGGCCTGCCGATCGTCACCTATGCCGCGATCTCGCCCGGCAAGACGCCCGAGCAGCTCTCCTATTTCGTCGACGACGTCGTCAAGCGCGCGCTGCAGGGCGTGCGCGGCGTTGCCCAGGTCGAGCGCATCGGCGGTGTCGAGCGCGAGATCCTGGTCTCGCTCGATCCGGACCGGATGCAGGCGATGGGGCTGACCGCGGTCAATGTCAGCCAAAGCCTGCGCGGCACCAATGTCGACGTCGCCGGCGGCCGCGCCGAGATCGGCAAGAACGACCAGGCGATCCGCACGCTTGCGGGCGCGAAGACACTGGGCGATCTCGCCGGCACCATGATCCCGCTGTTCGGCGGCGGTGAGGTCCGGCTCGACGATCTCGGCACCGTCACCGACACCATCGCCGACCGCCGCACCTTCGCCCGCTTCAACGGCGAGCCGGTGGTCGCGCTCGGCATCAAGCGATCCAAGGGCGCCAGCGATGTGAAGGTGGCCGAGGCCGTGCAGAAGCGCATCGACGCGCTGAAGGCCGCCTATCCCGACGTCGACCTGAAGGTGATCGACACCTCGGTCGAATATACCAACGGCAATTACCACGCGGCGATCTCGACCCTGTTCGAAGGCGCCATCCTTGCCGTCATCATCGTGCTCCTGTTCCTGCGGGACCTGCGCGCCACCATCATTGCCGCGATCTCGCTCCCGCTGTCGATCTTCCCGGCGTTCTGGGCGATGGACCTTCTCGGCTTCTCGCTGAACCTCGTCAGCTTCCTCGCCATCACGCTGTCGACAGGTATTCTCGTCGACGACGCCATCGTCGAGATCGAGAACATCGTCCGGCACATGAACATGGGCAAATCGCCCTATCGTGCCGCACTTGAAGCCGCAGACGAGATCGGCCTTGCGGTGATCGCGATCTCGCTGACCATCATTGCGATCTTCGCGCCAGCGAGCTTCATGTCGGGCATCGCCGGACAGTTCTTCAAGCAGTTCGGCATCACCGTCTCGGTGCAAGTGTTCTTCTCGCTGCTCGCGGCGCGCTTCGTCACGCCGGTGCTGGCCGCCTACTTCCTCAAGCACCATGCGCACGAAGAGCCGCCGCCCGGCCGCGTGCTGCGGGCCTATCACAGGATCGTGGCCTGGTCGGTGAAGCACCATTTCATCACCGTGCTGATCGGCTTCGGGGTGTTCGCCGCCTCAATCTGGAGCATCACGCTGCTGCCGCAGGGCTTCCTGCCGGCGCAGGACAGCGCGCGCTCGCTGCTGGCGCTCGAGCTGCCGCCGGGCACCCAGCTTGCCTACACCGAGAAGGTCACCGAGGACATCGTCGCACGCCTGCGCAAGCGGCCGGAGGTGAAGAGCATCTTCGTCGATGGCGGGCGCGTCCCGCCGGGCACCCAGGAAGTCCGGCGCGCCTCTCTGATCATCAACTACACGCCCAAGGACAGCCGCGACATCACCCAGCGCGAGCTCGAATTCTCGATCAGCCAGGAGCTGGAGAACGTTCCCGACATCCGCTTCTGGTTCCTCGACGAGAACGGCCTGCGCGCCATCTCGCTGGTCGTGACCGGCGTCGACGCCAACATCGTCAACAACGTCGCCAGCGAGCTCGCGACGCAGATGAAGCGGATTCCGACGATCTCCAACGTGATCTCGGAAACCACGCTCGAGCGGCCCGAGCTGCGCATCGAGCCGCGCGCAGATCTCGCCGCGCGCCTCGGCGTCTCCACGGAAAGCCTGTCGCAGACCATCCGCGTCGCCACCATCGGCGATGTCGGGCCCGCGCTCGCCAAGTTCGACGTCGGCGACCGCCTGGTGCCGATCCGCGTCCAGCTCGAGGACGCCGCGCGCGGTAATCTGAGGACGCTCGAACAGCTGCGCGTGCCGCTCGGCGAGCGCGGCGAGAAGGGCGGCGTGCCGCTCTCGGTCATCGCCGACGTCAAGCTCGACCAGGGTCCGACCAGCATCAACCGCTACGATCGTGAGCGGCAGGCAACCGTCGCCGCCGACCTCGTCGGCTCCGCCGCACTCGGCGACGCGACCAAGAAGATCTACGACCTGCCGGTGATGAAGAGCCGGCCGAAGGGCGTGAAGGTCTCGCCCTCCGGCGACGCCGAAAGCCTGAACGAGCTGTCCGACGGCTTCGCCACTGCGATCACCGCGGGCCTGATGATGGTCTACGCCGTGCTGGTGCTGCTGTTCGGCACCTTCCTGCAGCCGATCACCATCCTGTTCTCGCTGCCGCTCTCGATCGGCGGCGCCATCGCCGCCCTGCTCATCACCGGCAAGCAGCTCACCACGCCGGTCTGGATCGGCATTCTGATGCTGATGGGTATCGTCACCAAGAACGCGATCATGCTGGTGGAATTCGCCATCGAGGCAATCCGCGCCGGCAAGCCGCGCGAGGAAGCGATGATCGACGCCGGCATGAAGCGCGCGCGCCCGATCGTGATGACCACGATCGCGATGGCCGCGGGCATGACGCCGAGCGCGCTCGCGGTCGGCGCCGGCGGCGAGTTCCGCTCGCCGATGGCGCTCGCGGTGATCGGCGGCCTGATCTTCTCGACCATCCTGTCGCTGGTGTTCGTGCCCGCGATGTTCATGGTGATGGACGATCTCGGCGCCCTGATCTGGCGATTCGCAAAGCGCCTGATCGTGCACAGCGAGGATGCCGACACCGCCGATCATCACGGCACGGCGCCGGATAAAAAGGGCATGGTACACCCAGCGGCGGAGTAGCCGTGATACGTCGACAGCTCAAGCTGGTTCAGCGAGCGGTGTCAGCGAACCCGGCGTCGCAGGAGATCGTCTCCGCTACGAAGCGTTCAAGCGCACCGGTCGCGCCGTCCGAACGACGAAGGTTTAGCCGATCTCTCTACTCGTTCCGCGCGATCGCCGTCAGCTTGGTCATGTTCCGCAGCAGGATGCGGCCGCGCTGGAGGTCCAGGATCGCCTCCTTCCGCCAGGCCTGAAGCTGGCGGTTGACGCTCTCGCGGGCCGCGCCGACGAAGATGCCGAGCTGCTCCTGCGAGATGTGGACCTCCGAGCCGAAATCGGCGGCGAGCGCGCAGAGCCGCCGTGCCAGCCGCACCGGCAGGGGTTGCAGCATGGATTCTTCCATGCGCTCGCTCTGCCAGCGGATGCGCTGGCACAGCAGCGCGATGATCTTGATCGCGACCTTCGGCTCGCGTTCGAGGAAGCTGAGAAAATCTTCGCGCCGCAGCACGAACAGTTCACTGGCTTCGCCTGCGGTCGCATCCGCAGTCCGGCTCTGGCCGTCCAGCACCGCGACCTCGCCGAACAGGTCGCCCGGCCCCATGAAGTTCAGGGTCAGACGGCTGCCGTCGGAGACGCCGGTCTCGATACGGACCTGGCCCCGGCGCATGCCGAACAGCGCGTCCCCCGCATCGCCCTTCTGGAACAGCACCTCGCCATTCCCCAGATGCTGGGTGTGGCAGAGATTCGACAGCCGCTGGAGCTCGTCTGCGCCGAGATCGGCGAACATCGCGTTCATCTTCAGGATGACCGCAAATTCGGCCTGCTTGCTCATTTCAATGTCCTTGTGAATTTCCTTAGCCAGTTTCCCTGGCAAATCGCTTGGAACCATCAAATCAGGATCGCGTAATACCGCGCCGGCGAAGTGTGTCATAAGTCACATAACTTTGCAGCACCCCCTGACTATTTTTACGTGCTTGGAGCCGCTTCCCGTCCGGGGATAAACTCAGGTGCAAAGGACGGATGCATAGGACGGTCATCTGCGGGATTCGCCGCCGATTGTCCGTCGTTGGAAAGTTGACATGAGAGCAGTGAAATTCGCCGGCGCGGCGATCGCCGCCGTCATCATCGTGATCGGGCTTCTCCTCGTGGTCGGGATTCCCTCGGGATTCCTGACCACGACGATTGCCTCGCGGGTCGAGAGCGCGACCGGTTATCGCCTGTCCATCGACGGCACCACGAAGATCAGCCTGTGGCCGACGCTGAACGTCACGCTCAACGATCTCACGCTTCAGGACCCGAAGGACCGCAGCGGCATCACGCGCCTGACGGTCGACAGCGTGCAGGCCGACATGTCGCTCTCGAGCGTATGGTCGGGCAGCCCGAAGATCAGCGAACTCGTCGTCACCCATCCCGTGCTCCACCAGCCGCTGCTGCGTGAGCGACTGCCGAATGCCGGCACCGCGTCGAAGCCGCTGGCGCTCGACACCGGTGGTGCGACCATCGACCGCGTCAAGGTCATCGACGGTGAAGTCGCATTCGCGCGCGTGCGCGACCGTGTCGAGGGCCGCATCAGCGCCATCAACGCCGACGCAGTCGTTGGCCGCGACCGCAAGGTCGACATCGCCGGCACCGCGCGGGTCGGCGATCACCCGACCAAGTTCGACATCAAGGCGTCGACGCCGGCGCCGCCGGCCGACCGACCGACCATTCCGGTGGATTTCGCCATCGACATGCCCGATGTGCTGAAATCCCAGCTCACCGGTCATGCCGAGATGCGGCTGAGCGGCGATGTCGTGATGATCAACGGCGTGAACGGCAGGCTCGGCGACGGCGCCTTCAACGGCTGGGCCTCGGTCGATATTGCGAGCAAGCCTCTGGTCAAGGTCGATCTCGACTTCCAGCGGCTCGCGATTCCGGTCGCGAAATCGCCGGAGGGCACGTCGGGACAGCCCTGGAGCAATGCACCGATCGACGTGTCCGGGCTCAATTATGTCGACGCACAAATCAGGATCTCCGCGAACGAGGCCGTGATCGGCGATACGCGCATCGCGCCGCTGGCGCTCGATGCGAAGCTCGCCGGCGGCGTGCTGAAGGCCGGCACCGCCAATCTCGGCGCCTATGACGGCCAGGTCTCGGGCGAGGTGATCCTGGATGCCACAAGCGGCGCACCGAGCTTTGCCATGCATTCCGATCTCGTCGGCGTGCGCGCATTGCCGCTGCTCCAGGGCCTTGCCGAGTTCGACCGGATCGACGGCAAGCTGCAGGCCAAGCTCGCGTTGCGCAGCGCCGGCACCAGCCAGCGCGCGCTGATGGCGAACATGCAGGGCACGGCCTTCGTCAATTTCCAGGACGGCGCCATCCGCGGCATCAATATCGCGCAGATGATCCGCTCGCTGACATCGGGTACGCTGTCGGGCTGGCAGGACAGCGAGGCCCAGAGCACGGATCTGTCGCAGCTCTCGGCGTCCTTCCGCATCGACAAGGGTCAGGCAGTGACGACCGATCTCAACCTGATCGGACCGCTGGTGCGCGTGACCGGCGCCGGCACCATCGCGCTCGACACCAAGATGATGGGTTTTCGCGTCGAGCCGAAGCTCGTGATGACCACCGAAGGCCAGGGCCGCGCGTCGGAGCCGGTCGGCTTCGGCATTCCCGTGATGATCCAAGGCAGTTGGTCGCAGCCGCGGATCTACCCAGACATGGCCGGCATGCTGGACAATCCGGACGCCGCCTATGCCAAGCTGCGCGAGATGGGCAAGGGCCTGTTCGGCCCTGACGGCGCCGGGCTCGGCAATATTCTGGGCAGCCTCGGATTGGGCGGCGCCGCAGCGCCGGGCAGCGGCAACGCGGCCGGCAATGCCAATCCGCAAACCCAGCAACCGGGACAGAACAACCCGCTCGGCGGCCCGCTGGGCGAGGCGATCGGCAATTTGATCCAGCAAGGGCTTTCCGGCGGCGCGGGGACCAGCACTGGCACCGGCCGCAGCCGCGGCCTGCCGGCAACACCGTCCACCCCCGCTCCGCAAGCCTCTCCCGCGCCCCCGGCCCAGGACGACCCGGCGGTGGTGCAGCAGGACAGCCAGCCGATGAACGACGTGCTGCGACAGCTCTTTAATCGATGATTGGCCGACCAACGCACTGGACTCCACGCCAATCCCTACATCGGCCTCCCCGTCCGCCGCTTCATCCGAAGGGATGAGGCCGCGACAATTCACGACCCTTTCGGCCTAGCCCGGCGTCGACAGCGGGTAACCACGCTGGGCGGTCGACCGGTCGCAGGACCGTCTCCTGGCCCGAATTGTGGTAGAAGGGCGCCTGGACCGGTACGGCCCGTAGCGCCGGCGTCGATGACGGCGCGAGAGGATCTGGATGGCGGGAGCGAAAGACAAGACACGGTTTCTGCGCGAGGGCCTGTTCGCCAAATACGTCGTCTCCCTCGTCGGCCTCGTCGTGTTTGTCCTCGCCGTCAACGGCGCGATGGAGACCTGGATCTCCTATCGCGCCACCAAGACCCAGCTGACCGACGGGCTCGACGACAAGGCGCAAGGAGCCGCCCGGCGGATCGAGCAGTCGATCTCCGAGCTCGAGCGCCAGATCAGCTGGGTGACGCGGGCAAGCCAGGACACGCTCGAGAAGCGCCGCGCCGACTACGCATCGCTCCTGCACCAGGTCTCGGTCGTCAATCAGCTGTTCCAGCTCAACGGCGAGGGACGCGAGGTGCTGCGCGTCTCGCGCCAATCGACCACGACCGGTGGCAATGCCGACCTCTCCCGCGACATGCGCTTCACCGACACGGTTGCCCGCGGCGTCAGCTACGCGCCGGCCTGGTTCTCCGACCGGACGCCGATGATGTCGATCTCGGTGGCGCATTCCGGCTTCAATGCCGGCGTCACCGTGGCCGAGATCGATCTCAGCTTCCTCTCCGACTTCCTGTCCGACGCCCAGGTCGGCAAGGCCGCGTTCGCCTATGTGGTCGATCCGCGCGGCCGCGTGCTGGCGACGTCGTCGAAAGGGCCCGATGTCGGCAAGGATCTGTCGAAGCTGCCGCAGGTGGCGGCGGCGATTGCGCCCGGCCGCGAGCCCGACACGTCGGGTACCGACTTCAACGGCCATGCGGTGATGAGCGCCGCCAGCACCGTGCCGAAGCTCGGCTGGAACGTGATGTTCGAGCAGCCGACGACGCAGGCGTTGATGCCGATCCGCGACCAGCTCGTGCGCATCGCGCTGTTGATCGGCATGGGCCTGATGGTCGCGATCCTCGCCGGCACGCTGCTCGCCCGCCGCATGATCATCCCGATCACGGCGCTGCGCGACGGCGCGCACAAGCTCGGCGAAGGCGATTTCAGCCACCGCATCGACGTCCACACTTCCGACGAGCTGGAAGACCTCGCCGGCCAGTTCAACCGCATGGCGGGCCAGCTCCAGGAAACCTATTCGGACCTGGAGACCAAGGTCGAGGAGCGCACCCGCGATCTCGCGCAGTCGATCAACGAGCTCAAGGCGCTGGAAGAGGTCGGCCGCGCGGTCGCCTCCTCGCTCGATCTCAACGCCGTGCTACCGACCATCGCCGCGCGCGCGATCGAGATTACCCATGCCGATGCGGTGCTGATCTACGGCTTCGATGCCGAGACGCGCCGCTTCAACCTGATCGAATCCAACGGCATCGACAAATCGGCCGACGGCGCGCATGTCACGATCCAGCAAGGCGCGAACATCCTGAGCGATGCCGCCGAGAGCGGCGAGCCGATCGCGATTGCCGATCTCGACCGGGCCTCCGAGCAACCGCTGCGCGACGTCGCGATCGATGCCGGCTTCCACTCCGTGCTGGTGGTGCCGCTGGTGGACCAGCAGGGCACGCTCGGCTCGCTCGTGGTGCTGCGCCGGGCCGGCGGCGAGTTCGGCGGAAGCCTCACCGGCCTGATGCGCACCTTTGCCAACCAGGCCGTGCTGGCGATGCGCAACGCGCGGCTGTTCACCGAGGTCGATCACAAGGGCCGCGAGCTCGCCGCGGCACATAACACCGTGCAGCAGCAGGCGGCAAAGCTCCAGGAGCAGACCGAGCAGCTTCGCAACTGGAACCGCTCCCTGGAAGAGCGCGTCGAGAAGCAGCTCGGCGAGATTAGCCGCATCAAGCGGCTCGAACGTTTTCTCGCGCCGCAGGTCGCCCAGCTCATCGCTTCGTCGGATGGTCATGACTCGCTGCTCGACAGCCATCGCCGCGAGGTCACCGTGCTGTTCTGCGATTTGCGCGGCTTCACCGCCTTCACCGAGGCGACCGAGCCGGAAGAGGCGATGAACGTGCTGCGCGAATATCACGCAGCGCTCGGCAAGCTGATCTTCAAATACGAGGGCACGCTCGACAAATATGCCGGCGACGGCGTGATGATCCTGTTCAACGCGCCGATCCAATTCGAGGACCACACGCGGCGCGCGGTGCAGATGGCGGTGGAGATGCGCGACACGATCGGCCCGCTGACCGAGAAGTGGCGCAACCGCGGGCACACGCTCGGCTTCGGCATCGGCATCGCGCTCGGCTATGCCACGCTCGGCCAGGTCGGCTTCGAGCAGCGGCTGGAATATGCCGCGATCGGCAGCGTCACCAACCTCGCCTCGCGGCTCTGCGACGAAGCCAAGGCCAACCAGATCGTGGTCAGCCGCCGCGTCTACGGCATCGTCGAGCCCTGGGTCGAAGCCCGCGCGCTCGACGACCTCGTGCTCAAGGGGTTCAATCACCCGGTGCTGGCGATGGAGATTTTGTCCTGGCGCGAGGAAGTGGAGAACGTAGTGGATGCCGCGGCGGCGCGCCGGCGAGGGTAGCCAACAACAAAAACGCGAAAACAACCCCATGCACAGTAGACGGGGGCTGTCGGATCAATGACTTACGCGGGTGCCGGAGCGGTTTGACACGTCGGGCAAAACACCGGCAGGATGGTATCATCTCCCACACCGCGCCCACGAACCACATCCCTCCTCCCCGCGACTAACCATCGCCTCGATGGCGAGGCGAGAATCCGGATGGAGACGATCGTGGCGTTTGCCTTGCCTTCGCGCGCGTATGATTTGCAGATGCTGGACCGTCCCGCGGATCGTGCGCGCGATCACGGTTGGGTCTTTGGCCTGCCGCCGGGCATCAGCAGCGAGCAATGGCCGCTCGATCCCGTCACCGGCTTTCCGCTGATGCACGGCTTCACCTTGAAGCTGCCGGACGATTATCGCGTGCATGGCGAGGACATCGTCGCGGTCTCGTTCTTCGCCACCGCGCCCGATCACAATGACGGCGGGGCGCCCGATGATCCCGAGATTCGCGAGGCCGTGGCGGCGCGACCCGCGCATCCGCGGCTTTCGCGCATGACCGACATTCTCGACTACGAATATGCCGCGTTGCTGCTGACCAAAGCCGAATATGAGGGCGCATTCGCGGCGCCGCCGGCGCCGCTTCCGCTTGCGACAGCAGATCGGCCGCGCTGGCTCGACGTCGGCGGCGCCAGTGCCTTCTTCGAGGCCGCCGCGCCTTACGCAAAGAAGATGTTTGCCGCGCAGCCGCGCGCCGATCTCAGCGAGACCCGCGCGATCGCGCTTGTGCCGCGCGCGACCGATCCCAATGCCGGCAAGGGCCCGCAGGACGAGCACACAAGACAAAACCCGCCGACCGGTTATCAGCCCTACTATTACTATGTCGGCGGCGTGCCGAGCCGCGACAATTTCCGCCTGCACGACTGGGGCAAGGATCACGCGCACAACCATCTCGGCGGCACCATGCGGCCGTGCCAGGCGGTGCCGGAGATGAGCCCGTTCTACATCGAGTTCGAGGAATATTTCGGCGGCTACAATTTCGGCGGCGGCAACGCGCAGCTCGACTTCAAGGACATGAAGTTCGACTGGGCGTGCGGCTGATCACGCCCCTCGCTTCGGCCCGATCGCCTCGAAGCCGGCCTTCTGCTCGTTGCTCAAGTCTGCCTCGAAATCGTCGAGCGCGTCGCCGACGCCCTTCACCGCCTGCAGCATCGTCTCCAGCCGCGCCTTCACGGCCGTGAGGCGGGCCTGCGGCGTAGGCTCGGCCTTGGACGGGCAGGCGCTGAGTGTCTCCATGGTGCGGAGCGTGGTGTCCTGGAGCACCTCAAGCCGGGCGCGAGCGGTGTCGTCAAGCCTCAGCGTGGACGCGATCTCGCCGGCGGGCCATTGCTGCTGCACGAGCTGCTCGTATTGCCGCTGCGCCTGCACATCATAGCGGGGATCGTAGCCGGCCTCGCAGGCGGCTGGCGCCTGCGCGTCCTTGCGCTGGCCGGCCGCAAGCGCGGCACGGCGCTCATTGGCCAGCGCGTCGAGCTTTGCCTTCTGGCCGGCATCGAGGAGATCGACGAACTTTGCGAGCGGCGGTGCGATAGCGTCCGTCGCCTTGATCATGGCCGCGAGGCGCGTCTGCATCAGGCCGAGGCGCTCCGCGGCGGTCGCGGGGGCCTGCGTCGGGCAGGCCGTGCGGATGGTGTCGCGCGCAACGACCCAGGCGGTCGCGAGCTCATCGAGCGCGGCGCGCTGCAATTCGTTCGGCTGCACCAGGGCGGCGATACGGTCGACCGGCAGGCCGCCGGTGTCGCTGGCATCGCAAACGGCCTCGACCGAAGGGACCTTTCGCGCGCGCCTGCCTTGCGGCGCTGTGTAGGCGGCGAACTCCGTGGCCGCATAGGGCGCGAAGATCGCGGCATAGATGTCGCCATAGCCATAGAGCGAGAGACTGGTCGTATCGCCCAGGATGATTGCGGTGGTGAGGTCGTCATGCGCGAACGGCCAGAACACGGGGCCGGCCCAGCCATAGCTGCCATCGGGGTGGCGCCACCAGCCCTGCGGGCGGCGGCCACCGTGCCAGCCCGACAGCGCAGCTTGCGCCGTGAGCGCCGCACGCAGGATGTAGGGGTTGGCCGGCTGACCGCGTTCGGCGCCGCGAGGATCCTGCGACCTCAGCGCGGCGGAGCGGTATCGGCCGCCCCGTACCGCCATGCGCGCATGGCGCAGGCGTGTCATGCCGATCACGTGGCCGACGGCAAAGCGCGCGACACCGAGCGGGCCGCCGCGCAATCCGAACTGTGCCTCGGCTTTATTCGGCAGCAGCACTGCCGCAATCATGAGAGCAGCGCCCGCCAGCGCCAGTCCCATGCGTCCGGACATGAAAGCGGACCTGACCACCTCGGCCTCCTCCCAGCGCCAAGCGCGCAGTGGGTCGCATCACAATGACGCGCTGGGGAACCGAATGTTCCGGAGAGACGGAGGGCAAAGCGTCGCAACGCGCACCGGCGTTGCCGATGCGACCTCAATCCGCCTTCCGCGGCACCACAAAAGTCTGGCCGGGATAGATCAGGTTGGGGTTGTGGATCTTGCCCCGGTTGGCGTTGTAGATCACCGCGTAGCGGGCGCCGTCACCGTAAGCGAGCCTGCTGAGCGCCCACAGGCTGTCGCCGCGGGAGATCACCCGGTTGCCGCCCGCTTCGGCCGGTGCGCCGCTGATGGCGTCCGCCGGCGACGCCGATGCAACGGTCGTGGCCGCGGGCGCTCGCGCCATCACCCTGGGTTTCGGTGCACCGATAAATCTCGGCTGAACCGTGGGCCTGTCATGCGCCGATGCCTGGCGCGCCGATGCCGACGGCAGGGATGCCACGACATCAGACTTGTCGTCGGACTTCTCGGCCTGCTTCAGCTCCTGCTTCGCGGCCGGTGCCGGGCGCGCGGGCGGCGGCGCGGCTTCGGCGATGGTCACCGGCATGCTGCGGCCCGACTGCGTCACGGTACCGTCAGGCGCTTTCGCCCGCAGGGTCAGCTCATAGGAGCCGGCGGGAAGCTGCGGCGGGGTCATCACGAACTGGCCCGAGGCATCGGCGACAACCGTATCGAGCGGCTTGCCGTCGCGCAGCAGCTCGACCTGTGCACCCGGCGCGGCCCGACCCGCGATCACCGCCGCCTCGCCGTGATCGTCGACGCGCGCGACGTCGAACCGCGGGCCAGCATCGGTCGTGGCCGCCGGCGGCTTGGCCGGCACGAGATCGGCCAGCGCCGTGGCCTGCTTCTGCGTCTCGGCCAGCGCATCGACCTTCGGCGCGGAGGCCGGGGGCGCCGATGGCGCGGCGGCGAGCTTTGGCTCGTCCAGCTTCGGCTCTGGCTTGGTCTCCGCTTTGGCTTCGGGCTTTGCCTCCGGCTTGGCGGCGACGGCGATCTCGGTCTGCGCGCCGCCCGGCAGCAGGCGGCGCAGCTCGGTGGGACCGATCACCAGCAGGGTGCCGCCCACCGCGAGCAGGCAGAATGCAATGAAGGCCTTGGAAGCGGTGATCATCAGACAATGAACCCTTGGGTCGCAAATCAACCGAGGCCGGCAAATTGCGCCGATTTGGCTGCGTCAGCAAGTCGATCATTGGGATGATGCACCTTTCGTTCCGGCACGCCCGGCATGAACCGGCGGGGCACCGACGGCGTCAAATCACCGAGGCCGCATCGCGGTCATTTCTCGAGGATTTTTTTCCGTGACCGCATTTTGCCGTCCCGCACCATGGCTGGCGCTTGTCCTGACACTGGCCGCCTCTCCGGCGCTCGCCGCATCCGGCCCGCCGCCGGACTACATCCTCACCAACAATGCCGGCCTCGCCTTCACCTCGCCCGATGGCGCCACCAGGATCGAGCAGTACATGAAGGACGACGGGGATTGGGAGGTCAAATGGCAGGTCTGGGCTCGCCGCGGCGAGCAGATGACGGAGCTGAAGCCCGAGCAGGGCTACGGGGCCGGCTTCCGCTTCACCGGCGACTCGCAATGGCTGGTGCGGATGCAGAAGACCGGCTCGGGCGAGCAGGACCTCTATCTCTACCATGTCGAGAAGGGCGCCTTCGCGAGCGCGACGAAGAAGCCGCTCAGCGATCTCGCCTGGGCCTATTTCTACGGCCGGCCGGAGACGAAGAGGTTCGCCAAGCTCGACTTCCATATCTCGGCCAATCTCATGGAGGGTACGGAAGAGGCCTATCGCTCGCTCGGCATGGACTGGCCCAACAACCGCTACCTCGTGATCTCGCTGTCGGGCGAATATGACAACCATCCCAAGAACGTCGCCATGAAGGGACTGGGCGGCTGGCGTTGCCGCTATGATCTCGAGACCGGAAAGTTTGACGTGCCCGAGACGTTCGCCAAGAAGAATGCGGAAGCCTTGAAGTGGGAAATCCGCCGGTGATCCCCGGAATCGCGTCAGCGTAAATCCAGCCTGCGGAACTCCCGCCGACCGAGGGAAAACCAACCCTCTGATTCCGTTCCGATTCATGTTTTCCTAACCCTTACTGGTAACGGGCTCTTGTCGGTTTTGCTGCATCTTGCATCCCACGGGAGGGCTGGATGGGCACATCAATCCGATGGACCACGCGCATGCGCGCGTTGCTCCGCCGTTGGCAGGGCGCGCCGCTGACGTGGCTGATCGCCGGCGGCTTCGTGCTGATGGTCGCGATGGCCATCGGCACCGCGCTCACCGTCGATCGTTTCCGGCAAAATGCAATCGAGAGTGGCCGCGACAGCCTGGAAAACTCCGTGCGCATGCTCGCCCGGCATTTCGACCGCGAATTCGCCGACTTTGCGGTGCTCCAGAAGAGCGTCATCGCCGAGCTCGAGAGCCACGGCATCACATCCGCCGATATCTTCCGCAGCGAGATGGCCACGCTGGCCATGCACGAGGTGCTGCGCGCCAAAGCCAGCGGCTGGTCCGACGTTGCCGGCGCCAACGTGTTCGATTCCAACGGCGTGCTGATCAACTCGTCGCGGCGCTGGCCGGTCGCCGATATTTCGGTCGCCGACCGCGGCTATTTCAATCGCCTCAGGAACGATCCGGCCTCGCAGGAAGAGATCGAGGTCGTGCCCGGCCGGTTCGGCAACGGAGCTGCGATCGTGTTCGCGCGGCGCGTCTCCGGTCCCCACGGCGAATTCCTCGGCATGGTGTCGCGGGCCATTTCGCCGGAGCAGCTCGAATCCTTCTTCGCCTCGGCGGGGCTCGGCGAGGAATCCTCGATCGCGATGCACCACCAGAATGGCCAGCTGCTCGCGCGCGTTCCGCATGTCGACGCGATGATCGGACAGAATTTTCGCAACGGCACGCGCGAGCAGATGGCGGTGTTCGAGCGCACCTTCGTCACGACGCAGCTCGCCAGCCCGATCGACGGCAAGGACCGCATCGTCGCCGCGCGCCTCCTGACCGGCGAGCCGC
Organism: Bradyrhizobium sp. MOS001; assembly: GCF_004634465.1. Taxonomy (NCBI): domain Bacteria; kingdom Pseudomonadati; phylum Pseudomonadota; class Alphaproteobacteria; order Hyphomicrobiales; family Nitrobacteraceae; genus Bradyrhizobium; species Bradyrhizobium sp. MOS001. Next base: position 108,306 of record NZ_SPVJ01000017.1, read on the forward strand.
TGGTCGTGGTCGCGACCAAATCGCTGGACGCGACGCTGGCGACCTGGCGGACGCAGACAAAATTCTTCGTCGCCGTCGCCGTGCTGTCGATCGGCCTGCTCGTGCTCACGCTGTTCCTGATCTTCCGCCAGATGACGCGCAGGCTCGCCGCGGAGAAGCAGCAGCTCGACACCGCGATGAACACCATGACGCAAGGCCTGTTGATGTTCGACCAGGACGAGCGGCTGATCGTCTGCAACCGGCGCTACATCGAGATGTACGGGCTGTCGGCCGACGTGGTGAAGCCCGGCGCCTATTTCCGCGACGTGATCCAGCATCGCCATGACACCGGCTCGTTCCACGGTGACGTCGCGTCCTATTGCGACGACATTCTGAGCAATACCGGGCGAACCCAGAGCGCCGTCGTCGAGACCGCGGACGGCCGCCTGATCGAGATCAAGAACCAGCCCGGTGCTGCCGGCGGCTGGCTCGCGACCCACGACGACGTCACCGAACGCATCCGCGCCGACGAGCGCATCGCGCATATGGCGCATTACGACGCGCTGACCGACCTGCCCAACCGCGTGCTGATGCGCGGCCATCTGGAGCGCCGCATCGCGGAGCTTGCCCAGGGCCAGCCGTTCGCGATCCTTTACATCGACGTCGACGAGTTCAAGGGCGTCAACGATTCGCTCGGCCACGAGGTCGGCGACGAGCTGCTCCGCCAGGTCGCCAACCGCCTGCGCGCCTGCGTCAGCGGCAACGACCTCGTTGCGCGGCTCGGCGGCGACGAATTCGCCATCGTCAAGGCCGGCACCAGCGACCGGGCCGAGCTGACGGCGCTGGCGGAAAACATCCTCAAAGCGCTGCGTACGCCCGTGGACTGCAAGGGCCAGGAGATCCCGACCGATGCCAGCATCGGCATCGCGATCGCGCCGGATCACGGCGACAATCTCGACGACCTGCTCAAGCGCGCCGATCTCGCGATGTATGCAGCGAAGTCCGAGGGCCGCCGCACCTTCCGCCTCTTCGTGCCCGAATACGACGCCAAGGCGCGGCTGCGCCGCCAGCTCGAGCTCGACCTGCGCCAGGCCCTCGCCCGCGGCGAGTTCGAGGTGCATTACCAGCCGCTGGTCGATCTCGCGGCCAATGTGGTCAACGGCTGCGAGGCGCTTCTGCGCTGGCGCCATCCCGAGCGCGGCATGATCTCGCCCGCCGACTTCATTCCGGTCGCGGAAGAGACCGGGCTGATCGGCGAGATCGGCGAATGGGTGCTGAAGCAGGCCTGCACCGAGGCGGCGAGCTGGCCCGGCGATATCCATGTCGCGGTCAACGTCTCGCCGGTGCAGTTCCGCGCCAGGACGCTGGCGCTCAAGGTTGCAGCCGCGCTCGCGGAGTCAGGACTTGCGCCCGGACGGCTCGAGCTCGAGGTCACCGAGACCGTGCTCATCCGCGACGACGAGGAGGCGCTGACGATCCTCCAGCAGCTGCGCGAGCTCGGCGTGCGCATCGCGCTCGACGATTTCGGCACCGGCTATTCGTCGCTGAGCTATCTGCACCGCTTCCCGTTCGACAAGATCAAGATCGACCGCAGCTTCATCAGCGACATCGGCCAGTCCGAGGATTCCTCTCCGATCGTGCAGGCGGTGGTGCACATGGCGGCCGCCCGCCACATGGCGACGACGGCCGAAGGCGTCGAGACCGAGGCCCAGCGCGAGGTGCTGCGGCAGCTCGGATGCAGCCAGATGCAGGGCTGGCTGTTCAGCCCCGCCGTGCCGGCGGCGAAGCTGAGGCAGCTGTTGTCGGCGCAGGCGGTGGCCGCTTAGCGCGGCCAGTCACCCCATCCCTCGCCGACGCCTCGCTACTTCTTCTTCGCCGGTCCGAAATCCGGTTGCCAGGCGGCTTCCTTGCGGCTCGGCGCCGCCGCGATCACCTTGGATTTTTCCTTCTTCGGCTTCTTGGTTTCGCGATTACCGCGTTGCTGGCCCTTTGCCATGTCGCTCTCCGTTGGTTCGAGCTCGTCGAGCTCATCCGATTGCAGCAGCCGTCCACGAGGGGTGCAGACCCTGATGTCCATGTAGCCTTCGCGCAGCAGTTTTCGAGCGAGGCGCAGCGCGAACGTCGCCTTGCCGCGACCGAGATTGGAGCTGCCGTATTCGTTGGTCCCGCTGACCAGATACGGCACAATTGTTGCCCTAGCCATTGAAGATGGCGGCCGCGCCGACGAGAAGCAGAAGAAACCGCGGAACCATCACCGGCGGCACGATCCGATCCGCGATGCGAACGCACGCCATCGAACGCTCCTGCGAAGCCTTCGGCGGGAGCACACGTGCCCCTCAGTCACCGGTCGAAGCCGTTGAGACGTGCGGTGATGGCAGCGACCCTACGCCCGCACCGAGCCAATAGCGAGGGTTAAAATGCTGCGGAAACAATGGCTGCTGTGACATCGTCGCTTGCCGGCCCGGCGACGATAGTACTGGCTATTGCTGCGGCGAGCGCGCATGGTCGTGACGGCCGGCACCGGTTGGGGCTTCACTTGCGAAAGGCAGGCGTGCATGACCATCCGCTCGCGGCGTGAAACCGTCACCTTCAGGCATCCGTTCCGCATCCGCGGCGTCGAGCGCATGTTGCCAGCCGGCGCCTATGAGGTCGTCACTGACGAGGAGGCGATCGAGGGCCTGACCTTCGCGGCCTATCGCCGCGTTGCCACGATGATCACCGTGCCCGCCGAAGGCCCCCGCGGAACCATGGAGATGCTGTCGATCGGCTCGGTCGATCTTGCGAACGCGCAGGCCGCAGACGCGAGCGTGGCGAATGACTGACCGCACCGTCGATCTCGACAAGCACCGCGGCATGGCTGCGCAGAAGGCGACCGACCTGCGCCGCGCGCTGGCGGAGGTCGAGGCCAATGTCAGGGAGCTGCGCGAGCGCGAGGCCGATCTCGAGAACCGCATGATGACGGTGCCCGCCACGTCCTGGCCGGAAGCGGCGGTGAAGGCGCGCCATCTGCTCAACCTCTATGCTGCGAGCCTGCCCGCCGAGGACACACGCCACCGCGCGCTGGTGGCGGCGCTGTTGGACGATTTCGTCCGGCTGTCGGGGGATGACTGAGGCAAACGACGACCGCCTGCAGTCTCGACGCGCGCCTTGCTCCGGCCAACCGGGAATCGGGCGGCGATGATTTGAGGGACAATCATGCCAAGAAGCAATCAGGTGACGGAGTAAGCCATGACATTGACCAGCGGCCGCTTTATCGGCCACGAATACGATCGGATGATCGTTCGGTTCTCGATGCATGACGGCGCCAGGGAGATTCCTTGCGCAATCTCGACCTCGGCGATGGACTACCTCGAGCCCAGCCCGCAGGTCAGGCCCGAGCAACGTGAAGCCCAGTTCACGCGCCTGCGGGATCGCATCGAAGCACGCGCGGCAAGCAAATATCGCGCGACGGAGTTCGAAGGCACGCCGCCCGGCATCGTGCTGCGAGGCATCGACTTCAGGCTATAGGGACCCGGGCCTTGACATCCGGCAGGGGCGGCTTGCGCTCAAACGGCTTCTTCTTCGGCGGCGCGGGCAGCAATCCTTCGCGGATTGCCTGCTTTCGCGCGAGCTTGCGGGCGCGTCGAACGGCCTCGGATTTCTCGCGAGTCTTTCTCTCCGAGGGCTTTTCGTAGGAACGCCGCTGTTTCATTTCGCGGAAGACGCCCTCGCGTTGCATCTTCTTCTTGAGAACACGGAGTGCCTGCTCGATATTGTTGTCTCTGACGAGTACCTGCAATCGATCTTCCTCCTCGCTTGGGGCTGCAAATGCGACACGCCCTGCATGGCAGCCAATTGCGCAGGAGCTTCATTGCGAATTTTGAGGATAGCGCTGCGACATTCGTCGCCAGCTTCGGACAAGTCGATGCGCTTGTCACAGCGATGCAACTTCGCGCTGGCACGTGACCACTCCAGTGCAGCCCTGTCAATCGATAAAGCCTTGGCTGCACCTCGACCGGATCGTGTGAAGCCTCTCGATCGAGGCGCCGGAGCTGCCTGGCCGAGCCAAATCGGCCTTGCCGTCCTTGCAGAAAATCGAACGAGACATATATCGAGGGCGTTCGATCAACCGCTGTGCCTTGTTGAATGCGCCCGCGGGCACCTTTTCCAAAGACATCGACCGAGTTGAAGGCGTTCGCGCGATTGTCGCGCGCCAGCCCGTTCGATCCCCGGATCGAGCGGGTTTTGCCGGTTGCACAACGGAGTGAAGCATGAGTGCCAGGAAACCCGCCGAGCTGTCACCCGAAAGCATCGCGCGCTCCAATCGCAGGCGCCTCGCCGCCGAAGAGGGAGCACTTGCACTGGCAGACGTCGAAAGGCAGTCGATCGAGATTCGCAAGAACATGGCGCGGCTTCGAGAGGCGCGCGAAGCCAAACAAGCGGCTGACGCAGCCCTTCAGGCGACCTTGCCGGCGCCCACGGTTAGGAAGCGCGCGAGCAGAGCGGCGCGAAAGCCGTCTTCGACGCCGCCGGCGGACCAGCCATCGCTGCCCGCGAACGGTTCATAGCCCCGGAGGTCGGGCCTCAGGCGCGCGGGCTCACTTCGCCTGCTTTGCCGCCCGGATCTCGGCGAACTCGGCGTCGGGATGGGTGACGATGGTGGTGAACATGATGCCGCTGATGATGAGCGACCAAGCGGTGTTCCAATAGATCCAAAACACGTGCCAGCCTCCGGTTCGACCTCGTCCGCTTGCGGGATCAGCATAACGGCAAGGCGAGGCTGATGTTCCCGGCGCGAAATACAGCGCTATTTTTGTTTGGTCGGCGGCGGCGTGCGATCGGTTTGGCCGGTGTGGCGCTTTGCCACGACGTCCTCATCGCGCGGACCCTCGCGCGGGCGCGGCGGCGGCTTGGGCTGGCCTTTCTGGCCGCCATGCTTGCCGCCCATGTCGGGCTTGCCTTCGAGGTCGTTTTCACGCGGCATATGGGTCAATGCACTCCCGCGGCATTGGTTCGCAATGCCGATGCGATGTTGTGCCTGTGAACGAGTTCATAGGATCGTCGCCGTTTGCAGTGCACGATCATGTGCGGGCCCCGGGGTTTCAAACAACGGATGGACTTGGCTTGATGCGGAAACGATTGGTCGCCTGGACCATTTTGACCTGCGCGCTGCTGGCGGTGGCCGTGTGGGGCCTGCTCGGGGCACCCAACACTGCGTCCGGCCCGCATCTGCCCTCCCGCAGCCAGACGGCCGCAGTGCGGTAGCCACCGCGCGACCGATACAATTTCGGCATCGATCGATCTTCAACCGGAACTTGGTACGGCGGCACGGCTCCCGCTATCCTCCGGACAAAACGACAAGGCCGTAACGCTGTAAGGAGGAGCCCCATGCCGAGACCGACACGCCGCATCGCGCCACGCGCTGCGATCGCCACCACCCTCGCCTTCCTCACCCTCGTTTCAGGAGTCCGCCCCGGCATGGCCGAGACCTTCGCCTATGTCGGCAACGCCGACAGCAACGACATCAGCGTGTTCAAGCTGGCCGAGAGCGGCGAGATGACACCGGTGCAGACCGCCGCCTTCACCGGCGTCGACAAGCCCGGCTCCTCGACACCGCTCGCGATCACGCCCGACCACCGCGTGCTGATTGCCGGCGTGCGCTCGCAGCCATTCCTCGCGGTGAGCTTTGCGATCGATCCCAAAACGGGCCAGCTCAGCCCTATCGGCAACGGGCCGCTCGCCGACAGCATGGCGAACATCGCCGTCGACGGCACTGGCAAATTCCTGTTCAGCGCCTCCTATGGCGGCAACAAGGTCGCGCTGAATCCGCTCAGCCCGAACGGCGTCGCCGGCGAGCCGAAGCAGGTGATTCCGACCGGGCTGAATGCGCACGCCTTCCTGCCCTCGCCCGACAACCGCTTCGTGTTCGCGACCAATCTCGGTTCGGATCAGGTGCTGACCTTCGCGTTCGATGCAGTCGCGGGCACGCTGGCGCCGAGCGATCCGCCGGTGACCAAGGTGCCGGAGAAATCGGGACCGCGGCACTTCGTGTTCCATCCCAACGGCAAGTTCGTCTATCTCATCCATGAACTGAACGGCGACGTCGCGGCGTTCAGCTATGAGGCCAAGAGCGGCGCATGGGACGAGATCCAGCGCACCACCGCGCTGCCAGAAGGCTTTACTGGCAAGCCCTGGGCCGCCGACATCCACATCACCCCGGACGGCCGCTTCCTCTACGCCTCCGAGCGCACCACCCATACGCTCGCCGGCTACAAGGTCGACGCAACAAGCGGCAAGCTGACCTCGATCGGCAGCGTGCCGACGGAGAAGCAGCCGCGCGGCTTCCACATTGATCCGTCGGGGCGTTACCTCGTCGCGGTCGGCGAGCTCTCCGACAGCATGACGGTCTATGCGATCGACCAGAGCAGCGGCGCGCTCGCCAAGCTGAAATCCTATCCCACCGGCAAGAAGCCGAACTGGGTGGAGTTCTTGACGCTGCCGTGAGGGATCCAGTGCCTCCACAGCGTCATGGCCGGGCTTGACCCGGCCATCCACGCCTTGCCCGCGGCGCGAAGAACGTGGATGCCCGGGACAAGCCCGGGCATGACGAGTTTGTCGGGCGGCAACCACCGGCGAACCTCTTCGCTTATGCCACGACTAATCTACCAAGGGGCATCGCGCCGCCTGCGCTGTGGCATTCTCATCCGGCCGGCCCATGGTCCGCCGCGGCTGCTTCTGCTAACGATGAGGCCGTCAAGGCCCCAACCGGAATGACCGATGCGTCCATTGCCTGCGCGTTCCTTTTCCCAAAAACTCGTCGCTCTCGCCGGACTGGTTCTGCTGTCCGCTCAGCCCGCCCGCGCCGCCGATGACGACGCGCCCAAGGGGCCCGCGGTCACGGTGCTGAAGGTCGCAAAATCCTGCTTCTCCGACATCGTCGAGGCCACCGGCACGATCATCGCGCGCGAGGAGACCTCCGTACGGCCGGAACGTCCCGGCCTGAAGGTCACGGACGTGCTGGCGGAAGCCGGCGACACCACCACGGCCGGCCAGGTGCTGGCGCGGCTGGCGCTGCCCGAGGGCGGCACGCTTCAGGTCACCGCCCCCGTGGCGGGCGTGATCGCGACGTCGACCGCGCAGATCGGCAACCTCGCCTCGGCCAAGGGCGAGGCGCTGTTCACGATCGTGGCGCGCAGCGAATATGATCTCGTCGGCCTGGTCGCGACCACCGATATTCGGAAGCTCGCGGTCGGCCAGCAGGCGACCGTTCGCATTGCCGGCGCGGGCGACCTCGACGGCAAGGTGCGCCGCATCGGACCGACCGTCGAGCCGAACATCCAGCAGGGCATGGTCTATATCGGCATCTCCTCGCAGAAGCGGCTGCTGCTGAACGCGAGCGGGCGCGCGCTGATCAAGACCGGGCAGAGCTGCAACGTCGCGGTGCCCCTGACCTCGGTGCAGTATTCCACCGCCGGCACCGTGGTGCAGGTGATCCGCCGCAACCGCGTCGAGACCAAGCGGGTCGAGATCGGGCTGATGTCGGGCGGAAATATCGAGGTTCGCGATGGCCTCAACGAAGGCGATATCGTCGTCGCCCGCGCCGGCGCGATCCTGCGCGAAGGCGATCCGGTGCGCCCGGTGATGGCCACGGAAGCCGCGAAGTAAGTCTCGCCTCAACCGTCATTGCGAGCGAAGCGAAGCAATCCAGAATCTTTCCGCGGAGAGACCCTGGATTGCTTCGCTGCGCTCGCAATGACGATGTGGGGGCAGAGGTGCGTTACACACGCATACCGTAGGGCGGGCAAAGCGACTTGTCCGCCGTAGCTCGGCGAGCGAAGGCGGAAGCGTGCCCACGTCTTCTGTCGAAATCTCGGAAAGATGATGGGCACGGCGCTTTGCGCCTTTGCCCACCCTACGATTTGCGGCTAGCCGCCGGCTGCTTCGCCGAAATGGACGTCCTCGAGCAGCGAGGAGGAGATGGTCGGGACCTGGTCGCCTTCCGAGGCGCGGGAGATGGCGACGCGGGTCTTGTTGAAGACGCTTTCGGCGCTGCCCTGGGCATTGAGGTTGGTGAGGAACTCGCCGACCAGCACGCTGTACTCGCCCTTGCCGTCGTCGACGACCTTGCCGGGCGAAGCCGAGGAAAGGATCAACGCGTTGTCCGTCGCGCTGATCGGCGCGAGGCCGTGGCTATAGGAGCGGAAGCGGCGCTCGTAGGGGTTCCGGCGGGAGGCGTCGACGACGACGAGCTTGGCCTTGGCGCCCTGCTCCTTCATCATGTCGAGCACGCCGTCGATGGACACGCCCTGGCGGCGGACGTCGCTTTCCTTCCAGATCACCGCATCGACCGGCAGCATGTAGCTCTCGCGGCCGGCCTGCACGCCGTAGCCGCCGAAGAACAGCATGACGACGGTGTCGCGCTTGATCCGGGACTTCAGGCGGTTGACGGCGCGGACCATGTCGTCCTTGGTCGCGTCTTCCACCATATCGACGTCAAAGCCGTTCTTGCGGAGCGACGAGGACAGCGCGCGGGCGTCGTTGATCGACTGCGTCAGCGGCGCGCTGGCGTCGGGATAATGTCCATTGCCGATGACGAGGGCGAGGCGGGACGACTGGCCGATCGAGCCGGTGACCTCGTCGGTCGCCACGGCCTTGGCGGCATCGATCGCGCGCATGTTGAGGGCAGCATGGGCGCCGATCACGAGCGACACCGTGCCGATGAGGGCTGCGGCCACCGCAATCGTGCGTCTGGAAAGCTCGAGCTGCCTTACATTCATCTCGGTTCGTTCCTGTGCCAAAGACCAGCCAAGCGCGCGCACAATGTTTGAGTAGCGCGATGGTGGCTTCAGGTTTGAGGGATTGGCCGGGGATGTCCCCCCGAACTGCGCGCAATTTGCGGCGCCGCACCAAACAAAGCCTTAACCGGATATCTCCTCCCCGGCAATAGATCGCCCAAAATTTGAGCTAAGTGACTGAAGATATTAGTTAATCCTCCGAGCAGAATTTGCACGTTTTTTCGTCGCGAGCCCCTTGTAACGGCCTTAATCAAGCAGCTCCCGTGCCGGGTTTTTCCGTGACCGCCATCACATTTGAATTTCCCGCGAATCCGGGTAGCTTTTTCAAAGACTTGGAGGGGGTGGCGCGCAGATGGGAGCGCGCCGGCCGGCCCCCGGCCAAAGCCCCGCGACCAGGTATTTCATGAGCTTTCATTATTTTGCCGGCGCCGCCTGCCGGGCGCTGACGGCGCGAAAAGACGGCCCCTCGCTTTACGACGTCTGCGATCCCGTATTGTCGGGCCCAGCCAGCGGCGATCCGCATCTGGCCAAGTTCTACAAGACCGCGCTCGGCAATCCCGCATTGCGGATCCTGCTCCGCCGCGCCGGGCTGCCCGAGTTGCGCGACGAGGCGAAGCTGACCCGGCTTCGCACGGCACTGGTGCGGGCACGCGACGACGCCGAGCCCGACTGGGCGGCGGTCGGCCAGCCTGTCGCCGATCTCGTCGACAGCATCGCGCTCGACCATCCAAAGCCGCCGCCGGCGATATTCACCGGCCTGGCGCCGCAACAAGCGCAGATCGACGGCGTGATCCGCGACTGCGCGCAGCATCTGCTCGGCTCGTACCGCAAGAACGGCTTCCTGCCGACCTATGCCGCCTTCAACCTGATCGGCGACCCCGATGTCCGTGGGCGCGAGCTGACCATGGCGCTGACGGGGCTGAACGCGCGCGGCTACAAGAACTCCTCGCTGCTGTTCAACCTCGCCCGCGTCTTCATCGCGCGCTCACAGGCAGCGGCCGTCGTCAATCCGCCCTGGAGCGGCATTGCCGAGCCGATGTGGGAGCCGGTGCAGATCCGACACCGCTCGGCCTATTACGACGCGTTCTTCATCGAGGCGCTGCTGAGCTATGTCGAGACCGGGCTCGCCTCGCCGGCCGACAAGATTGCAACCGAGCGTGCGATCGCCGACATGGTCGATTTCTGCGTCAACATCAGCCGCGAAGAGGTCGAGGGTATCGACGGCACACGCTTCAACGTCATCACCGCGCTCGCGCCGGCGCCGCATCCGCGCTTCTCCCGCTTCTTCGCCCAGATCAAGCAGGACCTCGGCTTCGGCGTCTACGTGCCGGATTGCGACACCACGGCGTGCTCGATCTCGGCAGCGACGCAAGCCGGCTGCACCGATCCGATCATCGACCAGCCGCTGCTGGACTTCTATTCGGGCTATCAGGTGCTCGCCGGCGTCAACGAACCGCGCGTGACCGTGCCGCTCAACGACAACATCGACTACGAGGGCGGCGTCGCGACCTGGATCGACAATCTCAAAGGCGAGCGGCCCTACGGCAACGATCTCGATCCGACGCTCAATCTCGACATTCTCGAGGTCAGCTTCCGCAACCTCGCGCGCTGGAAGATTTTGGAGACGCCGGCGCGGCTGGCCACCGTGCATCGGATCATCGGCTTTCAGAAGCGGCTCGCCGCCAGCGGCGCCTTCGCCAATCCGCGCTCGCACATCTATTATCTGCCTGAGCTCTACAGCGCCTATTTCGGCCGGTGCTATGCGGCCTTCCTGGCGCTGCCGCTGGCGGCGCAGGCCGTGATCGACCCCGACGGCGATTTCGATTTCATCCGCCATCGCGTGCTCTCCTACGTCAAGGGCGAGCTGATGGCCGCGGAGATGAACGTGTTCGACGCGGCGCTGGCGCTGATCGCGCTCGGCCATCTCGGCGCCGACCCGCGCGCCTTCGCGCCGGCGCTGAACGTGATCGTCGCGAGCCTCGGCGAAGGCGGCCGCCGCGGCCCGTTCCGCGCCTATGAATGGAACAAGATGAAGACGCCGACGCGGATTCTGGTCGGTGGTCCCGAGGTGACGTCGGCCTTCGTGCTGATGGGGCTGGCCGTGGCGAAGCGCGCGATGGCGCGGGGGTAGGTCTCGTAGGGTGGGCAAAGGCGCGCTCTTCGCGCGCCGTGCCCACCATTCCTCGCGACGCTAGCCATGGTGGGCACGCTTCCGCCTTCGCTCGCCGAGCTACGGCGGACAAGTCGCTTTGCCCACCCTACGGGGCCGTCGCAAAATGACGGGAAGTTGAAAGCTCAATCGTTGGGCAGGCGCTGGCCGGGCGGCCAAAAGCCGACCACAATTGCGACGTCTATCGAGATTTTCCTCACACGCGGACCGGCATGTTGCGAAAATTCCTGATTGCGCTGTCTTTGCTCGCCATCCCCTCGCTGGCCGAGGCCGCCGACATCACCGGCACCGCAAAGGTCCGCTCCGGCGATTCCGTCCTGATCGGGAACACGCGGGTCCGGCTCGGCGGCATCGACGCGCCCGCGGTCGACCAGCTCTGCCTCAATACAAAAACCGAACGCTGGACCTGCGGCATCGCGGCGCGCGATGAGCTCGCCAAATACACCGAAGGCAAGAGCTGGGTCTGCCACGCCCGCGCGATCGACCGGCGCGGCCGCACCGTGGCGCGCTGCGAGGTCGGCGGCGAGGACATCCAGAAATGGCTGGTGCGCAGCGGCTGGGCACTCGCCTACACCCGCGTCTCTCACGACTACGAACCCGACGAGGCCGCCGCGCGCGAGGCAAAGGCCGGCATGTGGCAGGGCGCCTTCATCGCGCCGTGGGACTGGCGCGTCCGCAACAAGAAGACCACCATCCTGGGCGCCACCAAGCCGCCCGAGGGCGCGCATGCGGTGCTGCTCGCCTCGGCCTCCGGGCCGGTCGCGCCCTCGCCGGACTGCACCATCAAGGGCAACGTCAACACCGCCGGCGAGTGCATCTATCACCAGCCGACCAGCCGCTGGTACACCCAGATCAAGATGAAGATCAGCAAGGGCACCCGCTGGTTCTGCTCGGTGGAAGAAGCCGAAGCCGCCGGTTGCCGCGAGACCAAGAGATAAGTGCATGGTCCGGAAAAGTGTGAGGCGGTTTTCCGACAAGACCATGCTCGAAGCAAAAACCACCCCAGACCTGCGTTTTGCGTGCTTTTCTTGGGCTTCCACCGCGCGTAGAACGTGAGTCAGCGACCCACCAGCCTGTTCTCAAGCAACAAGGACCAACAGCAATGACCGTTCGCGCGGGCCGGGAATTTCTGGCCATCCCCGGGCCCACCACGATGCCCGACGAGGTGCTGCAGGCGATGCATCGTCCGGCGATCGACATCTACTCCAAAGAGATGCACGAGCTGACCGATACACTTCTCGCAGACATCTCGAAGCTGTTCGCGACCAAGGGCAAGTCCTACATCTACATCGCCAACGGCCATGGCGCCTGGGAAGCCGCGCTGAGCAACGTGCTGTCGCGCGGCGACAAGGTGCTGGTGCTGGAGAGCGGGCGCTTCGCGATCGGCTGGGGCAACGCCGCCGCCCTGATGGGCGCCGAGGTCGAGGTGCTCAAGGGCGACTGGCGCCGCGCGGTGCGGCCGCACGAGGTCGAAGAGCGCCTGCGCCGCGACAAGGAGCACACCATCAAGGCCGTCGTCGTCGTCCAGGTCGACACGGCCTCGGGCGTGCAGAACGACATCGAGGCGATCGGCAAGGCGATCAAGGCGAGCGGCCATCCCGCGCTGTATATGGTGGACACTGTCGCCTCGCTCGGCTGCATGCCGTTCGAGATGGACAAATGGGGCATCGACGTCGCGATGTCCGGCTCGCAGAAGGGCCTGATGACGCCGCCCGGCCTCGGCTTCGTCGCGGCGAACGCGCGCGCACTCGAGGTGCAGAAGAAGGCCAACATGTCGACGCCCTATTGGAGCTGGAGCGAGCGCGAGGGCAGCGAGAATTATCGCAAATATGCCGGCACCGCGCCGGTGCATCTGTTGTTCGCGCTGCGCAAGGCGATCGACCTGCTGCACGAGGAAGGGCTCGAAAACGCATTCCGCCGCCACAGCCTGCTCGGCGAAGCCGCGCGCCGCGCCGTCTCCGCCTGGTCGGAAGGCCAGGTGCTCGGCTTCAACGTCGCGGAGGCGAGCGAGCGCTCCAACACCGTGACCACGGTGACCATGAGCAATGGCCACGATCCGGCGCTGCTGCAACGCTATTGCAAGGACAAGTGCGGCGTCGTGCTCGGCACCGGCATCGGCGATCTCTCGGGACAAGCCTTCCGCATCGCCCATATGGGCCACGTCAATGCGCCGATGCTGCTCGGCACGTTGGGGGTGGTCGAGATCGGGCTGAATGCGCTGAAGATCCCGCACGGCAAGGGCGGGCTGGAAGCCGCGGTCGCGTATCTCGGCGAGCAGGTGGCGGTGTAGCGGTAAGCCACAAGCACCTCCGTCGTTCCTGCGAACGCACGGCTTCTTTCTTCCTTCTCCCCTTGTGGGAGAAGGTGGCGTAGGCGGCCTTCGGCCGCCGTTCTTAGGAACGCCGAAGCGAAGCTTCGGCTATGGCGCCGGATGAGGGGTTTCTCTCCGCAAACTTCACTGCGAGAGTTGTACGCGCGGATAGATACCCCTCACCCGTCTCGCCGCTGCGCGGCGAGCCACCCTCTCCCGCAAGGGGAGAGGGTAAGGTCAGCGCTCCACGCGATACGCCTCGATCTGCGCCTTCAGCGCATCCAGCGACGCGAGCGGCGCCTCAGGATCGACGCGATACTCTCCGCTCGCCAGCCATTTCAGCACCATCGCGTCCACCGCCGGCGAATGGTGGATGACGTCGCTGTAGTTATCGAGATCGTGCGTCACCGCCCTGATCGCGCGGAAATCGTACAGACGCACATTCGGAAGCTGCGTCAGCCGCTCGGCGATGCGCGCGGTGAGGTCGGTGACGATCTTCAGCGTCGCAGGCGAGGCATCACGCATCGCCACGAACTGCAGGATCGAATAGGGCGGCAAGTAGATGTCGAAGGTCACGTCCGGATGACGCGTGATCAAGCCGACGGCGTCGCGTTCGAAATGCCGGAGCATGGCGTCGTAGCCATAGCCTTCGCCGAGGAAGCGGCTGCGTATGGGGCTCGTGATGTAGGCGAACGAGGCAAGCGTCTTCCTCGCATTGTAGTCACGCGCGACGTCGAAATCGCGCGGCAGCGCGTAGATGTCGTCGACGTCGGACAGCGCGAACTTGACAGGCAGAAACGGTGCCGCACGGGTCAGCGGCTGTCGCAGCGGCGGGATCGACCGCAGCAGCGCGAACAGGGATTCCTTCGCCATCGCGGCGCTGAACAGATAGGACGCGATGCCCTTCGTTGTCTGGCGATAGAGATCGACGGACAGAAAGGGATCGGCCTCGATATCGGCCGCATCGACAAAGATGAAATCGTCCATCGCCCAGATCACGCGCCGGGCACCGCGCTCGATCGCCCGCTCCAGCACAAAGCCCTGCTGGCGCGAATTGGACCCGGTCATCGCCAGTTTGAGCGAGTGGATGCCGAGCGCGCGATCGATGTCGCTCTGGCGGAAATGGATCGCGAGCGAGGTGCCCATGAAGGCGGTGTCGAACGACTGGCTGCGGATCAGCCCGGCATTCTGCACGCGCGTATCGTCGGAATAGAAGGCCAGTCGCGACGGGCGAAACAATTGCAGGGGATCGACGAGATAGGTGAGCACCGCCGCGCCCAGCACGCAGGCGATGCTGGCGAGCAGAAGACGTCTCAGATGTGTGAAATTGCCCTGCATCAGAACCGGAAATAGATGAATTCGCTGTGGCTCTGGATGCCAAGAATCCCGAGAGCGAGCACCAGCGACGCGCCGTAGAGAAACAGCGGCCGCATCCGCCCTGCTGGCAGGGCCTCGCCGACCCTGCGGTTGTCGTGATCGTATCCCATGATTCCTTGCGTGTTCGGCACCAGCCACACCAGCGCGCCGTAGATCGACACCAGAACCAAGGCGGCGACCTCCTCGCGGCCGAGGACGATATTCGACGGATCGGCCATCGCGTGGAGCACGCGCAGTGCCCAAGTAACGCTCTCGGCGCGGAAGAAAACCCAGGCCACGACGACGGCGAGGAACGTCAGCACGGCTCCGACGATGCGGACCGGGCGCACGAGCAACGTCGGGACGTTGGGCACCAGCGCGTTGAAGGCATGATTGACGCAGAGATAAGCGCCATGCAGCGCGCCCCAGGCGACAAAAGTCCAGGCCGCGCCGTGCCAGAGCCCGCCGAGCAGCATCGTGATCATCAGATTGACGTAGCGCAGCACGCGGCCGCGGCGATTGCCGCCGAGCGAGATGTAGAGATAGTCGCGCAGGAACTGCGACAAGGTCATGTGCCAGCGGCGCCAGAACTCGACGATGCTGGTGGCCTTGTAGGGCGAATTGAAATTCACCGGCAGGAAGATGCCGAACATCAGCGATATCCCGATCGCCATGTCGGAGTAGCCGGAGAAGTCGAAATAGAGCTGGAACGTGTAGGCGAGCGCACCGCACCAGGCCTGATCAAAGCTCGGCGAGCGCGCCTCGAAGGCGAGCGCCACCAGGGGCTGGATGCCGTCGGCAAGGCAGGTCTTCTTGAACAGGCCGATCGCGAAGATGACGATTCCGCACAGGATCAGGTGCGCGTCCGGATACTTGGTCTCCTTCCGCTCGAATTGCGGGATCATGTCCTTGTGGTGGAGGATCGGCCCCGCGATCAGGTGCGGAAAATACGTCACAAACAGCGCATAGTGCGGCAAGGCGTAACGCGCGACCTGGCCACGATACGCATCCACCAGGAACGCGATCTGCGTGAAGGTGTAGAAGGAGATGCCGACCGGCAGCAGGATGTGGACCGCGACATGCATGCCGGCGAGCGCATTGATGTTCTCGGCGACGAAGCCGGCATATTTGAAGATGCCGAGCACGAGGAGGTCGCCGACGACGCCGAGCGCGAGCGCCGCCTTTCGTTGCACTGGGGCGAGCTCCGCCGCGATCAGGAGATAGCCGACGCCGTAGTTGAAGGCGATCGAGATCAGCAGCAGGGCCACGAACTGCCAGCTGCCGATGGCGTAGAAGGCGAGCGAGGCCAGCGCCAGCCAGATCACCGGCGCCAGATTGCTGCGCCGCCCGAGCCAGAAATAGCCGGCCAGCACGGCCGGCAGGAACAGCAGGATGAACGGGTAGGAATTGAACAGCATCAGGCTGGACCGGCGGCGGGGATATCGCCCCTAAAGCATACAAGGGGGCGATCAACAACCCGGCGACTTGGCGCAGTCCTTGGCGCAGCGGCGCTGGCAATTCGCGGAATCGGGACGATATAAGGTGGAACACGGCGAGCGATGCGGCGCGCCTTTCTTCTCCCTCTCCCCGTTCTTACGGGGAGAGGTAAAGAGGGAGCGCAGCGCGAGTACGAGATGATGAGGACCGAGTGACACAAGCCAAGAGACCTTCCCAGCCCCCCGTCGCCCCGCGCCGGCCGCATTCCTTCACGCGGCACGGCATCACCGTGACCGACGATTATGCCTGGCTGAAGGACGAGAAATGGCAGGAGGTGCTGCGCGATCCCGCCGTGCTCGATCCCGACATCCGCAAATATCTCGATGAAGAGAACGGCTACACCGAGAGCCTGCTCGGCCACACCTCGTCCCTACAGAAGACGCTGGTGCGCGAGATGCGCGGACGGATCAAGGAGGACGATTCCAGCGTGCCCTCGCCCGACGGGCCGTTCGCCTATTTCCGCAGGTTTCGCGAGGGCGGGCAGCACGAATTGTTCGGCCGCATGCCGCGCGACGGCGGCGAGGGCCATATCGTGCTCGACGGCGATGCGCTCGCGAAAGACCACAAATATTTCAAGTTCGGCGGCAGCCGCCACTCGAACGATCACAAGCTGCAAGCCTGGAGCGCGGACACCAAGGGCTCGGAATATTTTTCCATCCGCGTCCGCGACTGGGCCACGGGCAAGGATCTTGACGATTTGGTCGAGGAAACCGACGGCGGCATCGTCTGGAGCAAGGACTGCAAGAGCTTCTTCTATGTGAAGCTCGACGACAACCATCGCCCGATGCAGGTGTGGCAGCACAAGCTCGGCACCAGGCAGGCCGACGACACGCTCGTCTACGAGGAGCAGGATTCCGGCTGGTTCACCCATCTGCATGAGAGCACCAGCGGCCGCTTCTGCGTGATCGCGGGCGGCGATCACGAGACCTCGGAGCAGCGGCTGATCGATCTCGCTCACCCCGAAGCGCCGCCGCGGCTGGTCGCGGCGCGCGAGGACGGCGTGCAATATTCGCTGGCCGACCGTGGCGAAGAGCTCTTCATCCTCACCAATGCCGACGACGCCATCGATTTCAAGATCGTCACCGCGCCGCTTGGCGCACCCGAGCGCAAGAACTGGCGCGACCTGATCCCGTATCGTCCCGGCGTCTACATCATCGACCTCGATCTCTATGCCGGCCATCTGGTGCGGCTGGAGCGCGCCAATGCGCTGCCGTCGGTCGTGATCCGCGATCTCGCGACCAGGAACGAGCACGCCATCGCCTTCGACGAGGCGGCCTATTCGCTCGATACGATGGGCTCCTACGAATTCGAGACGACGAATTTGCGCTTCGCCTATTCGTCGATGACGACGCCGTCGGAAGTCTACGATTACGACATGGTCAAGCGTACGCGCACCTTGCGCAAGCGCCAGGAAATCCCGTCCGGCCACGATGCGGCCGACTATGTCACCACGCGCATCATGGCCAAGGCGCATGACGGCGCCGAGGTGCCGGTGTCGATCCTCTATCGCCGCGGGCTGAAGCTCGACGGCTCGGCGCCGCTGCTGCTCTACGGCTACGGCTCCTACGGCATGGCGATGCCGGCCTCGTTCAACGCCAACCGCCTCTCGCTGGTCGACCGCGGTTTTGTCTACGCCATCGCCCATATCCGCGGCGGCGCCGACAAGGGCTGGGGCTGGTATCTCGACGGCAAGCGCGAGAAGAAGACCAACTCGTTCGACGATTTCGCCGCCAGCGCCCGCGCACTGATCGATGCGAAATACACCAGCGCAAAACGCATCGTCGGCCATGGCGGCTCGGCCGGCGGCATGCTGATGGGCGCGGTGGCAAACCGCGCCGGCGAGCTGTTCGCGGGCATCGTCGCCGAAGTGCCGTTCGTCGACGTGCTCAACACCGTGCTCGACGACACACTGCCGCTGACGCCGCCGGAATGGCCGGAATGGGGCAACCCGATCGAGAGCGAAAAGGATTTTCGCACCATACTGTCGTATTCGCCCTACGACAATGTCGCGGCGAAGGAGTATCCGGCGATTTTGGCGATGGGCGGCCTGACCGATCCGCGCGTGACCTATTGGGAGCCCGCGAAATGGATCGCGCGCCTGCGCGCGACGATGAGCGGCGGCGGCCCGGTTCTCCTGCGGACCAACATGGGCGCGGGCCACGGCGGCGCATCGGGGCGGTTCGATCGGCTGGATGAAGTCGCGATTGTGTATGCGTTCGCGCTGTGGGCGGCTGGAATGGCGGAGGCGTGATCTTGTAGCCCGGATGGAGCGCAGCGAAATCCGGGATTCGTGCAGACGGCAAGACCGCCCCGGATTGCGCTGTGCTCCATCCGGGCTACGGGCCTCTCCCCGCACGCGGGGAGAGGCGAAGGAATTCGGCAGCTCTGTAGGGTGGGCAAAGGCGCATCGCGCCGTGCCCACCATCTTTCAGCAATTGCGACGAGAGCGGTGGGCACGCTTCCGCCTTCGCTCTTCGAGCTACGGCGGACAAGTCGCTTTGCCCGCCCTACGGCAGCTTAGCTGGTCAACTCTGCCTCACACCGCCCCATGCGCCTCGACATACAGCGCATACACCGAGTGGCTGCTCGCCATATAAAGCCGGTTGTTCTTCGGGCCGCCGAAGCAGAGGTTGGCGCAACGTTCGGGCAGCTTGATGAAGGCGAGCGGCTTGCCGTCCGCGTTGAACACCATCACGCCGTCGAGATCTTCCGACTTGCCCCTGAGCTGAAACACCCTGCGGCCGCCGATGTCGGTGGGCTCGGATTGTAGCGCGCCGTTGGAGCCCCAGCCGCACCAGAGATTGCCGTCGCGGTCGACGCGAAAACCGTCGAGCGAGGCCTGGTCGGCGGCATCGATCAGCTTGGTCTTGCCGCTCAAGCTGCCGTCGTCGCCGACATTGTAGCTCCAGATGCTGCGGTTGGGCGTGCCCTTCCATTCGACGATGTAGAGCTTCTTCTCGTCCGGCGAGAAGGCGAGGCCGTTGGGATTGACGAGGTCGGTGAGGACGGCACTGATCTTGCCGTCCTTGGCGATGCGATAGACGTTGGTGGTGGCCTGCTCGGACTTCTCCTTGTTGCCTTCCCACTCGCCGTTGATGCCGAACAGCGGATCGGTGAACCAGATGCTGTCGTCGGATTTCACCACGATGTCGTTCGGTGCGTTCAGTCGCTTGCCCTCGAACTTGTCGGCGAGCACGGTGATCTTGCCGTCCTTCTCGGTGCGGGTGATGCGGCGGGTGACGGAGTGCTCGCAGGTGACGAGGCGGCCCTGGCGGTCGCGCGCATTGCCGTTGGCGTAGTTGGCGTTGGCGCGGAACACGCTGGTCTGCCCGGTCTTCTCGTCGAACTTCATGATCCGGTTGTTGGGAATGTCGGAGAACAGGAGATAACCGCCCTCGGGGAAATAGGCGGGGCCTTCGGCCCACCGCATGCCAGTCGCGACCTGCTCGACCGTCGAGGAATAGAGCCGGTATTTTCCAAAGCTGGGATCGAGGATCTGGACGGCGGGGTCGGGGTAGCGCTGGTAGGGCGTGAACGGAAACGACTGGGCACCGGCGGCGCGGGCCAGAAGTGCGGAAGCCGCCGTCGCACCGGCGCCGGCCATGAGACTACGTCGCGTGAAATTCATAACAATCCTCCCTGCTCGATAAAAGGCCGGCGCTTGATGCGCCGGCTCGTTTCTTGACGTGACTTAGCTTCGGCCTAGCGGCCGTTCTTCTTCCGCCATTCCGCGAAGTCGGTGAGCGTCTGCGGATCGGTGGCGGGATAGAGCCCAAAAATGCCGCGGCCGTTGCCGACTTCCTCGGTGACGAAATCCTCGAACGCCGTCATCTCAAAGGTTTCGTTCGCGATCTCGTCGGCGAGATGCGCGGGGATCACGATGACGCCGTCGCTGTCGCCGAGAATGACGTCGCCCGGAAATACCGGCGCATCGCCACAACCGATCGGTACGTTGATCTCGATCGCCTGGTGCAGCGTGAGGTTCGTCGGCGCCGAGGGGCGATGGTGATAGGCGGGGATGCCGAGCTTTGCGATCTCGGCGGAATCGCGAAAGCCGCCATCGGTGACGACGCCGGCGACGCCGCGCTTCATCAATCTCGTCACCAGGATCGCGCCGGCAGAGG
The DNA here is from genome assembly GCF_004634465.1 of Bradyrhizobium sp. MOS001. Classification (NCBI taxonomy): domain Bacteria; kingdom Pseudomonadati; phylum Pseudomonadota; class Alphaproteobacteria; order Hyphomicrobiales; family Nitrobacteraceae; genus Bradyrhizobium; species Bradyrhizobium sp. MOS001. The sequence continues at coordinate 128,517 of NZ_SPVJ01000017.1, forward strand.
CCGCGCGCGCGTCCTTGCGGCTGTCCATCACCAGCACGCTGCCGGGCGGACAATCCTCGATCGCCTTGCGCTGCGGGTGGGAACGGTCCTTGAAGACGTCGATGGTGTTGAGGTCCTCGCGCGCCGGCATGTAGCGCAGCGTGAAGGCCTCGCCGACCATGGTCGGCTGGTCGGCACCTAAGGGGTGCACATCCTGGATCATCTGGATGCGCAGGCCGCGCTTGAACAACGCGGTGGCGACGGTGGCGGTGGAGACGGATTTGAGTTTTGTGCGGGTGGCTTCGGTGAGTTTGGACATCTCGTACTCTCTCATCTTCGTCATTCCGGGATGCGCCGGAACGGCGCAGGCCCGGAATCCATACTCACGATCGTGGTTATGGATTCCGGGCTCGCCGCTTCGCGGCGCCCCGGAATGACAGGTTGCTAGTAGATTGACGGCTCGCCGATCGGCGCGCCGAAATCGGTTTCCAGGAAGTCGAAGTCGCAGCCGTCGTTGGCCTGCTTGATGTGTTTGGTGAACATCCAGCCGTAGCCGCGCTCGAAGCGGCGCTCGGGCTGCTTCCAGGCGGCGCGGCGCTTGTCGAGCTCGGCTTCGGACACATCGAGGTTGATAGTGCGCGCTGCGACGTCGAGCGTGATGCGGTCGCCATTCCGCACCAGCGCCAGCGGGCCGCCGACATAGGATTCGGGCGCAACGTGCAAAATGCAGGCGCCATAGCTGGTGCCGCTCATGCGCGCGTCCGAGATCCGCACCATGTCGCGCACGCCCTTCTTCACGAGTTTTGTCGGGATCGGCAGCATGCCCCATTCCGGCATGCCCGGCCCGCCCTGCGGCCCTGCATTGCGGAGGATGAGGATGTGATCCTCGGTGACATCCAGGTTGGGGTCGTCGACCGCCTTCTTCATCGCGGGATAGTCGTCGAACACCAGCGCCGGCCCGGTGTGCTTGAGGAAGCGCGGCGCGCAGGCGCTCGGCTTTATGACGCAGCCGTCGGGCGCGAGATTGCCCTTGAGCACGGCGAGCGCGCCCTCCTTGTAGATGGGATTGTCGACCGAACGGATCACGTCGTCATTGTGGACCTCGGCGCCCTCGATGTTCTCGCCAACAGTCTTGCCGGTGACCGTGACGCAGTCGAGATGCAGGTGCTGCTTGATCTCGCCCATCAGCGCCGGCAGGCCACCGGCATAGAAGAAATCCTCCATCAGATAGGCATCGCCGCTCGGGCGGACGTTGGCGATGACAGGCACCTTGCGGCTCGCGATCTCGAAATCATCGAGGCCGATGTCGAGGCCGGCGCGGCGGGCCTGCGCGATCAGATGGATGATCGCGTTGGTCGAGCAGCCCATCGCCATGGCGACCGCAATCGCATTCTCGAACGCCTTGCGGGTCTGGATCGTCTTCGGCGTCAAATCCTCCCACACCATCTCGACGATGCGGCGGCCGCATTCGCTGGCCATGCGGATGTGGTTGGCATCCGCGGCGGGAATCGAGGAGGCGCCGGGCAGCGTCATGCCGATGGCTTCCGCAATCGCAGTCATGGTCGAGGCCGTACCCATGGTCATGCAGGTGCCGTAGCTGCGGGCAATGCCGGCTTCGATGTCGAGCCAGTCCTTGTCGGAGATTTTTCCGGCGCGCCGCTCGTCCCAGTATTTCCAGCCGTCGGAGCCGGAGCCGAGCGTCTTGCCCTTCCAATTGCCGCGCAGCATCGGACCCGCGGGCAGATAGATCGCCGGGATGTTCATCGAGGTCGCGCCCAAGAGCAGCGCCGGTGTGGTCTTGTCGCAGCCGCCCATCAGCACCACGCCGTCGACGGGATGGCTGCGCAACAGCTCCTCCGCGTCCATCGCCAGAAGATTGCGGTAGAGCATCGTGGTCGGCTTCAGCAGCGATTCCGACAGCGACAGCGCCGGCAGCTCGATCGGCAAGCCGCCCGCCATCAGGATGCCGCGCTTGACGTCGTCGACGCGCGACTTGAAGTGCATGTGGCAGGGCTGCGCGTCCGACCAGGTGTTGAGGATCGCGATGATCGGGCGGTCCTTCCACTCCTCCGGGGCGTAGCCCATCTGCATGGTGCGGGAGCGGTGGCCGAAAGAGCGGAGGTCGTCGGGCGCGAACCAGCGCGCGCTGCGGAGCTGGTCGGGCGTGATTTTCTTCTTGGTCATGATTGGGTGCCCCATTTCTGCACGGTGTTCCGCTCGATGGCGCGGAAGATCAGGTTCTCGACAAAAAGCCCGATGATAATCACCGTCAAGAGGCCCGCGAACACTGCGGGTATGTCGAGGAGGTTGCGGTTCTCGAAGATGAACCAGCCGAGCCCGCCTTGCCCCGAGGAGACGCCGAACACCAGCTCGGCCGCGATCAGCGTGCGCCAGGCAAAGGCCCAGCCGATCTTGAGGCCGGTGAGGATCGAGCCGAACGCCGCCGGGATCAGGATTTTCGCGACATAAGGCAGCCCGCGCAGGCCGTAATTGCGCCCGACCATGCGCAGCGTGTTGGACACGCTCTTGAAGCCGGAATGGGTGTTGAGCGCGACCGGCCACAGCACCGAATGGATTAGCACGAAGACGAGGCTGCCATTGCCGAGCCCGAACCAGATCAAGGCGAGCGGCAACAGCGCGATCGCCGGCAACGGGTTGAACATCGCCGTGACCGTTTCGAGGAAATCGGTGCCGATCCGCGTCGAGATGGCGAGCACGGTGAAGATCGCGGCGAGCACGATGCCGGCCGAATAGCCCATGAAAAGGACTTTCAGCGAAGCCCAGGCGCGCATCGGAATGGTGCCGTCTTTCACGCGGTCCCAAAGCGTCACGATGGTGTCGTGCAGCGTTGGAAACAGCAGCGGATTGTCGAGGGCGACGCCGTAGGCCTCCCAGACCGCCGCCAGGAACAGGATGATGACGGTCTTGCGGACAAAACCGTCGTTCCACAACAGCTCCGGCACGCTCAGCTTGCGCTCGACCTCGCCCGCACCGCCGGTCGCGGCGACCGACGCGTCACGCAACAATATTCTCGCTTCGCCCATGACAGGCTCCCTCAATGCGCCGTGGCTTCGGCGGCGAACAGGAGATCGTGGATCTCCTTCTCCAGCCGGCCGGCGCTGCCGTCTCCATTCGAGACCTTGTCGACGTCGACCACCTCGGCCTTGACGCGGCCGGGATGCGGCGACAGCAGCAGGATGCGGTTGCCGATGCGGATCGCTTCCGCGATGGAGTGCGTCACGAACAGCACCGTGAATTTGGTCTCGCTCCAGAGCTGAAGCAGCTCGTCCTGGCAGGTGCGCCGCGTCAGCGCGTCGAGCGCGGCGAACGGCTCGTCCATCAGCAGGATATCGGGCTCCATCGCCATGCCGCGCGCGATCGCAACGCGCTGCTTCATGCCGCCGGACAGCGTGTGCGGATAGGCATCGACGACGCGGGTGAGGCCGACCTTCTCGATATAGGCCCGCGCGCGGGCCTCGGCGTCCTTGCGCGACAATTTTCGCGCGGTCAGCAACGGGAACATCACGTTTGCGAGCACGCTCTTCCAGGGCAGCAGCTGGTCGAACTCCTGGAAGATCATCATGCGGTCGGCGCCGGGACCATGGATCTCGCGATCGTTGATGCTCATCCGGCCTTCGCTCGGCATCATGTAGCCGCCGACGGCCTTGAGCAGGGTCGACTTGCCGCAGCCGGACGGCCCGAGCAGCACGAAGCGGTCGGACCTGTCGACAGTGAAGCTGACCCTTTCGGTGGCGGTGACGACCGCGCTGGAGGTCTTGTAGCGCAGCGTCACCCCGTTGACGTCGAGCAGCGCCATCAGTTGCCCTTCAGGTCGTGCGCGACGGGGAGATAATAGTCCGTCCAGGCCTTGGGCTGCATCTTCAGCGTGCCGGTCTTGTACAGATGAGCTGCGAATTTCATCGTGCCCTGCGGCTCGAGATTCCATTCCATCATGCCGGGCTCCTTCAGGAGATCGAGCAGCTCTTCCACCGAGGTTTTGTCGCCGGTGATCTCCTTGTAGATCTCGACCGCCTGCTTGGTGTCGCTGCGGATCAGATCCTGCGCTTCCTTGGTGGCATCGCGCACCGCCTGGATGATCTTCGGATTGGCGTCGGCGAATTTCGTCGTGGTGAAGAACTGCGCCTGGCTCAGCGGACCGCCCATCACGTCAGGCGAATTCAGCACGACATGCGCGCCCGGCACGTTCTTCAGCTCGAGGAAGGTGAAAGGCGGGATCGAGAAGTGGGTGTGGACCTCGTGCTTCGAATTGGACAGCGCCGCATAGGCGTCGGGATGGCCAAGCTGCACGGTGTTGGCGTCCAGCTTCGACCATTGGTCGGCACCAAAGGCCTCGGCGGCCGCGATCTGAAGCACGATCGCCTGGGTCGAGACTTTTACGGTCGGCACCGCGATCTTGTCGCTCGGACCAAAATCCTTGATCGACTTGATGTTGGCGTCGCGGCTGATCAGCGTCATCGGCTGCGCCGAGGTCGCGACGATGCCCTTCACGCCGCCGCGGGTGCGGTCCCACAGCAAAAGAAGATTGCCGGTGCCGGTGTTGAGGATGTCGACGCCGCCGGCGAGCAGCGCATCGGTCTGCGCGCCGCCGCCGGAAAAGGTTGCCCATTTGGTGGTGACGCCGGGTACGCCGAGCGAAGCTGCGTGCTTCTCGATCAGCTTCTGCTTTTCCATGATGTGGCTCGGCATGTAGAAAATGCCGGGCTGGCGCGACAGCGAGATCTCGGATTTCTGCTGCGCATGCGCCGCGGATACCGGCAGGACCGTTGCGGCGATCAGGGCGGCAGCCGCAAGCTTGCTACGAAGATGCTTGATCATTGTTGTGTGTTTCCTCCGGCCAGCGTCGAGCTGCGTTGACCCTACTGATGCACTAATATATTAGTGCATCAAAGGCAAGCCCGCGGGACCCGCCATGGAAGCAACCGATACCGCGCCGCGCGCGGCACGACCCGCCCGGCTCGATCGCGCCCGCCAGGCCGCGCCGCAGGTGTTCGAGCGGCTGCGCAATGCGATCATCGCCCTGGAGCTGCCGCCGGGCGCGCCCCTGTCACGCGCCGAGCTTGCCGGCCAGTTCGGCGTCAGCTCGACACCGGTGCGCGATGCGCTGATGCGGCTGGAGGAGGAAGGGCTCGTCGACGTGTTTCCGCAGCACGCGACCGTGGTCAGCCGGGTCGACGTCGGCCGCGCCGAGCAGGCACATTTCCTGCGCCAGGCGCTGGAGCTCGAAATCGTCCGGATGCTCGCGGAACAGCATGACCAGGCCCTGGTCATCCGCCTTGACCACGCGGTCGCGCTCCAGCAGCAATTCGCCAAGGCCGGGGACTTCGAGAGCTTCATCGCCGGCGACAACGATTTTCACGCGCAGCTCTACGCCGCCGCCGGAAAGCAAGACCTGTGGACGCTGGTGCGCAGCCGCAGCGGGCATATCGACCGGCTGCGCCGGCTGCATCTGCCCTCGCCCGGCAAGGCCCAGAACATCGTCCGCCACCACAAGCTGATCACGCGCGCGATCGAGGCCGGAGACGCCGACGCCGCGCAGCAGCATCTGCGCAAGCACCTGTCGGGCACGCTCAGCGAGCTCGACAAGATCCGGAGCCACCATCCCGAATACCTGACCGATTAGGCCCGCGACACGATCCGGGCGTGCGTCAGGGACCGCATGTGCACGTAAGCATGCATATGGCCGACCTCGCCGAAATCGCGCGAGGCGGACAAGGTGTCGGCCGCGAAGTGCTTGCAGGCCGGACGGAAACCGCGCAACAATTTCGCATTTGATGCTTTGATTTGGGGTCGCTGGAACGTCCCATCCGGCCCGGAGGGTTTCAGACGTGGCCAACATCCTGATTGTGGATGACGACCCGGCCGTGCAGATCACGATCCGGCTGATCCTGGAGAGGGCCGGCCATCACGTCACCGCCGCCGGCGACGGCCACACGGGGCTTGCGCTGTTCGAGGCGAGCCGGTTCGACCTCCTGTTCCTCGACATATTCATGCCTGGCATGGACGGACTGGAGACGATGCGCCACATCCGGGTGCTGCAGCCGGCCCTTCCGATCATCGTCATTTCCGGCCGCGCCGTCGCCCCGGACGCGTATGCCGAGCCGGACTTTCTGAAGATGGCGACCAAGCTCGGCGCGGTCGCAAGTCTGCAGAAGCCGTTCCGGCCGGACGCCCTGCTCGCCGCTGTCGACGGCTGCCTCCCATCCGCGCCACAAGCCAATGCCGCCTCCGGCAGCCGATGACGGGGCGATCCATGTTGCAGCGTAGCAGGACATTCGGGACCGCTCGCGACGCGGCGCGAAGGCCGATATGACCCTCGCGACCCGGCTGGCCATCGCAATGATCCTGCTGGTCGCGGCTGCGGTCGCCGCTGTCGGATGGCTGAGCCATTACAGCCTGGAACAAGCGTTCCTGCCGCGCGTGCTCGACCGTATCGAGGGCCACTCGCGGCTCCTGGCCTCGCAACTCGAAGCGCATGTGAACGGCGCTCGCGCCGACGTTGCGACGTTCCGCTCCCGTGCCGCCGCGCGCGGCATGATCGATGCCCATTTCAACGACGGGGTCGATCCGGTCGATCACCTCTCGGAGAAGACCTGGCGCGACCGCTTGCTGACGCGCCTCGTGGCCGACGTCGGCGCCAACCCGGCCTACGCAAAATTCCGCATCATCGGTGCCGACGGCGTCGAGTATCTGCGCGTCGACCGCTCCGGCCCGAACGGAGCGGTGCGTGCGGTTCCCGACGATGCCTTGCAGAACAAGGGCGAGCGCTCCTTCTTCCAGGCGGCGATCAAGCTGGCAGAAGACCAGGTCAGCGTCTCCCCGGTCGAACTGGACGTCGACGACGGCGTGGTTCAGATGCCCTATGTTCCGACCTTGCGCGTCGCGGCGCCCCTGTTTGGGTCCGATCACCGGCTGTTCGGCATCGTCGTCGTCAATGTCGACATGCGCCAGGTGTTCGACCGTATCAGGATATCGATCCGGAACGGTGAAGCGGTCTATGTGGTCGGCCGTAACGGCGATTATCTCGTGCATCCGGATCGCACCCGCGAGTTCGGTTCGCAACTGGGGACACCAACACGCTGGCAGGACGACTTCCCCCATTTCGCAGCCATCACCGGATCGACGCTGGGTGCGACCCAGGTCGTGCCGGGCAGTGACGGCAAGCCGAGCGGCACCGCGATCGCGCCCGCAATCCTGGCCGAGGACCAGTGGGTCGGTGTCATCCGCGTCGTGCCCAACGCCGTCTTCATGGCGCCGGCCGTCACCATCGAGAAATCGACCATCACGATCGGCCTCATCGCGGTGCTGGTCGCCGCCATACTGGCCGTGCTGCTGGCGCGGTCGTTGACCCGGCCGATCGGGCAGCTCACTGCGGCGGTCGAGTGGCTCGGTCGGGACAATTCCATCAGAATTCCAACCGACGCCCCCGGCGAGACTGGTGTGCTGGCGCGGGCATTTGCCCGTTTGATCGATGAAATGCGGGCGAAGACGGCAGCGCTGGAGCATGAGGTCGAGGAGCGGCGGCGCACCGAGGCCGCGCGCGACCAGCTCGCCGTCCGCGAACGCCTGTTCAGCGCGGCGGTCGAATCCTCCGACGATTCGATCGTCATGCAGACGCTCGACGGCATCATCATCGGCTGGAATGCGGCGGCCGAGCGCCTCTACGGCTATACGGCCGAGGAAGCGGTCGGACAGCCGACCTTGATCCTCCTGCCACCCGATCGCCGCGAAGAGGGCAAGGACTATCTGCGGCGGATTGCGACGGGCGAGCGGATCGAGCACTTCGAAACGGTGCGCCTGCGCAAGGACGGCAGTCCGGTCGAAATCTCGGTGAGCCTGTCACCGATCAGGGACGATTCAGGCGAGATCATCGGCGCGTCCGGCACGGCGCGCCGCCTGACCGATGCGCGACGGACCGAGCGCGCGCTGCAACAGCAGATCGAGGAACGGCGGCAGCTGTTCGACGCCTCGGAAGATCTGATCATGATCATGGATTCGCGGGGCCATATCGTGCAGGTCAGCCCGAGCAGCCAGGCCGTGCTCGGCTACCCGCCGGACGAGATGATCGGCCGCAGCGGCGTCGATTTCATCCATCCCGCGCATCTCGAGCAATCCCGCGAGGAGATGCGCGCGCTCCGGCGCGGCGGGCACCCCAGGCTCGCCGACACCCGCTGCATCCACAAGGACGGACGCGAGGTCTGGCTGTCCTGGCTCGGCAACTGGTCAGATCAGGCCAAACGCTTCTTCTTCGTCGGACGCGACATGACCGAGGCGAGGCGCGCGGAAGAGTCCTTGCGCGAAAGCGAGCTGCTCGCGCGCAATATCGTCGAGACCGCGCTCGACGCCTTCGTCCAGACCGACGAGCGCAGCACCATCCTGAACTGGAGCTCGCGGGCCGAGGAGCTGTTCGGCTGGCGGCGCGACGAAGCGCTGGGCAGGAATGGGGTCGACCTCATCGTCGCCGAGAGCGAGCGGGAGCGGGTCAAGGCCGGCCTCGCGCGCTTCCTCGAGTCCCAGGACGGCCAGACGCTCAACCGCCGCCGCGAGCTCGCGGTTCGCCGTCGCGACGGCAAGGAATTCAGGGCCGAGCTGAGCGTCACGGCGCTGAAACGCCGCGAAGGCATTCTGTTCAACGTGTTCTACCGCGACCTCACCGACAAGATCGCGTCCGAGGAGCGCATCCGCCACGCCGACAAGATGGAGGCGGTCGGCCAGCTCACCGGCGGCGTGGCGCATGACTTCAACAACATCCTCACCGTCATCACCGGGACGATCGAGATCCTGGCCGACGCGGTGGCGAAGGAGCCGGAGCTTGCGGCGATCACGAAGATGATCGACGAGGCCGCCGGGCGCGGCGCCGAGCTGACCCAGCACCTGCTCGCCTTCGCGCGCAAGCAGCCGCTGCAGCCGCGCGAGGTCGACATCAACGCGCTGATCATCGACACCGCAAAGCTGTTACGCCCGACGCTGGGCGAGCAGATCCAGATCGAATCGGTGTTCGAGGACGAGAGCTGCGTCGCGATCGTCGACCCCAACCAGCTCACCACCGCGATCCTCAACCTCGCGCTCAATGCCCGCGACGCCATGCCCGGCGGCGGCAAGCTGATCGTGGAGACGGGCGCCGCCTATCTCGACGAGGTCTATGCCAGCGTCAACGACGTCAGGCCCGGACACTATGTGCTGATCGCCGTGAGCGACACCGGCACGGGCATTCCTGCGCACATGCTGGCCCGGGTGTTCGATCCGTTCTTCACCTCGAAGGGACCGGGCAAGGGCACCGGGCTCGGGCTTTCGATGGTCTACGGCTTCATCAAGCAGTCCACGGGCCACATCAAGATCTACAGCGAGGAAGGCCACGGTACCACGATCAAGATGTATCTGCCGCCCGGCAAGACGGCCGCGGCCGTGGGCGAAGGCGTGACGCCGTCGACGATCGAGGGCGGACACGAGACGATCCTCGTGGTCGAGGACGACCGGCTGGTGCGCGACTACGTGCTGGCGCAGCTGCATTCGCTCGGCTACGTCACCTTGCAGGCCGCGAACGCAGCTGAGGCGCTCGCGATCGTCGCCACCGGCAAGCCGTTCGACCTGCTGTTCAGCGACGTCATCATGCCCGGCAAGTTGAACGGACGGCAGCTTGCCGACGAGGTGTCGAAGACGCGTCCGGACCTCAGGGTGGTCTACACCTCAGGCTATACGGAGAACGCGATCATCCATCACGGCCGGCTGGATTTAGGCGTGCTGCTGCTGGCAAAGCCGTATCGCAAATCCGATCTGGCGCGGATCATCCGCAAGGCGCTGAGCAGTTGAGGAACCGTGTCCCGGACAAGGCGCAGCGTGCAACGCTACGGCGCAGAGCCGGGACCCAGAACTGTCAGCCGTGACATTGGAGAGATGGGCCCCGGCTCAGCAGCGCATCATTGCATGACGCGCTGCGTCCGGGGCACGAGAGATGGCCAGTCGCGTTACGACGCGCGCTGGGCCGCGGTCATCACGATGCGGATCAGATCGGCGGCGTTGCGCGCCCCGAGCTTCTTCATGATGTTGGCGCGATGGTCCTCGATGGTGCGTGGGCTGATGCCGAGCGTGCGGCCGGCTTCCTTGTTGGACGCACCGGAAGCGAACTGCTCGAGCACCTCGCGTTCACGCCGCGTCAACGGCTCGCGTCCGGGGAAGTGCAGCGAAGAGAATTTCGGCGATACGCTCTCTGCCTGCCTGCGTGCATAGGCTCCGATCGCCTCGTCCAGCCGGCCGACGATCTCGCTGCCGCGGAACGGCTTTTCGATGAAATCGAGCGCGCCGCTCTTGATGGCGCCCACCGCCATCGAGATGTCGCCCTGCCCGGAGATCATGAAGATCGGCGCCGGATAATCTTCGCCCTGCAGTTCCTTCAGAATGTCGAGGCCCGACTTTCCGGGAATGTGCACGTCGAGCAGGATCGCAGCCGGCGTACGGTTCCGCGCGACGGAGAGCAGCGCTGCGCCGTCCGCAAAACAGATCACCTCATAACCCGCCGCCTTCAACACCATCGACAAGGTGTCGCGAACCGCAGGGTCGTCGTCGACCACGAAGATTTCACCACGAGAGGTTTGCTCGGCCATGTGCCACATCCAGTTGGCATTACGGACTCGCGTCCGCGCCAACCGTTATGGCGTTCGGCGCGGATTCGGCCCACCCGTATTTGTACGGGACATAGACTTAACGCACAAGTAGCGGCATTGCGCCTAATTGCAGGAGACGGAGAATATCCATGCTAAATTTGGCCGATACGCTGCCGCTGGTCGCAACATCCGAGGCCGACAGCCAACGATTGATCGCCGCCGACCTTCGCTTGCTGATCGCGCAGATCGAGACCAGTATGCGCCGGATCGCCGCAGCCATGGATCAAGAACACAGCAACGATCCGGAAGGTTCCGCCGACGTCTTCATACTCGACGACGTCACGCCGCGTTATGCCACCGCGAACGCCGCTCTGAACGCCTGCCGGGCAGGCCTCGGCCACGCCCTGCAATACCTGTCTGAATCCGGCAATCCGGCTTGAATTGCGACCGGCGCGGCGCAGTGCCCGCGTCCGATCGCATGGCAGCTCCGCGCCTCAGGCGCGGTGCCGTTCCACGATCGCGTCGGTAGCGACGCCACCCCAGGTGTGGATCGCCGGCAGCCCCATTGCGGTCTTGCCGAGATTGGCGAGACTGATCCGCAGGGCGGCGAGATCGAGCGGCTTCGGCAGGCCCTGGAGCTGGATCCCGACGGAACGAGCGAAGCTGCGGGCGGCGCTGCGGCGCTTGCCGTCCATACCGCTGATGACGATCACGTGGCCTGCGAATTTCGCGGCCACCATCTCGCGCAGCACGTCGATGCCGTCGCCATCCTCCAGCACGAGATCGAGCGTCACGCAGTCGAAGCGGGCGGCGCGGAGCTTCTCGATCGCCTCGGCGACGGACGGCGCCACCGTGACTTCATGGCCGGCCTGCTTGGCGGCGACCGTGATCAGGCTGCGCTGCGTGGCGTCGTCGTCGACCACCAGGAGCTGAAGCGCACGCCGCTCGGCGACGTCGGGCAGATTTGACGGGATGGGGGAGAGGGAACTTCGGGGCATTGCCGTATCCTGAGATTGAGACGGGCAATGTCTACACGGCTCGCGCTTAGGCCACGTAAAGCCGGTGCGGCGAATTCGTCCGGATGTTTTAGCAAATATGAACCAACGTCTCGGAAAGCGGCGACGGGGCGAGCGGGACGAGGCCTATTTGGCGATCACGCTGCCTCGTCACGGCCGCCGGCGGCGCCGCGCTTCTTGCGGTTCTTGCCGCGCAGGAACTGGATGTCCATTTCGGCGCCGTTGACGCGCACCAGCTCGCAACGGCGATAGGCGAGCCCGGTCGACGACAGCAGCAGGAAGAATTCCTTCAGGTTCAATCCCTGGATCGAGCCATCCACGGTGAGGATGGCATCGGTGTCGGAAATCGCATTGAGCTTGCAGTCGCGCCGCCACGTGCCGTCGATCGCCATGATGCAGACATCATAGCCACGACTGAACGTGACGCGCTCCGCGCCCTTGCCATCCTCTGCCATGCCTATCGTCCTGCCAACACCGCCATGCGCGGCGGCGCGGCGCCGGCGAGAGCCGGTTTGGCTGCCGCTGCACGCGGGTCGTTCGGCTTGTAGAGGCCGCGACGATCCGGGATCGGCCTGAACGTGTCGGTCAGTCCGACCACGGTTTCGGCTGCACCCAGCACAAGGAAGCCGTCTCCCTCGATCTGGCGGGCGAGGCGGTTGAAGATGTTGATCTTGGTGTCCTGGTCGAAATAGATCAGCACGTTGCGGCAGAAGATGACGTCAAAGGTGCCGAGCTGGGCAAAATCATGCAGCAGGTTGAGCTGCCGGTGCTGGATCATCGCGCGCAGCTCGGGATTGATCTGCCACGTCTCGCCGGTCTGCTTGAAATATTTCATCAGCATCTGGATCGGCAGGCCGCGCTGCACCTCGAACTGGCTGTAGATGCCGGCCTTGGCCTTCTCGAGCACCTCCTGCGACAGGTCGGTGGCGATGATCTCGACGCGCCAGCCGGTCAGGGCCGCGCCCATCTCCTTCAGGCACATCGCGAGCGAATAAGGCTCCTGCCCGGTCGAGCCGGCGGCGCACCAGATGCGCACGCTCCGTCGGCCGGCGCGCGCCTTGATGACCTCAGGCATGATGGTGTCGCGGAAATGATCGAACGGGACCTTGTCGCGGAAGAAGAAGGTCTCGTTGGTGGTCATGGCTTCGACCACGCTGGTGACGAGCGCGCTCGAGCCGCCCTGCAGCTTCTGCACGAGCTCGCCGATCCCGGACAGCCCGGCCTTGCGGGCGAGCGGCAACAGCCGGCTTTCAATCAGATATTGCTTGTCTGCGGACAGGTCGAGCCCGGAATGATCCCTCAGGAACTTACGCAGATACTCATACTCGGTCGGGGTCACGGATAGCCTCTCGGAAGCTGTACTGGGGACACTCTGGCTGAAGCGCTCGGGCCAGATACTCAGACCATGGCTTGTCCGACCGGGATCAAGCCGACTTCAGCGAACTTGTCGGCGATGATGTCTTTATCGAAGGGCTTCATAATGTACTCGTTGGCGCCGCCGCTGAGCGCCTGGGCGATATGAGCCACGTTGTTCTCGGTGGTGCAGAACACCACCTTCGGTTGGTCGCCGCCGGGCAGCCGGCGCATGTGGCCCATGAACTCGAAGCCGTCCATCACGGGCATGTTCCAGTCGAGCAGCACCGCATCGGGCAACTGCCGCTGGCAGATCTCCAGCGCCTTCGAGCCGTCCTCGGCCTCGGTGACTTCGAATTCCAGGCCTTCCAGGATCCGGCGTGCGATCTTTCGCACGACGCTGGAATCATCGACCACCAAACATGTCTTCATTTTGGTTCTCCGGCTTCGATGTTTCGGTTAGCTCAGGCAGCCATTTGCACTTCGGTTTTAAGCTCGAGGACGCGATCGACGTCGAGGACGACCATGAGCTGGCCGTCGAGGCGGTGGACGCCGCCGGCGAGCTTGGCCATGCGGGGATCGAGGTTGACG
>NZ_SPVJ01000170.1:0-1213 GCF_004634465.1 Bradyrhizobium sp. MOS001
GTTTTTCATGCGAATCGCGATGATCGGAACGGGCTATGTGGGACTGGTGTCCGGAGCCTGCTTTGCGGATTTCGGTCACGACGTCACCTGCGTCGACAAGGACGAGAAGAAGATCGCGGCGCTTCATCGCGGCGAGATTCCGATCTACGAGCCCGGCCTCGACGAACTGGTCGCGACCAATGTGAAGGCCAAGCGGCTCGACTTCACCACCGATTTGTCGAAGCCGGTCGCGGACGCCGATGCCGTCTTCATCGCGGTCGGCACGCCCTCGCGCCGCGGCGACGGTCACGCCGATCTGTCCTATGTCTACGCCGCCGCGCGCGAGATCGCGCAGTCGCTGTCGGGCTTCACCGTCGTCGTGACCAAGTCGACCGTCCCGGTCGGCACCGGCGACGAGGTCGAGCGCATCATCCGCGAGACCAACCCTGCGGCGGACGTCGTCGTCGCCTCCAACCCCGAATTCCTGCGCGAGGGCGCGGCGATCCGCGACTTCAAGTATCCCGATCGCGTCGTCGTCGGCACCTCCGACGAGCGCGGCCGCAAGGTGATGGGCGACGTCTATCGCCCGCTGTCGCTGAACCAGGCCCCGCTGATGTTCACGGCGCGCCGCACCGCCGAAATGATCAAATACGCCGCGAACGCGTTCCTTGCGACCAAGATCACCTTCATCAACGAGATCGCCGATCTCTCGGAAAAGGTCGGCGCCGACGTGCAGGAAGTCGCGCGCGGCATCGGCCTCGACAACCGCATCGGCACCAAGTTCCTGCATGCGGGGCCCGGCTTCGGCGGCTCCTGCTTCCCGAAGGACACCAAGGCGCTGATCAAGATCGCGCAGGACTATGACGTGAGCCTGCGCATCGTCGAAGCCGTGCTGGCCGTCAACGAGAACCGCAAGCGCGCGATGGCGCGCAAGGTCAGCCAGGCGCTCGGCGGTAGCTTGCGCGGCAAGACCATCGCCGTGCTCGGCCTCACCTTCAAGCCCGACACCGACGACATGCGCGATGCGCCGTCGATTCCGCTCGTCACCGGCCTGATCGACATGGGCGCGACGGTCAAGGCTTTCGATCCCGTCGGCATGGAGCAGGCCAAGGGCGAGCTGCCGAACATCACCTATTGCGAGGACGCCTATTCCTGCGCGCAAGGCGCCGATGCGCTCGTCATCGTCACCGAATGGGTGCAGTTCCGCGCGCTCGATCTCGGCCGGCTGAAGGCG
>NZ_SPVJ01000171.1:0-1195 GCF_004634465.1 Bradyrhizobium sp. MOS001
CCGCGCGCATCGTGGCCCACGACATGGAACGAGTTTTTGCCGATATCGATGCCGATCACGGCGATCGCGGTATTGAGTGTCTGGGACATGGCGTGCTCCTTGTCTTGGCGCCCCTGGCCAGCTTATCGCTGGCGGGGCAGGAGCACGGCCGGACCATCCCATTAGCGGAAATCACTAGCTCGGTACCCCGCTTAGGTGAAATGTCGTAGCAAGGATGCGCCAGCCGTCGGGGGAGCGAACAAGGTTGTACGACTGCCGCCATTGCCTTGTGAAGCTTCCATCCGGTCGGAGGTTTTTCCACGTTACAGTTCCGAGAGCACTGCGTTCGCCTATAGGAACAGCCACTACATCGTGCAGAGTTCCACTTTCGGCCCCTTCGCGTCGGTAGGTGTCGGCCACTCCTTGGAAAAACCGCGCAATCTCGTCACGTGACTGAAAACAATGTATCGACCCGTCACCCCGCATGGTGATGCAGGGAGCGCAGTAGAGTTTGGCGATTTGATCACCATCCCAGGTGGTGAATGTCTCCATGTATTTGTTGAAGAAGGCAGATATCTCGACTTCAAGCGCTTCCGGCATGATTTGTCTCCAGAGCTTTCATGTTCTGCGACGAGCAAGCCAACCCGAATTGTCTTGGGTTGCGATACAGCGCACGCGGAATTCGGATGGCGACATGCCGTTCAGCCGATCCGCTGCTGGGTCCAACTCCGCGCAACTGGCCTGCTCTACAGTTACGATCTGATCCGCGGCCAACCAAGCTACGATTGGAACTGAAGGGCCAATGATTACGAGATAGGCCAAGCCGAGAGCGGGAGACCAACGTTCAATACCAAGCCCTGTCCGGAAGACCACGGCCATTCCTAAGCCGAAGCACGCGATCCAAACGGCAAGCCAACAAGCAGAGATCATTCGTCTCTCCCCGCTCCAACAGTGTGCGCAATGTTACCGTTGACGCCCATCTCTCGCCAGAAGACAGTTTGCACCGAAGGGGCAATGCACTTGACCGATTCTGGATGGTTAAGCTCACCTGCCAGTCAGGTGTTGATGGAAACGACGAGGTCATTGAATGCAAAAGGCTGATCGGCGATGTCGCCTATTGGCCGATTTCGTTGAAAAAGTCGGCTGTTGCGGCGCAGAGATATCAGTGATTCAGTCTGTCTAATTGGCAGGACTGAAGGTCATGATGGGGCATCGG
>NZ_SPVJ01000172.1:0-1181 GCF_004634465.1 Bradyrhizobium sp. MOS001
TACGGCGAGTCTCCACCCCGGTGAGCTTCTCCATGTCGGCGATTACGGGACCGAGCGTGTGCCCATCGAAGGGATTGCCATGCAGGGCCTTGGCATGGAGCACGAACTGGCCGCCCTTCGGAGACGTCACAGGGGTGGCGATGCTGACCTTGCAGCCGAACTCGTAGGGCGCGCGGGCTTTACCTTTGCCGATGCACTCAACCTCCGGAGCATGTAACGCATAGACCTTCGGACCGCGCTGATGCTGATCCTGGCTGCGCACCTGCTGCGCTAAACCGAGCAACGGGCCGAAGCGAGCTTCCAGCACCGTATCGCCATCAATCTTGCGGCGGATGTCGCGGATGATCCGGCCAAGCCGTGTCCGCAGGAACTTGAGCTGCCGCCGGGCGCGTTTGAACTGGTGGGCGTGGGTATAGCGGCCGGTCATGATGGCGGCGCGCTTGGCCAGGCGCAGATAGCTCTGGCGTAGCGGCACACGGTTGCGCTTGGCGAGCCCGACCAGCTTGGTGATTGCTCGATGCAGCAGCCGCGCGTCGGTCGGATGTGCAACCGCCTTGGGCTGCACTGTGGTATCGACGACCACCCGTTCCAGGTCCTTGGGACCGATGGCGCCGGTCTTGTGCGCCACTGAAAGACTTTCCTGGATCAGGGCGACGAGCTGTTCCTCGCCGAGCCGCTGCCGCCAGCGTGTCATCGACGATCGATCGAACGGCAGACGGTGGCAGAAGCTCAATTCGCCGCAGAAGTATTGGTAATAGGGGTTCTCGATCCAGCGAGCGCACAGCACCTCATCTGACAGGTTGTGCATGTGCTTCAAAATGAACAGGCCGGCGACTAGCCGCGTCGGCAAGCCCGGCTGGCCCGACCCTGCTTGGCACACTGAACTGAAGCGCTCATTCAGGATGTTCCAGTCGATCAGCGCTGCCAACCGCACCAGCGGATGACCCATGTCGATGATCTGATCAAGCGCCGGAAGCAACAGGTCTTTCTGGCGATCATCCCTCGGCTTGCTCATCGCATTCCCCAATGTCGACGACGCCGTCAGGGAATCACGAATCGCCCAAAAGCAAAATCCTAAAACGCAAGAAAGCGAGGTCCAACACCCCGCTTTCCTGCAAAATCGAATACTACATCAAGACAAATTCTGCTTATTTCTCAGATCAATCCGCATTCTTCACGGA
>NZ_SPVJ01000173.1:0-1176 GCF_004634465.1 Bradyrhizobium sp. MOS001
CGGAGGCGAAACTTTCTACTGCGGCTATAGCTCGATGGCGCAGTGCCACGCCAATGCATCGGGCCTCTCCGCCATGTGCGTTACCAATCCATATTTTGCGAACGCACAAGTGCCACGGGAACCAGCCTATCGACGGCCTCGTCGCGCCTACTAGATCGGACAGGGGCGCGACGACTCGGGTTGAGGCGGCCGACGCCCCCGGAGAGGCCCGCCCCTCGATCCGATCTCGCACGAGCCGCATACGCTGGCGCCGAAGCCAAAATCCGCCGGCTGGAGGCCTTCGGCGCTGTAGGTGCATCGATCTGCGACAACCAAACGACTGAACGGGTATAAAATCCGGACAATTCTTGATCTTCAGTGTGACCGCGGCCGTAAAGAGGCCAAACGGACCTGGCGTCCTTTGGCAGCCATCTCACTGTTGTCAGCGCGGGCTACACGACCGACATGAGCTACGATCCATCCACGATAGCCACATTGCGCCGCGCGTTGGACGAGGTGCTGCTTGACGTCCGTTTCCATCAGCGGAAGTCGCCTTCGGCACTTGAAATTGCCGAACATCTCCTGGCGGGTGCCGCGGACAGAAAACGGTACCTAGAGCGCCTGAAATGCTCGGCTTCAAGAAATTAATCGGCGATGCCGCGCGCTTGCCGAGCTAGACTGCATAGCGATCTCAAGACTCTTGCGGGCAGATTTTTGGGGATCGGTAAGGTCGATCGACGGCGACTTTCATTTGACGGCCTTAGTCCTCCTTCGGCGCCACGCGCCACGATCCTCAGCGCATCACCCGGCAGCGGACGTTGCTCGGAGAAGCTGTTAGCCGGGACAAGGCCGCGGTTCTCCGGCTTCAGCCAGGCTCGCCAGTGCGGTGACGGCATTGCGGATGTTGGTGACCGGTGGCCCGCCGAACTTTGGTGGCGGCGGCATGCCCCAGCGCATCATGGCCAGCTCGCGGCCCGTGTCGGTGTTGCGCACCACCGGGTGATCCGGAAACACGACCGGCATCGGCGCGAGGTTGCCGACATAGCGGTTGACGACGCGGAATAGGGCGATGATCGCGGCTTGGTTTGTGGTGATGCTGTAGATGGGGTGATTGCGGTTGCTGCTCGAAAGGCTCAGCCTGGAAGGGAAGCCGGCGAGCCGGTGGCAGCAGGAGCGGGAACATGAAGCACTATGTCG
>NZ_SPVJ01000174.1:0-1159 GCF_004634465.1 Bradyrhizobium sp. MOS001
GGATCGTCAACGGCCATCCAAACAGCAACATCGATGAGCTGCTTCCGTGGGCCTATTGCCGTCACGACCTCAAAGCCGTGGCCTGAGAACGACGCTTACGAAGATTCGGAAGGAGCCGACGAAGCGACGCGCCGGGCGATTGGCACGTTGTTTGCGTCTGATGCATTAGGGTGACCGTAATGGTCTCCCGCAAGCTGCGCATTCACAAGGATGGAGAGGCCATGAAACGATTTGGATCTACTAGGTGGATTGGCGGTTTGTTTGAGGGCCAGGGGGCGGTCTCGACCGAGAGTCGCGCTTTGCAAAACTATCCCTATAGCTTCCTCACTCATTACGGCGAGACCTGCCCCGAAGAATTGATTGGCGCGGCCCACGCTGCGTGCTTCACTACGTCGCTTGTCAGAATGCTCGGAATGGCGAACTTCGTCCCCGAGCATGTGGAGAGCAAATCAGACATCATCCTCGAGAAGGATGAGGCCGGCATTTCCATCACCTCAGTTCATCTCACCGTCAGGGCGAAGATACCGGGCATTGACCGCGACATGTTCCAGTCAATCGTTTCGAAGGCAAAGGCGTATTCCCCAGTCTCCAAGTTGATGAATGCCGAGATTGGTTTTACGGCCACTCTGGTCTCATGATGCAGCTGAGACACGGGTAAATAGGCGTGGTTACGTTGGACCAAGCCGGCCGTTATCAACACCTAGCCAATCGGGCGCGTAGCTGCTGGCTTCGAACTGATGTCTGAGGCTCACCCGCAATACGACTAAAGGGCGCTAGTAAGCTCAATCAGGCCGATGTCGGCTTGTGGCCCATCGCGTCAGTTGGCGCAGTGCCACGACATGTCCGAAGCCGGGGGGTAGACCGGAAGTCCCGAACTCAGGCGCAGACTGGCGCGATTGACCCGGAGCAGAAGTGTTCGGTCCAGTGTTCCACTGGGCGCCATGGGAACGATCAAAGGTTCGAGAGGTTGTGTCCGTGTGGCAGGTCCCACATGCCAGGAGGATGTTGTACGTCAACTCCTTGGAATGATTGCCGCGATGATCTTGATGGCTTCCGGATCTGCGGCCCATGCCGGACAGACCGAGTATGACCCGGCCAAGGTTAGTGACAGCCTGAAGGCAGTTTTCCAATTCGGCTCGGTCTCGACCAAGAAGGCAAT
>NZ_SPVJ01000175.1:0-1153 GCF_004634465.1 Bradyrhizobium sp. MOS001
GATGTTGTTGGGATTTTTGTTGCTCGATTTTGGGCTGTCAATCTTTTGTCGAGAACCCTGCCTCTTCTCCTGTGCATCGTGGGCTGGGGAAGCGCCCCAGCGTTCTAAGGAGCGTCGATGCGTTTTTGCTTTCGCCTAGTACTTCACAGCGCCCAGCTTTAGCGACGGCATCGTCGGGGCTCGTCTTGGGCTGCTGGGCAGCTGTAGCGTTTTGAAATGCTGGTAGCGACCGAAGTTTCACCGGGGAAATTGATGCGCTGTGGAGTTAGGGCGAACGCATCGGTGTACCGAAACGCCAATAGAAAAATGGCTGGCTTGAGGGCGCTCCATGTATGCAGACCTGCATGGCAAGACTGTTCGTCTGCAGCCCAGCGCCGGACTAAATACCACGACTCTCCCTACAGCCCGACAATCTGGCTGCCTGGGAGCATCGGCATCAACCGAGGTGCCTTTCACTCGCATTAATGACTTGGCGTGGTCCACATCGACGCCCTGTTACGTCTGGCGTGAGACGGAATACAGAATGTTCGGCGAGAACAGAACCTAAGCAACAACTCAAAGCGAAGGCCAATTGGCCCGAGCACGATGAGGGCAACGCAACACTGCGACCCTCAAGGATGTAGATGTCGACCAATTGGCTCTACAGACCTAGCGTTGGAACTGAACGTAAACGGGAGACCGCTCAACCGCCCCGTACCAGCAATGGTGATTCAAATTGGTGTGTGGGTGAAGGTTATTCTTCAAAGCACTTTGGCCGTCTGTCGGCTGAAGTGTGATTGAAGGCAGGGTTGATGTTACATCAATCGACCAAGAAACCTCCTCCAGTGGCCACAAGCGCAGCTTGTATCGCCGCAGGCGATTGTTGACGGTTAGACCAGGCGACCACGGTGGTGATGATGACGCCGTAGTTGCTTCGGTGGCCGAGGTGAATAGTAGGCCGCCACTTACATCGAAGCCAAAAAGAGCTTCGCAGCGGCTTCGCCGCTTACCTCATGATGGTATGGTTCGGGTGAAGGTGGGATCGAAGGCCTACCGCAAGATTGGACTTGGTACTTTGGATTCGACCGTGGAACGGCTTCAGGGATATTGATTCCGATCATCGAATCCAAATCGTGGCCACGAGCGCAGCGAGTATCGTCCGATAGGACGATTA
>NZ_SPVJ01000176.1:0-1110 GCF_004634465.1 Bradyrhizobium sp. MOS001
TTCAGACGGCCCATCATGGATCGACCTCGTCGCGATTCGCGTCAACACAACGGAATCACGCTTGCCGGCTCGTCTCAACTGACTTTTGCAACAAAATCGGCCCATAGCTGACCTGCCCGATCGGTTCAGCCGAGGACTTCTTTTAACCCAAAGCTGACCTCAAGCAGTTCCGGAGACAATTAGGCAAAAAGCCCGCATTGGTTATGACAGCATTCTTGGCGGCGCTCGCGACATCGGCCAAGTCGGAGTTCATCAATGTGCCGACGGAGTGATCGCCACCGATAGCCAAGACCGGCATCGGCAATTTTCCGGTCTTTGCGAACAGCGTTTTGTTGTCCTCGCCGTCCTTAGTGAAGGCAGCCAACTGTCCGCCAAAGGCATCGTGGATGGCATCCGTACGAGCATAGAGCACCGCATCGTGATCCCGGGTCTTTCGTCGATCGCAGCGGGGGTATGGGTTCACGGCCTGGTTCGAAAACCGATACGGCTATCGAAACATCGAGGCGGACAGCGCCAATGTTGGCGCTCGCCCTGCCGGAAGCCGCCGGAACTCGTGCTAACGAGAAATATCGAAGTGTACTGCTTTGATAGTGTGAACCGCTTCCAACGGACGACGCTCGGAGACGTCAGGCGCAGGTGTCGTGCGCAGAAGCATTGTAGCCTGGAATCATGGGAGAACCGCGCATGGATTCCATTTCTCGTCGCCATATGTTGGCAGCGACCGCTACCGGAGGTCTGCTAACGAGCGTTGGGCTGGCGCACGCGCAAACCGCGGACGGCGCGATTCCTCAGCCACAGCGACCGGGTCACGGCGGCACCGATCCCGGTCCGCGCAATCTCATGCGGGATCGGCAGAACCCGGATCTGCTGGTTCCGCCGTCGACTGATCATGGTACCTTGCCGAACCTGCGCTTCTCGTTCTCGGACGCCCATATGCGGCTTGAGCCGGGCGGCTGGACCCGCCAGGTCACGCAGCGTGAGCTAGGCATTGCCAAGTCCATGGCCGGCGTAAATATGCGCCTGAACGCGGGCGGTGTGCGTGAGCTGCATTGGCATAAGGCGTCAGAATGGGCCTACATGCTCTATGGCACGGCTCGCGTGACGGCCGTC
>NZ_SPVJ01000177.1:0-1057 GCF_004634465.1 Bradyrhizobium sp. MOS001
CACCGGTCACCGCTCGCTATTGAACCGTACTTCCGCGCAGATTAGAGGTCCCGGCATGGCACCGGGGCCGCTCAATTAGGAACGGCAAAGGGTCTTCGCTTCGACCCGGCTGTCAATTCTGACGATCGAAGCCGGCGAGTTGCTGCCGGTCCAACAGTACGATCTGGCGGTGGGTGGCACCGATGAAGCCGAGGATGCCAAGCTTGCGCAGATGCGATAACGCCCGCGAAACGGTTTCCAGCTTGAGTCCAAGGTAGTCCGCGATATCACGCCGTGACATTGGCAGTGCCAAAATGCCGGCGTCGGTGAGCCGCTCGTCCATCTCAAGGATGAAGGCCGCGACGCGCTCGATCGAAGTTTTGCGTCCAAGGAGCAGCATATGGTCTTCCGCATGCTTCAGATTGCTGGTGGTCATGCGGAGCAGATGCTTGGCCAGCGCGCCATCACTGCCGGAAATTACATCGAGATTCTGTCGCCGAATGAGGCGAACCGTCGTGTCCACGACGGCTTCTGCCGTAGAACGGTGCAGGCTTCCATTCTCCAGTCCGAAGATATCGCCGGAAACGTAAAAGGCGCCGATTTGCCGGCGGCCATCACGAAGCAGCTTGTAGCTTCGTACCGCGCCTGACTTGACCTGATAGACATAATCGGCGGGTTCCTTTTCGCCGTAGATCTTGTTGCACTTCCGATAGGTAAGTTGGCTCAGGCTGACGATCGGATTGGTTTCGGTCGGTATCCCCAGTTCGCAAAGGGAGTGCGGATGAGGCACCGACACTGAGGTGATATGCATCAGCATTGGACCCATTCCTTAATCTTGTGATGATGGGCCTGGTAACCGTGCAATTCCGGTGCCGGGTTAGGGGCGTGCATGGTGACAAGATTTTCAGGGATAGTGCATTCTCGGTATTGTCCTAAAGTTCATTGCACCAAAGAACAACAATGCCCGAATTTGGATCTGTTTGGTTGCGGCGCTGCGGCGCAGAAATCTGCCATCGGTCTGCAGCTTAAGACCGGCGCTACGGTGATTGTTGGTGGACGTGTTCAATTTGCTCCCCGA
>NZ_SPVJ01000178.1:0-1028 GCF_004634465.1 Bradyrhizobium sp. MOS001
GATCATTCGGCCTTCTCGCGGGCCCGCAATGAGCGCTTCCGCGAGGGAGATGTCGTTCGTCGCGTATTCGAACATATCGTCGAGGCGTGCATTGTGGCCGGTCTGGTTGGTGGCGAAGGTTTTGCGGTAGACGCGAGCCTGATCCAGGCAGATGCCAACAAGCAGCGCTCGATCGCGGGTCAGGATTGGCGCAGGGATCGCGATCCGGCGAGGTCAAGCCGCGCGGTGAAGGAGTATCTGGCAACCCTCGACGATACGGCGTGGGGTGCGGCCAGTGACGTTGTCCCGAAGTTCATCTCGCTGTCCGATCCCGCGGCCCAGTGGACCGGAGCTCACAAGGGACCAGCGTTCTTCGCTTACTCCGACAATTATCTCATCGACGTGAAGTTCGGCGTCATCGTTGATGTTGAGGCGTCCCGCTCCATTCGCCAGGCCGAGGTCGGAGCGGCGAGGACAATGATCGAACGAACAGAGGAGCGCTTTGGTCTCAAGCCGGAGCGGCTTGCCGGGGATACCGCTTACGGAGCTGCTCCGATGCTGAACTGGCTGGTCGAGGAGAAAGGCATCGCGCCACATATCCCCGTGTTCGATAAGTCGAAGCGAGATGACGGTACCTTCTCGCGCAGCGACTTTCGATATGATCCGACCCGCGACGTCTACCACTGCCCGAGCGGAAAGCGGCTCGGGACGAGTGGCACCGTGCACGAGGGTAAAACGCTTCTGTATCGTGCGAGCAAGCTCGACTGCGACGCATGCCCGCTTAAACCGCAGTGCTGTCCAAAAGAACCATCGCGCAAGATCCCGCGCGACATACATGAGCACGCCCGGGACGTCGCCCGGTCGTTCGCTGGCACCGAGGGATTCGAGACGTCGCGACGTCAGCGCAAGAAGATCGAGATGCGGTTTGCACACTTGAAGCGCATCCTGAGGCTTGGTCGGCTTCGGCTTCGTGGCCCACGGGGCGCCCAGGACGAGTTTGTTCTGGCTGCCATCGCTCAAAATCTGAGGCGCCTCGCGTCGTTCGTTGC
>NZ_SPVJ01000179.1:0-1027 GCF_004634465.1 Bradyrhizobium sp. MOS001
AGCAGCTTGCGGGCGACGGCGATCAGGGCAACGAGCTTCGGCTTTCCATTGGCCACGAGGCGCTCAAAGAAGGCCTTGAGGACGGGGTTGTGACGTCTGGCGGTCATTGCTCCCATGAACAATACCGTTCGCACCGCTTGTCGCCCGCCACCAATGAAGCTTTTTCCGCGCCATTGGCCGGATTGGCGCGTGTAGGGCGCCAAGCCGGCCAGTGCCGCAATCTGCTTGCGGTTCAGGCGGCCGAGCTCTGGCAGCTCGGCCATCAAGGTCCGGGCAATGATGGGCCCAACGCCGGGAACGGAGGCGAGCAAATCCTCTGCTTCGCGCCAGGCCGGCGAAGATCGCACTGCATCGTCGATGTCCGTATCGACGCTGACGAGCTCCTTCTCCAGCGCCTTGATCAGCCGTGTGATGCTCTTTCTTAAATGCTGCGAGGTAGCGCGCTTTTCCCGTTGCCGCTCGGCACCTATCATGTCCACGATTTGACGCCGGCGCGTCACCAAATCCGACAAAAACCGTGTCGCCTCATCCGGCAAAGGCCGGGGTTCGGGCCGTGTCGCTGCGGCAAAGTGAGCGATTACAGAAGCATCGATCGGATCGGTCTTGGCGCGTTGTCCGAGTGCCTTGGCAAAGGCACGGACCTGCGCCGGATTGACAACGACGACAGGAAGGCCGGCGCCGCCAACTGCCGCTGCCGCAATGGTCTCGAAGCCGCCCGTCGCCTCGAGCGCCACAATAGTGGGTGCAAGCTGTTTCAGCCGAGCGGTCAGCTGCTCCAACCCCGCACCGTTGCGTTCTACGACGAACGCCTCACCACCGGGATGAACTGCAACGTCAAGACGGTCCTTCGATACGTCGATACCAACCGCGATGATATCCATGGTCACCCTTCCTTGCCTAATCGGGCTTCGCACTTTGCGGCCCAGGCGACTGTTCGGGTTCAATGGACTAACGGACGGGGCACCTCTCTCACCCACGGCCTGCAACGACCTGGGGGTTTGCGGGCTCCCGTCCGTCACCGCAACGT
>NZ_SPVJ01000018.1:0-141502 GCF_004634465.1 Bradyrhizobium sp. MOS001
CGATCTCATCCTTCGGCCGCCGTCTCAGCAGTGCCCATATTGCCGAAAGCAAATCCTTGAAAAACAGGGGCGCAAACACATTCTGCCAAAGTAGTGCTAGTCTTCATCCGGCTCGCGGACGACTGCCGGCTCGTCGGCTTCATCCTCGTCGTCGTCGCCCTCTTCGTCCTCCTCGTCTTCATCAGGATCTCGGGGCGGCATCGCGGTGCCCATAGCTACGAGCGGCGTCCAGACGGTCGCTGTGATGAAAAATGCTTCGAAATCGTGTTGCCTCATGTTGTTACTCCTCGAAAACCATGTCGAATATTCCTGACCGACGACATCCGGATGTCCAGGACGCGATCGCCCCTGCGCGACGGCGATCAGATCCACAGCAGTGGCAGGGGCCGGCACCCCACGCAACTGGCGACGTTTACGAGTACTTCATGCCGAGGACGCATCAGGTTCTATATTTACCAGCACTTCGCCGGCAGTGATTTCGGGATCCCCAAGATCGAGGTCATGCAGACTTGCTTGAATAAACTCCATTATCCTGGCGTTCGCTGCATTGGCGCTTTCGCGGTCCTCGAATATCATCACGGCGACACCAACGCCGTCGCCCCCATCCAGCACGTAGTAAGATCTGAATCCGGGCGATTGCTTCAGGATCTGACCGACGCCGCTCTTGGCGCGACGAGCAGCGTCCGCGACCGAACGAACCTTGGTGTACTTGCGAATGACGATGTACATGAGGTCACCGCGCGTTACAGTTCCCGCCCCACGCATCAAAGCATACCGGGTCCCGGTTGGACCAGAGCGCTGCTTCCCGAACGGCCGCGCGCCTTTCTCCAGCGAGCCAACCTCGCCCCGCAAGCGGGGGCGAGGTGCCGAGGCTCAGGACCCCTCGAACTTGAACGAGACGTTGAGCTTGGCGCGATAGGACTCGACGTTTCCCTTCTCATCCAGTTGCATATCGAGCTTGACGACCTCTGCAATGCGAAGATCACGGAGAGTTTTTGCAGCTTGCCCGACCGCATTGGCGGCCGCCTTCTCCCATGAGTCACTGCTGGTACCGATCAGTTCAATGACCTTGTAGACGCTATCAGGCATATCGTCCTCCTGTTCGGTCTGAAGCAGGAAGCAGCTGCTCCCCGCCGTTGTGAAATCTAGCATCAGGATGTCGGCGCTGATACGACGCGATACGGTCTCGGACGCCGCCCGGGGGCCCGATAAGGACAAACCGCATTTGGCGGGGATGGCGGCTTTTGGCCCGAAGCAGGCCGTCGCCCGTAGCGGACCATCCCATCAGAGCCGTGATCACCCTCGCCGCGGTCATGGTAGGGTGGTCTTGTTCTTGCTGGCGAGCCAAAGGTGACAGCCGATGAAGTGTCTTCGGATATACGCAACGCCGGACGGTGAATCTCACTTCGGTGAGGTGGAAATCCCCATGACGGCAAAGCTGACCGTCGCTCCCGGTGCCAAGCCGTTTCAGGTGTCCCAGCGCTACCCCGCGTCAAGCATGGAGGTTACTCAAATTCCTGCCGGTATGCGACAGGTCGATTGGCACACCGTTCCCGCGCGGGTATTGACTGTGAGACTGACTGGCGCGGTCGAATACGAGACGAGCGACGGCGAGGTGCGGCACGTCTCTGCGGGCGAGTTCGTGTTGGTGGAGGACACACACGGAAAGGGCCATCTGTCTCGTCATTCCCCAGACGAGCAAACCGTTCTTTGGATCAGGCTACCCAACGGCCTCGATTTGCCGTCCCCATAGTTCGCAGGGATCGCCATCGCCCACGACGCCGAAAATCTGCAAATGGGCTCATCGCCGACAAGGCGGGCCGCGGCTGTTGTCAGCATCTGCCCCAAAGCGGACGTCAACCGTCGATGCCGGCAAACCCGCTCGGTGACCACGGTCGCTATGCCTCTGTTGGTGACGGCTGCAATCCTAAGAGCTCGCGTGGCGCTGAGCGGGAGGCGATGGCAAGACTCGGAATCGCGCCCCATCGTGTCGAATAGAGGCCGTGCCGAAACCGGCGTCGCTTGCGCCAAGATGCAGGATGGGTAGAGCTCTTGCGAAACCCATCGCCCCCGGCACGCCGATGCAGCGCCCGTGTCATTCTTTAGCTCGATGCCGTTGCGAGGATCAGGTTTGATGGGTTTCGCTTCGCTCTACCCATCCTACGAACTACGTCAGTGTCAGCACGCCTTAAAGGTGGGACGGCACCCCTGCCGCCATGAATAGCGGCCGTCACAACGGTTGCACTTCCATAGAAAGCCGTTGTTACACTTGATCCTGGTGATGCAGTAGTTCTTGTATGCTGCAGGCGATTGCGCTGAGGCAGAGGCGATGCTGAGCGCAAGTGCTCCGACACTCATGGTCGCAACCAGGGCGACGAGAGCAAATGGTTTCGCTATCGTAGTCATGGTCGGTCCCTCCCTGGAGGCATGACAATCCCCGCATCAGAGTCGCCCCACGTTGCGATGATAGCAGAATTCACACGAACAGGCGCTAAGATTGCTGGGTAATTTCGTCGCAACCTTGGGGTGTTTACAAAGGCTACCGGCATAGCGAGTCCGGCGCGATCTGACGGCCAAAGCGGACATCTGGCGATCCATCTCAATTCACGGCTCACGCCATCGTTTTCACGCTCTCGGCTCTAGCGCTTCGGCCGCACCACCCGCGTCAGCATCGGAAAATGCTTGTTGCCGCCTGCGAATGGCGGGAACTGGACGAAGTCTGCGCGCATGCGCTGGATCACGTCGGAGCCGAGCGCGTGCGCGAGGGCTTGCGGGCTGTCGAACACTAGCTTGTTGCGCTGCATGTGCTCGACGCGCTGCGACGGCAGCCGGTCGACCCAATCGATCCGGGTGTAGATCTCGATCTGGCGAACATCAGGGAAGGTTCGCATGATCGATGGATGATGCTCGAGATAGTGCAGGTTCCAGGCGTTCATGTCCTCCGCCGGGCCGGGATAGTGCACGAGGTAGCTGCACGGAGTGGTCGTGCCTGCCAGATGTTCGGCGACATCGACGGGAAACGCGCGCGTCAGCATGACCTGATGCGTGACGTCCAAGCCGGTGAGGCTCGCCAGTCCGGCCCCCGTCGCGAGACCGGCAAGGATGCCACCGCGGTCCATTGCCGCCTCGCAGGCGAGCAGGTCCGGAAACCGGAGTTGAAGCGCAAACACCGGGCCGGAGCCATCGGCCTTGTAGGGATGATCGACCGACTGTTCGAGCGGCGTGAACAGCAAGCCCTCGGTCATATCGGGGATCGATCCGACCAGCTCCGCTGCGGCGACGACCTCGTCGGGATGAATTCGCCGTTCGCCTGCCGGATCGGAGAATGTCATGAACAGCGAGATCATGCGGGCGTTGCCTCAGCGCCCTCGCCCGCGCTCACATGCGCCATCAGCACGGCGCGAATGTCATCCGGCCACGGGATCGCATGGTGATCCACCAGCGACGTCGCGGCCAGGATCTGGCGGGCGCGCCAGCGCATGCCGTTCGCGCCGGAGACGACATGCTCCAAATGGAGCGACGATCCGCCGACCCGGCTGATATGCAAGTTGAACGTCAGGCGATCGCCGAACATCGACGGCCGGGAAAAGTCGCAGGACAGATGCACCGTGGGTGTCCCGATCTTCCGGACCGTGATCAGCTCCGGCCATGGAAATCCAATTCTCGCCCAGAAGTCTTCGACGACCCCATTGAGGATGTTCAGGTAAGACGGGAAGTACGCGATCCCAGAAGGATCGCAGTCTCCGAATCTGAGCTCGCGATCGAACGAGAACGTCGTCATCAGATCGCGACGACCGGATGCCTGATGACACCGACCCCGTCGACCCCCGCTTCCACCACGTCACCCGGCCACAGCCATTCCTGGGGAGTCCTGCCGGCGCCGACGCCTTCCGGCGTTCCGGTCGCGATGATGTCGCCCGGCTCGAGTGTCATGCCCGACGAAATGTCGGAAATTAAAACCGGGATGTCGAAGATCATGTATTTGGTATTGGAGTCCTGCTTCATGACCCCGTTCTTCGTCAGCCACAGCCGGAGGTCATGCGGGTCGGGGATCTCGTCCGCGGTCACGATGCAGGGGCCGAACGGCGCATAGGTGTCCATGCCCTTGGAGAAGATCCACTGGCCGGCGCGGCGATTGTCGCGCGCGGAGATGTCGATCATGACCGAATAGCCGAAGACGTGGTCCATCGCCTTGTCGGTCGCGATGCGGGTTGCGGTCTTGCCGATGATGACGGCGAGCTCGACTTCCCAGTCGAGCTGCTGCGTCATCTTCGCATTGTGCTGGATAGCGCCGCCCGGGCCGATCACCGACGTCGGCGGCTTGGAGAAGACGACCGGCTGCTTCGGCAGGTCCTTGTCGGTATCCAGGCTCTTGGCGGACTCCGCCACATGCGCACGGTAGTTCAGCCCGATGCCGAAAATGTTCTTGCGGGGCCGCGGGATGGGCGCCTGTAGCTTCACGTCCTCGAGCGGAACGGCGGAGCCGGCCGGCAAGCGTCCATCGGCATCGTCCAGACGCTCCTTCAGCGCCGGCAGCAGCGTCACGCTGTTGTCGATGAACGACAGCATGTCGCTCGGCCATCCAAAGCCATGCGACGCACCGAGGTGCTCGACGTCCACGACCAATCCGTCAACGAGGACCCCGAGGCGGGCACCGCTGGAGCCCAAGGTGTAGGTAACAAGGCGCATGAAGCTTTATCCGGCTCTTTCGGTTGAATTCTGTGCGGGGACGTCAGGCGGCGACCGGCTGGTGGCCGGCATTGTCGCCATAGGCCTCTTCCCGATAGAAGCCGAGGCTCTCGATGACGGGCAGATCGTTGAAGCAGAACAGGCAGGCGTCCTCGCTGCCCGAGGCATTGCCGTGCTCATGCCAGGCCCAGGAGGGAACGCAGAAGATGTCGCGCTCCTGCCACTCGAAGCGCTTGCCGGCGATGATCGAATAGCCGCGCCCCTTGGCGACCTGGTAAATGAAGCTGCCGGTGTGCCGGTGCGACTTCGTCTTCTCGCCCGGCCGCAGCAACTGCATGCTCGCGCCGATCGTCTGCATCACGTGCCCGCCGGTGATCGGATTGACGTAGTTCATGAGAATGCCGTCATAGGGCGAACCGTCGGTCGCGGCGGCATATTTGCGCAAGGACTCGTAGGTCGGCTCCCACTCGTACTTGAACATGGGGGAATAGTCCTTCGACCATTTCGAATCCGCCGGCCGAAGCCCGGGATTGCCCCAGGTCTTGGTCATGTCGTCCACGGGATAGCCGGACTCTTCCTGCTGCACCTTGGGATGGACCGCGAAAAAATTCGCCTCCAGCGCGTTGACCAGCGGGATGTCCAGGCCGTCCTGCCAGATGCACACCGAGCCGTTGGCTTCGACGCCATGCTCGTGCCAGGTGCCGTTCGGCGTGAGCACGAAATCCCGCGCCCCCAGCGTCATCTTGTGCCCGTCGACGATGGTGTAGGCGCCCGACCCCTCCATGATGAAGCGCAGGGCTGAAGCCGAGTGCGCGTGCGCTGTTGCGACCTCGCCGGGATGCATCACCTGCAATCCCGAATAGAGCCAACCGACCGCGGCCGACACGTCGCGGCGGCCTGGATTGTTGAGATAGATCACCCGCCGCCCCGCCTTCTCCGGCGAGACGAGTTCGACCGAGCGCAGCACGTGCTCGCGCAGATCGTCGTAGCGCCAGAGCACGGGAACCGACGCCGATTGCGGCGCCCATGGCTCGATCTTGTTGGCGACCGTCCACAGCGCGCCGGCTTCGTACTTTTCGAGGTCCTTGTAATAGGCCTTGAGCTCGGGGGTATCTTCGACATTGGCCCGGCCGACGACGTTCTCGCGCATCCTATCCTCCAAGTCCTGTCTCGTGGCGCCGCTTTATCGACGCGCCCAACCACTATTCCGATCTCAGCGGGATCGGCGTGAAGCCCTGCCCCGCGTCATCGCCCTCACTGTCTGCGAGGCCGAGCGGTGCCAGCGGACGTCGGTTGACGCGCAAATCGAAAATATCGAACCGGTTGTAGTGCCCGACGATGTCATGCATCTGCTTCGGCTGGATGCAGCGGTCGAGATCGATGTCGGCGTAGACGATGCCTTCATCGTCGATCAGGGGATCGCCGACCACGCGGCCGTCAGGTCCGATGATTCCGGAGAACGCGCTCGACTTCCGCTGCAGGCGCGCACGCGCGTCGGGGACGACCGTTTCCATCGCCGTGATGATCTCCTCCGACACGGTCGAGCAGGAGACGACCGTAAAAATCTTGCCTTCAAAGGAATGGGCGATCGCACGCAACTTGATCGCCTCCGCCATGTCGTAGTCGGGCGGCGCGACCGGAAGCGAGATGTAGCTGGCGACATGCACGAGCTCACCCTGACCCAACAGCGCAAAGCGCGCGAGCGTGTTGGTGTTCTCGCCGCAGGCGAGGCCGCCGAGACGCCCGATCTCGGTATCATAGACGCGCAGGCTCGATCCGTCACCGCCGGTCCAGGTCAGCTTCTCCGCCCAGGTCGGCACCAGCTTGCGGTGCTTGCCAAGCACCGCGCCGTCCGGCCCGATGAAAACCAAGGTATTGTAGATCGCACCCAGCGACACAGGGCTGCGCTCGTTCACGCCGAGCACGACGTAACAGCCGGTATCGCGCGCGGCTTTCCTGACGACATCGACCTCCGGACCCGGCACCAGCACCGATGCCTTGGCGAGCTTCTCGAACCATGCGCTGCCCGTGACGGGGTCGGTGATCCAGTTCCAGTAGGGATAGCCGGGAACGAACACTTCGGGGAACGCGACGAGCTTCGCGCCATTGGCTGCGGCTTCACGGACCAGTGAAGCTGCCTTGTCGGCTGTCGCGCCCGGGTTGAGATAGACAGGTGAAGCCTGGACGGCGGCGGCTCTAAAGCGAGGCAGCTTCAGCATTGGCCCTACCCTGTCGCTGGCTCATGATCGCCTTGCAGGAGCAGAGGTCCGCAAGCGTGATAGCATGGCGCGGCGTTGACTTACTTCACATGTAAACGTATGCTATCGCATATTTCTGGAGGGTGCAATGGCTGAACGGTCTTTTGCTCGCGAAGTCGAGGATCTCCGGCTCGGCGATGGCGATACGTTCCGCGGCGAAGGCATCCTCGCCATCACCAAGGCGCTGCTGCAATCGGGCGTCGCCTATGTCGGCGGCTACCAGGGCTCGCCGATCTCGCACCTGATGGACGTGCTCGCCGACGCCAAGGACGTGCTCGACGATCTCGGCGTCGTGTTCCAGAGCTCAGCCAACGAAGCGGCCGCGGCGGCGATGCTGTCGGCCTCGGTGATGTATCCCCTGCGCGGCGCGGTGGCGTGGAAGTCGACGGTCGGCACCAATGTCGCCTCCGACGCGCTCGCCAATCTCGCCTCGGGCGGCGTCACCGGCGGCACCATGATCATCGTCGGCGAGGACTATGGCGAAGGCTCCTCCATCATGCAGGAGCGGACCCACGCCTTCGCGATGAAATCGCAGATGTGGCTGCTCGATCCCCGCCCCGATCATGAATGCATCGTCAATCTGATCGAGAAGGGTTTTGAGCTCTCCGAATTCTCGAACACGCCCGTGATGCTCGAGGTTCGTGTCCGCGCCTGTCACATGCACGGCAGCTTCGCCTGCAAGGACAACGTCAAGCCCGCGCATACCATCAAGGATGCGCTCAACAACCCCAGGCGCGACGTCAACCGCATCGTGCTGCCGCCGGCGGCCTATGAGCACGAGCAGGAGAAGATCAAGACGCGGATGCCCGCGGCGATCGGCTTCATCCGGGACAACAAGCTGAATGAATGGATGGGGCCGAAGCAGGGCAAGGTCGGCATCATCATGCAGGGCGGCATGTACAACAACGTGATCCGCGCGCTGCAATATCTCGGGCTGTCGGATGCCTACGGCAACACGCAGGTTCCGCTCTACGTCATGAACGTCACCTACCCCGTGATCGACACCGAGGTCGCTGAGTTCTGCGTCGACAAGGACGCCGTCCTGATCGTCGAGGAGGGCCAGCCGGAATATCTGGAGCAGGCGATCAACACCGTGCTGCGCCGCAGGGACATCCAGGCGCGCATCCATGGCAAGGACGTGCTGCCGATGGGCGGCGACTACACCGCGCAGGTTCTGCTCGGCGGCGTCAGGGACTTCCTGGAGAAGACCGAGCCGCGGCTGCTCGGCAACCGGCCGCCGGCGCCGGACGCCGTTCCCGTGCTCAATCACCCCGCGGTCGAGAAGCTGAAGCAGGTTGTGCCGGCGCGCCCTCCCGGGCTCTGCACCGGCTGCCCGGAGCGGCCGATCTTCGCCGCCATGAAGCTCGTCGAGGAAGAGCTCGGCCAGCATCATGTCTCGGCCGACATCGGCTGCCATCTGTTCTCGATCCTGCCGCCCTTCAATATCGGCGCGACCACCATGGGCTTCGGCCTTGGCCCGGCCTCGACCTCGGCCTTCAACGTCAAGGCCGACAAGCGCTCGATCGCGGTGATGGGCGACGGCGGCTTCTGGCACAACGGACTGACCAGCGGCATCGGCAATGCCGTGTTCAACAAGCACGACGGCGTGTTTGTCATCGTCGACAATTTCTACACCTCGGCGACCGGCGGTCAGGACATCCTGTCGTCGCGCGCGACCAACAAGCGGCGCGACACCAACAATTCGATCGTCAAGGCCGTGAAGGGCATCGGCGGCCAGTGGGTGCGCCAGCTCGACCGCACCTATGACGTCGGCAAGATGCGCGACACGCTGAAGGAAGCGCTGACGACCAAGGAGGAAGGCCCCAAGGTCATCGTCGCGTCCTCCGAATGCATGCTGAACAAGCAGCGCCGCGTGAAGCCGCAGATCAACAAGGCCATCAAGGACGGGTTACGCACCGTCAAGGAGCGCTTCGGTGTCGACGAGGACGTCTGCACGGGCGACCACGCCTGCATCCGGCTCTCGGGTTGCCCGTCGCTGTCGGTGAAGCAGCTGGACGACCCCTTGCGCGACGATCCCGTTGCGGCGATCGACAATTCCTGCGTCGGCTGCGGCAATTGCGGCGAGGTCTCCGAGGCCGCCGTGCTCTGCCCCTCGTTCTATCGCGCGGACGTCATTCACAATCCGACCGGCTGGGACAGGTTCAAATCCAAGGTCGCGATGGCCGTGATCAGCTGGTTGCAACGGCGGCGTGATCGCCGGCGTCCGGCGCTCGAGGCGTTGGCATGAGAGACGAGACGGTCCGGCTGGCCCTCCCCGCCGCCGGCGAGGCGACCGAGCGGCCGATCTCCATCGCGATCGTCGCGATGGGTGGCCAGGGTGGCGGCGTGTTGACCGACTGGATCGTTCAGTTGGCCGAGAACCATGGCTGGGTCGCGCAATCGACCTCGGTACCCGGCGTCGCCCAGCGCACCGGCGCCACGATCTATTATATCGAGGCGATGCCGCCGCTCGACGGCCGCAAGCCGATCCTGTCGTTGATGCCGACGCCCGGCGACGTCGACGTGGTGATGGCGGCGGAGTTCATGGAGGCCGGCCGGTCGATCCTGCGCGGCCTCGTGACGCCGGATCGCACCACGTTGATCGCATCCAACCACCGGTCGTTTGCAATCGGCGAGAAGATCGCACCGGGCAACGGCATCGCCGACGGCGGCGCCGTCACCGGCGCCATCGGGGTTGCTGCCAAGACCGAGATCATCTTCGATCTGAACGCGCTGGCGATCGCGCATGGCAGCGTCATCTCGGCCGCGATGTTCGGTGCGCTCGCGGCGGCCGCTGTGCTGCCGTTCAGCCGTGACAGCTATCTCGACGTCATCCGTGCCGGCGGCAGAGGTGCGAAGGCCAGCGTCGAGACGTTTGAGGCCGCCTTTGACCGGGTCAAGACCGGCGCACCCGAGGTCGCGGCATCAGCGCCATCAAAGCAGGCCGATCACGTCCCCTCTCCCGCAACGCCCGATCCAGATCTTGCCGGGCTCATCGCAAGACTGAAGCAGGAGCTGCCCGAGCCCCCGCTCGCCATGGCTCGCGCCGGCCTGAAAAAGGTGGTCGACTTCCAGGACGTCGCCTATGGCGCCGAGTATCTCGACATTCTCAGGACGTTGCACACGGCCGACCGAAACGCTGGCGGTGGTGCGCGCGCCTATGCCTTCACTGAGGCCGCGGCAAAGTATCTCGCCAACGCCATGACCTATGACGACGTCATCCGCGTGGCCGACCTGAAGACGCGCGCCGGTCGCCGCGCGCGCATCGAGAGCGAGCTCGAGATGTCCGAGGGACAGGTGCTCCAGACCACCGAGTTCATGCATCCGCGCATGGAGGAGGTCATGGGCGTGCTGCCCGCGGGCTTCAGCCGCTGGCTCGGCGCGCGGCCGCGCCTGCTCGGCTGGCTCGATCGCCGCGTCAACCGGGGGCGCCGGGTGCGGACCTACTCGCTACCCTGGTTCCTGACCCTCTACGTCGTGGCCGGACTACGCGGCCTGCGACGCCGCTCGCTGCGTCACGCGGTCGAGACCGCGCATCGGGACGGATGGCTCAAGGCCGCAACCGATGCGGTCGCCGCCAACTACCAGCTCGGTGTCGAGATCCTGCAATGCCGACGCCTCGTGAAAGGCTATTCCGATACCCACAGCCGCGGGCTGTCGAAATTCGACAAGACGCTGGCGGCGATCAAGCTGGTCGAACGACGCGAGGATGCGGCCGATTGGGCGCGCCGCCTGCGCGAGGCCGCGCTGAAGGACAGCGCCGGCAAGGAGCTCGACGGCGTGATCCAGACCATCAAGACTTTTGCATGATTCCATCGGAGGGGAACGCGGGAGTGGATTGCCGTTCGCCCCCCAAGACGTCAGGATCAGGCGACTTGACTACGATTCTCAAATTGTTAATCGGAGCGAAAGACCCGCGATAATCCCTCCAATCGACGAGACATCTTGTACTCGATGGTCATGCAATGCCGGCAGCACTCAAAGAGAACATTGTTCCCGTCCCTGGGCAGATCGAAACCCGGCTCTGGCTTCAATTGCTGTCGCTGCATGGCGAGCTGTTCGCGTCGCTGAATTCGATGCTGAACTCCGAGTTCGGCCTGTCGCTCGCAAAATTCGACGTGCTGGCCCAGCTCGATCGCTACCGGGATGGCCTCGCGCTCGGGCAGTTGTCGCAAAATCTGAAAGTCACCGGCGGCAACGTCTCGGGGCTGGTGCAGCGTCTTCTCGCCGACGACCTCATCAGCAGGGAAATGTCGAGCGAGGACCGGCGCTCCTTCATCGTGCGCCTGACGCCAAAGGGCGAAGCGTTGTTCAGGAAGGCAGCCGACGTCCACAAGAAGCATCTCGGCAAACGGCTCGAGAATGTTTCGGCCCGGGAGCTGGACGGTGCGCTGTCCGTACTGAAATCCCTTTCTTCAAAACTTCATACCGAGAGCAAGAAGCAAAGTCGCAAGAGATAATGGCCAGAGAATCCAAGAGCAGATGGAAGTCGGGTCCGCCGAGGACGCGGGACCAGCTGCAAACCTACATCCCGTATCTGTTCAACCGGCTCGCCAATCGCTGGAATCTCGATCAGAACCGCGACCTGAGCGACCACGGCATCAACAATGTCGTGTTCCGGACGCTGTCGGTCCTGTTCATCTACAAGACCCTGACGGTCAACGAGGTCGCCGTTCTCGCGGTGACCGAGCAGTCGACGGCGAGCCGAATGGTCGAGTCCATGGTGTCATCGGGCCTCGTCAAGCGCGAGATCGCGGAGGAAGACCAGCGCCGCCGCGTCGTGGGTCTGACCCCGGACGGCGAAGCGCTGCTGCGCAAGATCTGGCCAATCATGGCGAGCAACTACGACAAGCTGATCGAAGGCATCGAGCCCGACGACATCGAGGTCTGTGCGCGCGTGCTGGCCAAGATGGTCGAGAATATCCGCCAGAACCAGATCTGATCTTGTTTATTGGAGCATGATCTTTTCGGAAAACCGCTTCACTTTGCGCTAACGCGGCCCTCCGGGTCCGGATCATGCTCTACGGGCCAAGGCCGACGAGGCTGGTGCCGCCGCAGACATAGAGCACCTGGCCAGTGACGAAGTCCGAACGTTCGTCGAGGAAGAAACTGATGGCGTGCGCGACATCCTCGCGCGAGCCGAGCCGCCCGACCGGCACGTTGCGCGCCATCCGCTCCTGCTGCTCGGAGCCCTTGGGAATGATGCCTCAGAAATTGTCGGTCAGGATCGGCCCTGGCGCCACGACGTTCACGGTGATGCCGCTCGCGGCGAGCTCCAGCGCCTAGGTCCGCGCCATGCCGTGCACGCCGGCCTTGGTCGCCGAATAGGCCGACCGCGTCGCCGCGCCCATCGCGGCTCGCGAGCTGACGAACACGATGCGGCCGAAGCGGCGCGCACGCATCCCCTCCAGCGCCGCCTGGGTCAGCAGCATCGGCGCGCCCAGGTGCAGCTGCGCCAGCATCAAAATGTCTTCCGGCTTCGCATCGGGCAGCAGGTTCGGCAGGATCACGCCCGCATTGTGCACGAGGCGATCAACGGCGTGATCGCGGCAGATCTCCTGCGCGATCGCGCGCGTCTCCTCGATATCGGAGAGATCAGCGCGATAGGCCGCGAGCAGATCATGCGTCCAGTCCGGCTTCTCCAGCCCGACCGAGATCACGCGCTGCCCGCTCTCGACGAGCCTTTTCGCCAGCGCCTCGCCGATCCCCGAATTGCCGCCGGTGATGAGTGTGGTGCGGATCTCGCTCATGATCAAACCTGCCGCCGCTTGAGGTCGCGAAGGTCGAAGAACGCACCGTCAGACATCAGCCTGGCGACGAAATCCTTCAGGCCGCCGCGCTGGATCTTCTCGGTCGCGGTCAACGGCAGGCTGTCGACGAAACAGATCCAGCCCGGCGCCTTGTAATAGGCCATCTGCTCCAGGCTCCAGCGCACGATCTCCTCGGCGCGCGCGCGGTCGGCACCGGCCTCCTCGGCGATGATGACCGCCGCAACCTCGTCGCCGCGCACCTGATCGGGCGTCGCGGCAACCGCGGCCTGCCTGATTGCGGGATGGCGGTTGAGGACGGACTCGACCTCGACTGCGGCAATGTTCTCGCCGGAACGCCGGATCACGTTCTTCTTGCGGTCGACGAAATGAAGGTCGCCGTCCGCATCGCGCGACACGATATCGCCGGTGTGCAGCCACCCGCCGGCCCACGCCTCGGCGGTGGCGGCCTCGTTCTTCAGGTACTCGCGGAAGAAACCGTAACGCGGGTCCGCACCCGCGCGCCGCACCAGGAGCTCGCCCGGCGTCCCGACCGGCGCGTCGTTGCCGCTGTCGTCGACGATACGAATGTCGACCTCGGGGCCCGGGCGTCCGAAACAGCTCGTGCCGATCTTGCGCGGCTCGATATTGGCGGCGATGACGCCGCCGCTTCCCGTCTCGGTCATCGCCCAGGCCTCCAGCAGCGGAAAGCCGAAGCGCTCCTCGAACGGCGCATGCAGGAGCTTGTCGACGCCGGCGCCGAAGCCGAAGCGCACGGTGTGGGCGCGGTCCTGCTCCGATTGCGGCGCGCTCATCAGCATCGAGGGCATCACGCCGAGATAATGCAGACAGGTCGCGCGGCTGTCGCGGACGGACGCCCACCAGGTACGCGGATGGAAGCGATCGAGCATGGTGAGGCTGCCGCCGACCGACAACATCGCCATCAGCGACACCGCCATCGCGTTCATGTGAAACAGCGGCAGCGGCGTGATCATGCGCTCACAGTCGGGCTTGAGATCGATCAGCCCGCCGACATCGCGATACCAGTTTCCGGAATGCAGGAAATATGTGTTGGTGAGCACGCAGCCCTTGGGCTGACCCGTGGTCCCAGACGTATAAAGCAGCGCGCATTCGCTCGCCTCGTTTCCGGCGGTCGAAGGCCGCGCACCTCCGAGGGGTACGGGAACGTCGTCCTGATCAGTCACGACCGGGATCGGCCGGCCGGCCTGGCGCGCCGCGGTCTCGACCTCGTCGCGCCGCTCGGCGAGGACGAACGCCGCATTCATCTCGGAATGCGCAATGATGTACTCGAGCTCGCTGAGCCGCAAATCGGGATTGATCGGCACGACGGACACGCCGAGCGCGTTGAGCGCGAACCACAGCTCGACGAACACCGGCCTGTTCTGGAGCAGCAGCCCGACCCTGTGGCTTTCGCCATAGCCCCGGCTTGCAAAAGCCGAGCGCCAGCGCTCGACCCGGTCGAGCATGGCGCGGTAGGAAATCTCGCCTGCCGCGATGCCATAGATATCGGCGGTCTCCGGCAGCACGTTGAGGAAGCCCGCCTCCTCCCGGCGAAGGGCGGTCTCGCGAAAGCGGGCGTAGACTGTGGTCGCAGCGGTCAAGGCGTACTCACATGAAAAGCTGGATGTTGCCGAACGGCGCGTCGAAATTGACGAGATCGACTCGCTTGAGCTTGATCTTCAGGGCATCGCCGACCTCTACGAATTCGTGCGACGCCCATCCCGAATACCGCTCCAGCAGATCACCGCGGGTCTCGGTGTAGATATAGGACGTCCGCGCCTTGTAGACGCCCGCAGCCGGGTCGCACGCCACGATCCGCGGTGCCTGGAGAAGATGATGGCAACGGCTCTTCGGCTTCTGGCTGAAGGTCCGCTCGCCGGAGAGCCGCTCGACGCGGACCTTCAGAAGCAGCAGATCCTCGTACATCAACGAGGGCTGGAGCACCGGATCCTGCTGCTGCCATTCGAGCGGCATCCAGTAGCGCCCTTCGGGGTGAAACAGATCGAGCCAGGCCTGCCATTGCATCGTGTCGAGCAGCTCGGCTTCCAGATAGATGAAGTCCGTGATGGCCTTCTCGTCGATCATTCCGCGGCCTCGGCACGCTTGTCCATGTCCATGGTCATGAATTTCGACCAGGCATGGAACTGGTTTCGCATCTGTCGCTCCGACGTGCCGTTGATCACGGCCGTGACGTCCTGCTCTTCATGGCTCTCGTAGAGGCGCCGCAGATTGACCCATTGGTTGCCGTTCGACTTCAGTCCTTCCTGCGCCCGCTCGTACATTTCGAGATCGTCGTGCCCGACGATCGAGGTCGGCGCGTTGATGAAGCGGTTGTACATCAGAGCCCGCTCGTAGAGCTTGTCCGGCGCGCCGACCAGGCGATAGACCCAGCTCTCAACCAGCGTCCTGTCGACCGCGATCGGGATGAAATTGCGCAGGATCTGCACGGCGCCCTTGACCATGATGTTCGGGAAATACACGGTGTTGTGCCTGACCTCGCCGAGGATCTCGTGCGCCCGCTCCTCGCCATAGGCCGCGACCATCTGGCCGACATAGCCTTCGATGTCCGAATAGTTGGAATGGATGGAGTTGGCGACGCCGGTATGGCCGTGGCCGTTCGGCCAGATCCTGATGCCGCTCTGCTCGTAGAACTCGTACGGGCTCATGAAGGGACCGTAGAGCTGCACCGCCATCGGCGTCTCCGTGGAATCGCCCTGCTCGCGCTTCCAGACCTTGACCGCGGTACCGGCCGAGCTCTCATGCGCCACCATCGGATGGCAGGTGTCGGTCTGGTTCTCGACCAGCATCTTCCAATTGCAGGTGTGCATGTAGCGGATCGGCGTCGCCTGGACAGCGAGCTTCCCCTCCGGCGAGCGGTCGACCATGTTGTCGATGGTCGAAAGGCTTTCGCCGAAATAATCCTCGAAGGACACGCCGTCGTCGCTCAGGCGGGCGAAGATGAAATCGCGATAGATCACGACGTTCCTGACCTTCGACAATCCCTCATTCGCTTGCGTGTCGCCAAAGCCGGTGCCCTCGTAGCCCTTTTTCAGAGGGATCGCGAGCAGCGAGCCGTCGGTCTTGAAAGACCAGGCGTGATAGGGGCAGCGGAAGAACTTTCCGGTGTTGCCGCAGGGCTCGGAGGCGATCTTCACGCCCTTGTGCGGACAGCGGTTGTAGAAGACGTGAATGGAGCCGTCGGTGTGGCGGCTCGCCAGCACCGGCTGACGGCCGATATTGGCTGTGATGAAATCGCCGGGCTTTCCCAACTGGCTCGCGTGCCCGACATAGATCCAGCTGTTCGGGAACAGGTGCTCCATCTCGAGCTCGAAGATCTCGGGGTCGACATAGACGTCGCGATGCACCTCGGCCTCGCGCACCAGCGCCGCGATCGCGTCGGCATTCTGTCCGTATTTCGCCATGACGTCCCTCGCCTCCCCTAGAGATCCAGCACCAGACGTTCCGACTTCGCGCGTGATACGCAGATCTGCATGACCTTGTTGGACGCCTTCTCGTCGTCGCTGAGGATGACGTCGCGATGGTCGGGCACCCCTTCGATCACGCCGCACTGGCAGATGCCGCAATCGCCGCGCTGGCAGTCGTAGAGCACGTCGAGACCCGCGGCCTCCAGCGCCTGGATGATGGTCTGACCGGCCGCCACGCTGACGACCTGCCCGGTCGATTTGAGCTCGACCTCGAACGGCAAGTCGGCCGAGGACGATTGCTCGGCCTTGAAGAGCTCGTAGTGGATACGGTCTGCCGGAATGTCCCTGCCGAGCGCAACCGCCTTCACCGCTTCGATCATGCCGGCCGGACCGCAGGCGTAAATGTGGGCGTTTGCAGCGGCATCGCCGAGCGCCGCTGCGATGTCCAGGCGGGACTCGTCGCTGTCGTAGTGGATGGACAGGCCCTTGGCGCATATCTCCTGCAGGTGCGGCAGGAACGCGAGCAGGCCTTGCGTGCGGCCCGCATAGTGCAAGCGATACGGGCTTCCTCGGGCCGCGAGTTTCGCCGCCATCGACAGGATCGGCGTGACACCGATGCCGCCGGCGAACAGCAGCGCGGGCGCCGCTCCCTCATGCAGATGAAAATTGTTGACCGGCGCCGTTGCCTTC
The DNA here is from genome assembly GCF_004634465.1 of Bradyrhizobium sp. MOS001. Lineage (NCBI taxonomy): Bacteria > Pseudomonadati > Pseudomonadota > Alphaproteobacteria > Hyphomicrobiales > Nitrobacteraceae > Bradyrhizobium > Bradyrhizobium sp. MOS001. Next base: position 16,831 of record NZ_SPVJ01000018.1, read on the forward strand.
ACGACATCGCCGATCTTCAGCGCGTGCATGAACTGCGAGCCGCCGGTCGATGCCTCCTCGCGCAGCACCCCAAGCGCCAGCATACCTTCGGGAAGGCCCGGCAAAGCCATCAGCGAGTACGGCCGGTCGCCTCCATTCGGGAGCGCCACGCGGATATGTGCACCCGCCTGCCATCGCGGCGCGACGCCGTCCTCCACGCCAAACACAAGGCTCCGTATGAACGGCGTCTCCGCGGCATACGATCTGACCTTGAGCTTGAGCGGATGCGTGTCCATTCAGGCATCTCACGAATTATATGAATTTGCATATTTTTAGACATGTAATAATTAGCTGTCAATCGCCGGCGCGGGCTCAGGCTCGGATTGCAGTCCCAGGCACGTCTCGTTGGTGCAGGACGGTTGGCACGGCCCCTCCGAGGTTGCCCACGCCTCAGCAGATCACTCCGAAGAACGGCCGGCCGTGCTTTCAATGGACTTTGCTGCCCGTGCACACGCCGCCTTTGAGCGCCCGCCCCGATCCATCATGGGCCGTGGGAAGATTTCAACTCAAGCCATTCATTTTGCTGAGATATTCCATCGCCGACGACCTGCCGACGCCGCGTTCAGTGCCCTGGTGACCGCGCAAGAAGACAGCAATCGCGCTGCAAGCACAGCAATCGCTCTGGAGCGGGGAAGCATCCACGCCGCTAACGGTTGAGGGGAGCAAATCCAAGACCAAGCCATGTCCCTGTCCCCGAGCGGCACCGCCACACCCGCCTCCATTGTCGAGGCTCAGAAAGCCGTTCTGGGCAATCCACCCAAGGCACGCGCGAGCTTTGCCAAAGGCCGCTGCGTCAGGGGGACCTACATCCCTTCGGATCGGGCCGACGAGGTCACGAAGTCGCGGAGCTTCACAACACCATCGCGCGTGCTGGCGCGCTTCTCGGTGGACGGCGGTCCCCGCGAATCCGAGACCAGGGATCTCACGCTGCGCGGCTTCAGCTTCAGGCTCGGCAACGACGAGCATCGCTCCGACATCCTCACACAGAGCGCTCCGGTTCATTATGCGAGGACGCTCGATCAAATGCTGGCATTCCTCACCTCGCGCATGCCCGGTCGCGACGGAAGGCCGGACCTGGAGAAGATCAAGGCCTTCTCCACCGCCAATCCCGAAACGCTGCGTCAGGCGAACTACATCGCCGCGCATCCGCCTCCCCCGAGCTTTGCCGGCACGACCTACTGGGCCGTCCACGCCTTCCCCGCAACGAATTCGAAGGGCGAGACGCAGTTCATCAAATTCAAGGTCGTCCCGGTCGGTGGCGAACTTGCGATGATCGAGGGCAAGGCCAGGACGACGTCCGCCGACGTCCTGCACAACGATCTCAAAGGAAGGATCGCGACACGCGATATCCGGTTCAGCCTGATGGCGCTGCTCGGCCGTCCCGATGACCCGACGCAGGATGTCACGATCCGGTGGCCGGATGAGGACAGCCGGGAAGCCGTACGGCTCGGAACGATCGTGATCACCGCGATCGAAGCGGACGAGACGTGCGATACTTCCGGCTTCGATCCGGCAAATCTTGCGGAGGGCATCGGTTATCCGCCGGACGAGATCTTCGCGGCGCGCCGCGCCGCCTACGCCGGTTCACTGGCGCAGCGCCGCTGATCGGACGATCACGTCTCGCTGTCCCTGATGCCAAGCGCTTCGCGGCGCCATGCCGCCGGGCTGACGCCCACCTGCGCCGAGAACACCTTCGTCAAATGGCTTTGATTGGCGAACCCGACCGAGATCGCAATCTCGGACAGCGGCAGGTCGCGCAGGGTCATCAACTGCTTTGCCGCCTTTACACGCTGGCGGAGCAGCCACTGGTGAGGCGGAAGGCCGGTCGAGATTCGAAACGCGCGGGAAAAATGGCTAACCGAGAGACCAAACTCGGCCGCGATCTGTTGCAGTGAAAGCGTCCCGCCGAGATCCGAGTCGAGCCTTTCGCAGGCTCGCCTCACCTGCCATGGGGAAAGACCGCCCCGGGCCGCATCCGCGACGCGCTGCCATCCGCCATAGGTCTGGGCAATGTGGGCCGTGAACGCGAGCATCATGTGGTCGATGAAGAGCTGGTTGGCCTCTGCCGGACGACGCAGTCCTTCCAACATCAAGGCGCCGATATGGCGCATGATCTCGTCGTCATGGCCGAAACCATACCGGCACGCGAGGTCGCCAATGGGCGGCGTGCGGGCTTCTCGCGCGATTCCGTCGAGCGTCAGACGAGGAAGATAGAAATGGACGGAATGGAACGGCTTGTCGATGACGAAGCGCGGATCGTGCCGGAGATCGTACAGATAGGTCGTACCGGCTCTGACATTCGTCTTCGCAAAGCACTTGCCGTGCTCCCAGAGCTCGCAGTCAGGATAATCCTGCAGCTTCAGGCTGACGAGATAGGCGTCGTCGGCAAGCGAGCCGGAAAGACCCTCGACCGGCTCACTGTTCAGGGTTTCGGTGACCGCAACGTCGACGCCTCGCCGCGACCGCGTGATCAGCGAAGGCGGCGCATCCGCCAGGCTCAACTGCCGCTTGACCCTCTGTCCGAAGGTGCCCGCCAGTGCCATTCGATCGACCCATCCGTGGAATTCTGACCAGGCAACCCATCTGACTGCCGTCGCCCTGGAGGTCGGTAGCATTATCCGCTTCGGAGTACGGGGGTCCAGTCGCGTCGCGGCGTGATTTGCGATTGCGACGGGGCGCCGCGGCCGATTGTGGCAAAGCCATTTTCAGAAGCGATTTCAACATCTAATGCGTAAATCGTGAGCTTGATTCTCCGCAGTCGTCCAGGGATCGCCGATCACAAGATCTCGCGTCCGAGCGCTTTGAGCAGAATCAGGACAAGCACCGCGGTTTCAGGAAAGACCCCGTAGTCCCACGTGCCTAGAAAACCACACCGAGCGCTCGCGGCGCGCTGCGGCACCCGTACGGGCGCAAAAGAAGCGATGGCTTCACGCCGGGCGCGCAAATCGCGCTCAGCGCCGCGAGTGCAAGGCCCCTGAGACGAGCACGTCCAATGAGCAAACCGATCTCGCACAATTCTGCGCGTGAAAATCCTCCGGCCGCATCCGAGCCAAGCCAAGGCCAGTCGTCGGCGACCGGGCGGCGTGCCGCTGACGCCGAGATGGCGCGTGTGCTCCACACCGAACCATTTCGCGTGGCATTGGACTCCTCCGGTGCCGGGATCGCCCACTGGAAACACGAACCCTTGCACGACGTCGTCGAGCCCATGAGCCATCACGTCATCATGGCCTATAACGGAGCGGTGCAGCACATGGAGCGGCGCTCAGGACGGTCCGTTGCGATTGGAACGTTTCGTCGCGGGGCTGTGATCATCATTCCCGAAGGATCGAGCTCCCGATGGGATATTCCGAAGCCTGTCGACGTCGTTCAGCTCTATCTCCCCCACGCAACGCTGAAACGCGTCGCCGACGAAGCCGCGAGCGGCACATCGAGCGAACTCCTGGAGCGAACGGCGCATCCTGATCCCATTACGTCCCGATTGATCCTGAGCGCGGTCAACACGCTGGAGAGCAATGCGGCCCTGGACACGCTGTTCAGGCATCAGTTGATCGACCTCCTGGCGATGCGTCTCCTGGTTGCCCATACCGGCTCGCAAGCCCCATTCCAGCCGACCATCGGTGGGCTTTCGCCCAAGGTCCTGGCCCGTGCCATCGAACGCTTGCGCTCGGACAGCGATACCGACGTCTCCCTCGATGCCCTCGCCTCCGATGCCGGTCTGTCGCGCTTCCACTTCTGCCGCGCATTCAAGGAAAGCACCGGGCTCTCGCCTCACGCCTGGCTGCGCCAATACCGGCTCGAGCAAGCCATGAACCTGCTCCGCGATACCGACACATCGATCGCCCTGGTTGCGGCAGAGCTTGGTTATGCCTCGCAAACGGCCTTCGCCGCGGCGTTCAAGCGATTGAACGGCGAAACGCCGAGCGATTGGCGACGACGCGTGCGTTAGCAGCAATCGCTCCGCGGGTCCCGAAGTGCCTTCCGAACGCGAGACTAACTCCATGGACAAGCCAATCCTGCACGATCCTTTGGGGGCTCTGCTTGCCGCACCCGTTGCGCGCCACAGCGACTCGCCGAACGTCGAGCGGCGGCGTGCCGATGTGGAGATGGCGCGCATCCTGAAGACCGCGCCGCTCCAGATGGCCTCGGACCCCTCCAATGGCGGCATCGCGCATTGGAAGCACGGCGCTCTGCACGACGTCGTCGAGCCCATGACCGACCACGTCATCATGACGTACCCCACAGGCGTTCAGCGCCTGGAGCGACGCGCCGGAAAATCGGTTGCGATTGGAACGGCCCGTTCCGGAGTCGTGACGATCATCCCGGCTGGTTCGAGCGCCAGATGGGATATTCCCGGTCCTGTCGATGTCGTCCAGCTGTATCTTCCGCACGCAACGCTCGAACGCGTCGCCCGCGAAGCCGACGCGCCCATTCCCGGTGATCTTCTGGAGCGAACCGGGCATCTCGACCCTGTCACATCCGGACTGCTGATGAGCGGGGCGGATGTGTTGGAGGGCAACGCGGTTCTGGATGCACTCTTCAGGCAGCGACTGACCGATATCATCGCCACGCGCATCCTGGCCGCGCACATCGGCGAGCCGACCGCCATCGAGCCGATCATAGGCGGGCTGGCTCCCCAAGCTCTGCGACGCGCGATCGAACGCTTGCGTTCGGACAGCGATTCCGACGTCTCTCTTGCGGCGCTCGCTTCGGACGCCGGCCTGTCGCGCTTCCACTTCTGTCGTGCTTTCAAGGAAAGCACCGGTCTTTCGCCGCATAGCTGGCTGCGCCAGCACCGGCTCGAGCAGGCCATGAACACGCTGCGCGACACCGAAATCCCGATCGCCACGGTGGCGGCTGAGCTTGGCTATGCCTCTCAAACCGCCTTTGCCGCCGCGTTCAGAAGATTGACGGGAGAAACGCCGAGCGATTGGCGACGTCGCATGCGCTAAGCAGCAATCACTCTGCAGGCAGAGCAATCGCTCTGGCGCAACTGCAGGTCCGCTCCGCTAAATGATCAGGGTGCCCTCGATCCAATAGACGGAGACGAACAATGACCTGGAAGAACTTCGTTAGTCCGGTCAAACTCGTGCCGCGACGAAGGATGGCCGCAAGCGCCATCATGTACGGACTTTCATTGGCCGTTCGCTTCACCTCGGCAACCGGCGAGGAAGTGGAAATACCGGCGCAGTCCGTACACGACGCAAGTCCGGTGATGCCCATCATCGACAGGGATGGCGGCCAGCTCCCGTACGCCGATTGGCGTCCGAACGCCATCGAGCCAATTTTCTTTCGGCACCGCTGGCCGCCGCCGATGGCTTCGATGCCAGGCTGCCCCTCTCCCTGAGAATTCGCGATCTCGCGTCACGTCTTCGCGTCATCGGTCTCGACGATCCGCCACGAGAGTGGCGGCGGCGATGACGCGCCCATGCCCGGAAAGCTCAATCCACAGGAGATCATCAAATGCGACTCGTCATTATCGGCGCCGGCTTTGCCGGCATGTACGCCGCACTTTCCGCCGCGCGCCTGCGGGACATTCAGGGCGCTTCGCCCGAACAACTCGAGATCGCGCTTGTTGCACCGGAGCCGACGCTCGTGGTTCGGCCCCGCCTCTACGAAAGCAAGCCCGAGACCCTGACGGCACCTCTGCAAGACGTGTTGAAGGCCATCGACGTCGTCTACGTGCAAGGCAGCGCCGGGACCATCGATACCAAGTCTCGTGCGATCGAGCTCGTCACGGCCGAAGGCACGAAGCAGACTCTCTCCTACGATCGGCTGGTCGTTGCCACCGGCAGCCGGCTTTTCCGACCGAACATCCCCGGCATCGCCGAGCACGCCTTCAGCGTCGACAAGCTCGACGATGCGATTGCGCTCGAGCGGCATCTCCATGATCTGGCCGATCGGCCTGCAAGGAACGGACGCGATACGGTCGTCGTGGCCGGCGGCGGGTTCACCGGTATCGAGACGGCGACGGAGATGCCGGCGCGGCTGCGTGCGGTCCTCGGCAAGAACTCCAAGGCACGCGTCGTCATCGTCGATCGCAACAGTACGATCGCTCACGATATGGGCACAGATTCCCGCCCCGTCATTGAGGATGCGCTGCGCAAGCTTGGCGTGGAGACCCGTCTCGGCACCGGTGTCGCGTCGCTCGACAAGTCTGGCGTCACGCTTTCCAGCGGCGAACACATCGAGGCGGAGACCGTGATCTGGGCCGCGGGCATGCGCGCCGCTCCTTTGACCGCGCAGATCCCGGCCGAGCGCGACAATCTGGGCCGCCTCCTTGTCGACCGCGACTTGCGAGTGCCGGGCGTGGCCGGCGTCTTTGCCACCGGCGATGCCGCCAAAGCAGCGTGTGACGACGTCGGCAACCACGCGCTGATGTCGTGCCAGCATGCCACGCGAATGGGCGCGTTTGCCGGCAACAATGCCGCTGCCGAACTTTTGGGTGTCGCGACCAGGCCTTATCACCAGAAGGCCTACGCCACCTGCCTCGATCTGGGAGAAGCCGGCGCGATCTTCACGCGAGGCTGGGATCGGAAGCTCGAGCTCGTCGGCGACGAGGCGAAGCGGACCAAGCAGCAGATCAATACTGTCTGGATCTATCCGCCCCGACCGGAACGTGCGGCCGCGCTGGCCTCGGCCGATCCGGAGCACGTCGGCGAGGTGTAGCTGCCTCGCGCGAAACCGGGCCGCGTCGACCGTGCGCGAGCCCGGCCCGATCACCCCATACCAACCGGAGCCGACCATGATGAAACACGAAACCGTGCGCGCGAGCGCGTTCGCCATGCCACTGACCAGCCCGGCTTTCCCGCCCGGCCCCTATCGCTTCATCAATCGCGAATACTTCATCATCCAGTACCGGACAGATCCCGAGGCACTGCGCCGGATCGTGCCCGCACCACTCGAAATCACCGAACCGGTGGTGAACTATGAGTTCATCCGAATGCCGGACTCGACCGGATTTGGCGACTACACCGAAAGTGGGCAGGTCGTTCCGGTGTCCTATCAGGGCAAGGCCGGCAGCTTCGTCCACCAGATGTTCCTCAACGATCATCCGCCAATTGCGGGCGGGCGCGAGCTCTGGGGCTTTCCCAAGAAGCTGGCGCAGCCGAAGCTTGAGGTCGAGACCGACACCCTGGTCGGCACCTTGAACTACGGCTCGGTCCGCATCGCGACCGGCACGATGGGCTACAAGCACCGGGCCCTGGACGCCGCGGCCGAAGCAAAAAAGCTCGCCGCACCGAATTTCCTGCTCAAGATCATTCCGCATGTCGACGGCACGCCGCGCATCTGCGAGCTGGTGCGCTTCCATCTCGAAGACATCACCGTGAAGGGCGCCTGGACTGGGCCGGCAGCGCTCGACCTGTACTCGCACGCCCTTGCCCCCGTCGCCGAACTGCCGGTGCTCCAGGTGCTCTCGGCCAAGCATATCGTCGCCGACCTGACGCTCGGGCTCGGCACCGTGGTCCACGACTATCTGGCCTCGAGCGAAATCGTGCGGCGGCGCGGATCCTCCGAAACCCTGGTCGACGCGAATGCCGGCTGATCGACATCATCCGTACCATCGGGAGTCCTCAAAATGCTGAACGTGATGCGCGAGCAAACCAATCCTGTGCCGCAGCGGAGCAATTCGCTGCCCTACGATGTCGTCGCCCTGGTGTTGCAAGGCGGCGGCGCACTCGGCGCCTATCAGGCCGGAGTCTATGAAGGCCTGCACGAGGCCGGCATCCGGCCGAACTGGCTGGCCGGCATCTCGATCGGCGCGCTCAACGCCGCGATCATCGCGGGCTCGCCCGAAGGCGAGCGTGTTGCACGGTTGCGCGAGTTCTGGGAAACCATCTGCGCGTTTTCGATCGAGTGGCCCGCCGGCGAAGGGCTCGCCAACGCCCTGCCGTTTGCGTTCGACATCAACTCGGTACGCAACGCGATGGCGGCGGCGCGGGCCTTGATCCATGGCCAGCCTGGCTTCTTCAAGCCACGCTTCCCCTCGCCGCTCTGGTCACCGTTCTCGGGCGACGCCGCGACCAGCTTTTACGATACGGCCCCCCTGCACCGGACGCTGGAAAGGCTCGTCGACTTCGACCGGCTGAACTCGGGCGACGTGCGCGTCAGCGTCGGCGCGGTCAACGTCCGCACCGGCAACCTGACCTATTTCGACACCGCCGAGCGCCGGCTGGGACCGAAGCATTTCATGGCATCGGGCGCGCTGCCGCCGGGCTTCCCCGCCGTCGAGATCGAAGGCGAGCACTATTGGGATGGCGGCGTGGTTTCGAACACGCCTTTATCCCGCGTGCTGTCCGGCGAGCCGTGTGACACGCTGACGTTCCAGATCGATCTCTGGTCGGCCAAGGGCCACGTTCCCCACGACATGATGGAAGTGTCGAGCCGGCAGAAGGACATCCAGTATTCGAGCCGCACACGCGCCGTGACCGACCAGGTGCTGCGGATGCAGAAGATGCGTCAGGCCTTGCAGCGCACGATCGCGAAATTGCCGGACGCCGCCAGGCACGATCCCGAGATCCGCGCGATTGCGGAGATGGCGCGCCATCGTTGCTACAACATCGTGCACCTGATCTATCAGACCAAGATCCACGAGGGCCATTCGAGGGATTACGAGTTCGGGTTGAGCGCGATGCGCGCTCACTGGCAGAGCGGACTGGACGATATCCGCCGCACGCTGGCCGATCCGCGACGCCTGGCCCCGCCGGCTCCCGAGCTCGGCATCGTCACCCACGACGTCCATCGCCGCGACTGAATCTCACCGCCCACCTCGTTTCGGAGAATACCATGTCTTCCATTCCCTATGCTCCCGAGCAGGACGCCAAAGCCAGCCTTCGGCCGTCCGGGCAGGCGATCAGGCGGGCCGCCCTCGCCTTGGCACTGGCCCTGGGCGTCGTCGCCGCAGCCGAGTTCGGCCACCACTATCTCACCATCGGCCGCTATCTGGAGACCACGGACGACGCCTACGTGAAGGCGGATTCCACGATCATCTCGCCGAAAGTGTCGGGCTATATCGCGCAGGTCCTGGTCGGCGACAACGAAATGGTGAAGGCCGGCCAGTTGCTGGCAAAGATCGACGATCGCGATTTCCGCGCCGCGCTCGATCAGGCCGGCGCTGACGTCGCCGCATCCGACGCCGCTGTCCGCAATCTCGATGCACAGCTTGCCCTGCAGCAGCCGATCATCGAGCAAGGCACGGCCGATGTCGCGGCCGCCACGGCCAATCTGAACTTCGCGCAGGAAGAGCAGGCCCGATACGACGGGCTGATGAAGACGGGCTCCGGTACGGTGCAGCGCGCGCAGCAGACCGACGCGGCACTGCGCGCCGCCGCCGCGCAATTGCAGCACGCCAAGTCGGGCCTGCTCGCGGCCGAGCGCAAGGTCGACGTGCTCTCCACCGAACGCGCCAGGGCAGTCGCGCAGCGCGACCGCGCCCGCGCGGTCGAGCAGCAGGCGGCATTGAACCTCTCCTACACCGGCATCATCGCGCCGGTCGACGGCACCGTCGGTGCGCGCTCGCTCCGGGTCGGGCAATTCGTCCAGGCCGGTACGCAGTTGATGGCCGTCGTCCCGCTCGATGCCGTGTACATCGTCGCCAATTTCAAGGAAACCCAGCTCACCCATGTGCGCGGTGGCCAGCCCGTCGAGCTGACCATCGACAGCTTCCGCGGCACCAGACTGCAGGGCCATGTCGACAGCCTGTCCCCGGCAAGCGGCCTGGAGTTCGCGCTGCTGCCGCCCGACAACGCGACCGGCAACTTCACCAAGATCGTCCAGCGCATGCCGGTGAAAATCGTCCTCGACGACCGCAGCCTGACCGGCCTGCTCCGTCCCGGCATGTCGGCCGAGCCGACCATCAACACCAGATCGGCGGCGATCGCCGAACGCGAAAGCAAAAAGCGTCTCGCATCGCAGCGCCCCGAGCCTCGCAGTTGAATGAACACGCGTCCCTGGCGGTTGTCTCCTCCCGGACAGTCCGCTCAGGCAATGCTTCTCTCGCAAGCGACGAGCAGACAACCATGACCACACTGCAACCGGCCATCGATGCCGTGCCCGCCGGCGAAGACGAGCGGTCCGTCATCACACCGACTCCGGCGGTCTCCGCCAAGACCTGGATCGCCATCGCCGGCGCCACGCTCGGCGCCTTCATGGCGGTGCTCAACATCCAGATCGTCAACGCTTCGCTGGCTGACATCCAGGGCGCGATCGGAGCCGGTATCGATGATGGCGGCTGGATCTCGACCTCCTACCTGATCGCCGAGATTGTGGTGATCCCGCTGTCCGGCTGGCTCGCGCAGGCGTTCTCGATCCGCATCTATCTCCTGACCAATGCGACGTTGTTCCTGGTGTTCTCGGCGGCCTGCGCGCTGGCGCAAAACCTGTCGCAGATGATCGTGTTGCGCGCCGTTCAGGGCTTTACCGGTGGCGTGCTGATCCCGATGGCGTTCACGCTCATCATCACGCTGCTGCCAAAGGCGAAGCAGCCGATCGGGCTGGCGCTGTTTGCGATCTCCGCGACCTTTGCGCCCGCGATTGGGCCGACCATCGGCGGCTATCTCACCGAGAACTGGGGCTGGCAGTACATCTTCTACGTCAACCTGGTGCCGGGCGCGGTCATGATCGGCTTGCTGTTCGTCTCGCTCGAGTCGCAACCGATGAAGCTGTCGCTGCTGCGCGAGGGCGATTGGGCCGGGATCGCCACCATGGCGATCGGTCTCGCCGCGCTGCAGACCGTGCTCGAGGAAGGCAACAAGGACGACTGGTTCGGCTCGCCGTTCATCGTCAAGCTGTCGATTGTCGCGGCGATCGCGCTGTCGGCCTTCCTGTGGATCGAGCTGGCGGCCAGGAAGCCGCTGCTGAACCTCCGCCTCCTGGCGCGTCGCAATTTCGGCTTCGGTATCCTCGCCAATTTCCTGCTCGGCATCGCGCTCTACGGCTCGGTCTTCATCCTGCCGGTCTATCTATCGCGCATCCAGGGCTACAACGCCGAGCAGATCGGCATGGTGCTGGCGTGGACCGGGCTGCCGCAGCTGTTGCTGATCCCGCTGGTGCCGCAACTGTTACGGCGCTTCGACGCGCGGCTCATCATCGGTGTCGGCTTTGCGCTGTTCGCAGCCTCCAACTTCATGAACATCTCGATGACCAACGACTACGCCACCGACCAGCTCTTCTGGCCGAACGTCGTCCGCGCCTTCGGTCAGGCACTGGTGTTCGCCCCGCTGTCCGCTGTCGCGACATCGGGCATCGAGGCGGAGAACGCGGGTTCGGCCTCGGGCCTGTTCAACATGATGCGTAACCTCGGCGGCGCCGTCGGCATCGCGCTGCTGCAGACGCTGCTCACCAAGCGCGAGCAATATCACTCCAACGTGCTGACGCAGTCGGTCTCGCTGCTGGAGCAGGCCACACAAGCCAGGCTCGAGAAGCTGACGCAGTATTTCATGAACCACGGCGTGACCGATCGCATCGACGCCGCTCACCGCGCCTATGTCGCGATCGGCAAGATCGTGCAGAAGCAGGCTTTCATCCTGGCTTTCGGCGACATGTTCTACCTGCTCGGTGTCGCGCTGATCGTCGCACTCGCCGCCTCCATGATGCTGAAGAAGCCCGGCCAGATCGAGGCCGGCGGGACCCACTAGTCCCCCACCCCACCTGACGTCGAAAGGAACTCCCATGTTGAAGGATAAGGTCGCTATCGTCACCGGATCGACCAGCGGTATCGGGCTCGGAATCGCCAGAGAGTTGGCTAGGCTCCGCGTCAACCTCGTGTTGAACGGCTTCGGCGACCCCGGCGAGATCGAAGCCATCCGCAGCGGGATCGAGCGCGAGCACGGCGTGCGCGTAGTCTACGATGGCGCTGATATGTCGAAGGGCGATGCCGTGCGCCGATTGATCGCCGCGACAATCGAGACGTTCGGACGCCTCGACATCCTCGTGAACAATGCCGGCATCCAGTTCACCGCGCCGGTGGAAGAATTTCCGTCGGCCAAGTGGCATGCGATCCTGGACATCAACCTGTCGGCCGCGTTTCACGGCATCGCGGCGGCAGTGCCCCAGATGAAGAAGCAGCACTGGGGCCGGATCGTCAACATCGCCTCAACCCACGGCCTCGTCGCTTCGACGCACAAGGCGGCCTACGTCGCCGCCAAGCACGGGTTGATCGGCCTGACCAAGGTGGTTGGCCTGGAGACCGCCGGCAGCGGCGTGACCTGCAACGCAGTCTGTCCCGGCTGGGTGCGGACGCCCTTGGTCGAAAAGCAGATCAGCGACATCGCCGCAGAGAAAAACATCAGTCAAAAGGACGCCGCCAAGGCACTCCTGGGCGAGAAACAACCGTCATCCGAGTTCGTCTCTCCGGAGCAGCTTGGAGGCACCGTGGCCTTCCTGTGCTCGCCTGCGGCGGACCAGATCACGGGCACCGCGATCGCGGTCGATGGCGGATGGACGGCACAGTAGCCGGCGGTCAGTGAGCGGCCCATGCGAACGGCCAGCATCGGAGTAGCCAAAGATGTCCCTGCTCGCCAGAGACCTCATCGTGCTGCAAAGGTCCGCGGATTCAGCGGATGACGCAGCGGAGCTGTCGCGCCTGGAGGCGCGGCTGCCACCGCTGCTCAGCATCATCGCCGGAATGGTCGACTTCACCGGCTTCTTCACGCTGGGTCATATCTTCACGGCTCACGTGACCGGCAATATCGTGCTGGCCGCCGTCGTTGCCATCGATGGCGGCTCGTTTCATTGGGCACAGTTGTTGGCGATTCCCGTCTTCATGCTGACCCTGGCGACCGTCTGGCTGATCGCCCAAGCTTCCGGCCGGCACGGTTCGAGCCTGGCGCGACTGTTGCTTCGGGTTCAGTTCCTCGTGCTGGCCGCGTTGTTGATCTTCAGCGTCATCACAAGGCCGTCTGCCGATGCGGCTGGATCCCGGGCCGGCGCGGCCGCGATGATCGCCGTGTCGGCCATGGCCTGCCAGTACGCGCTCCTTCGCCTCGCTCTGCCGGGCGCGATCTCGACGGCGGTGATGACCGGCAATCTGGCCAATGCCGTCTTGTCGGCGATGGACCTGCTCGCTCCACGCACCCCTCTGCTGCCGCATGATTCAACGCCGCTGGGTCGCTCGCTCCATCGCTTGCTCGGCTTCATCTTCGGCTGTGTCGCCGCCGCGGCGGCTGTTTCAGTACTGGGAGACTGGGCCTGGTCCCTTCCGGCAGCCTTGTCTGCCGTCGCGGTCGCGGTGCGTTAGCGGGTCTGACTCAATATGCATACCGCAGCCGAAGCGCGGCATGATCGACCATCGACCTGTGGCTTAATCGGCAATCCTGCCATCCACGCACGTAACGCAAGCGCCGCCAACGCTGATCTCGCCGTCCGCTTCGATCGCCAAGGCGATGCGGCCATCGCGCCCGACGCAGCGCCCCTGCGCCGCCGTGTAGCTCGTCCCGGCCTTGAGGAGACCGCGGTCGCGATGGAACACGGCGATGGCGCCGTTTCCACTGCCGCATACCGGGTCCTCCTCGACGCCGCATGATGGTGCAAAAGAACGCACCTCGATAGCCGCCTCGCCATCAGCGTGACGGCCAAAAAGCGAGAGCCCGGTCACACCGAGCCGCTTCTCGAAGGCAGCCGAGCGCCGGAAGTCTGGGGTCAGCGCGAGCACACTGTCCGCGTCGGCAAGTTGCGCGACGACCCAGACGGCCCCGACATCCACGATCGCTGGAGCCACCTCGCGAACGATCCGATGCCCGATGACTGCCTCCAATTCGTCGACGTCTTCGGCTGAAAGAGCCGTGACCTTCGCCGGCGGCAACGCAAGCGTCAGACGCCTCTCCGCGCCGTCGCCCTCCACGGCAATCCGCACCAGCCCGACACCGCATTCCTGGACGAGACGACCGCCCCGGGGCATCACGCGGCCTGCCTCCAACACGGCATGGGCGCTGCCGAGCGTCGGATGCCCGGCAAACGGCAGTTCGCTGCGGGGGGTAAAAATGCGCAGGCGGTAGTCCGCCTCGGAACTCGTGGGCGGCAAGAGAAATGTCGTTTCCGACAGGTTCGTCCAGCGGGCAATTGCCTGCATTTCGGCCGTCGCCAGCCCCTCGGCATCACTTTGCCATCGCAGTGTTAACGCTTGACCTGCCCCGCTTGTAAAGGGCTCGAGGCTATCGCGCGAGCACCGTGACGATGGTTCGGCAGAAATCGAAAATGAACCGGCCATAGAGAGCGCCGGATCCCGGATCTGAAGATGCCAGGCGATAGGAGTTACCGAGAGCACGGGCGATCTCCAGCACGCCCGTGACTTCATGGTGCGTCATAGCCAGGTGAATGCCGGCCAGCGGCAGCATCAGGGCCTCAATGCCAACACTGCTCATGACGGCCCAACTTCGGCGCGAGGCAGCGGCAGGAATTGCGCAAGGTAGGCGCTCCTCCATTGATAAGGCGTATCGCCGGCGAAACGCTTGAATACCGTCGTGAAATGCGCCTGGGTCTGGAATCCGACGGTCAAGGCAACGTCGACCAGCGAGACGTCGGCGCGCCTCAGCAGTTCCTGGGCGCGTTCGATCCGCCGCTTCAGCAGAAAGTCGTGAGGCCGCATGCCGACGGCCGCGCGGAACTGCGCGGCAAAGTGCATGCGGCTGAGGCCGGCGACCGCCGCCAGATGCTGCAAGGTGATCTTGCCAGCCAAATTCTCGTCGACATATTGCAGCACGCGCTTCAGGCGCCATTTTTGCAATGACCGCACAGACCGGCACCGCTCGTCGGCCTGATGGGTCTCGTTGCGCGCGACGGCCGTCGGCCGGCTGGCTCTGCGGGTCAGGATGGCAAGACGCAAGGCGTCCGCAAGGATGGCGGAGTGAGGATGATGGGCCGCTTCGGTTGCCGCGAGCGCATCGGAGAGGCTTCGCATCACCGGGTCCGGGAACTCGCCTGCACCGGCCTCCCGATCGGTCTCGACGGAAATGCGCGCGAGGCGTTTCGCCGATACCCTGAAGCTGGGCCCGTCGCCGGCGCATCTCCGCACGCCCGGCGGGGGCGTCTCGATGGCCAGGGCCACATCGAGGTGAACGAGGGACAGCGTCATCGCCTTTTCGCCGGCGCGATCGGGACGTTCCGCAAGCCCGGACTGGCAACCATCGATGGCCGAGACGCCGATCGAGCCGACGACATGATCCTTCGCGCCTAGCGGGTGTGACATCTGTAGCGACATCGTCGAACTCCTTGTCCCATTTTCGATCCGGCGAGACCCAATGGCTCGTCCGAATGTGGGAGCAGAGTAGTTCGGCGGTCCCCGCGCTCCATTCTACGCGCGGGTGCACCGGATAGGTTCTCGGGTTGATCGCGTCATACCTAGGTATGACCGTGGCGTCGCCGGCCGCGCGGACGTCCCGTTCGCCGCGATGGCGGAACTGGTCTCGCCCTGCGGTATGTTGACGCGCTCGCCAATGGTCGGAAACTCACGCAAAACCCCGTTTTTGCCGGGGAATGTGCCTCATCGGCACGCGCGCGGGATCGAACCGCGGCAACGTCTTTCAAGAGAGCACGAAAATCATGTTGCCGCATGTTGTCGGCCCGATCAAATCGCGGCATCAACGTGACCGAAAATGAGCAGAGCGACCACCAGCGACGATGACCAGTCTTGATCGGGCCACGGGTTCATCGATGAGCCGCGCCGGCTTGCGGTTCTGGTCTGCCGTCCTCGCTTTCGCGGTTTTCCTGGTCGATGTGCTGACGCCGCTCGAGGGCGCGGTCGCAGTTCTCTACGTCGTTGCGATCCTGCTCGCGGCGAGGACGCACCGGCGTAACGACATCATCGCCGCCGCTGTCGGCTGCAGCGTCCTGACCATAACCGCCTATCTACTGTCGCACGATCTGGAGGCGATCGCCTCGCCTGCCCTTCGTGCGCTGGTGAGCCTCGCAGCCATCGGAATCACGACCTTGCTGGCGCTCCAGAATCAGGCGGCGACGAAGCGCCTCGCGGCGCAGGCGCGCCTGCTCAATCTCTCGCATGACATGATCTTCGTCAGGGATCGCGGCGGCGTGATCAGTTTCTGGAACAGGGCCGCGGAACACGCCTACGGCTGGTCGGCCGACGAGGCGGTCGGGCAACTCGCCGACGCGCTGCTGAGAACCAAATATCCCGACCGGCGAGAGGCCATCGAGGCCGGCCTGCTCGACATCGGCCGATGGGAAGGCAGGCTGGAGCAGCGGACGAAGGCCGGCGGCGCACTCACCGTCGATGCAAGATGGGCGCTCCAGCACGACCATCTCGGCAAACCCGTTGGAGTCCTTGAAACCCACACCGACGTCACGGACCGCGTCGCGGCACATAACGCGCTGGTGCAGAGCGAGCAGCGATACCGCCGGATGTTCGACGCAAGCCGGGTCGGCATCGTCGAGGAGGATTGGAGCGCAGTGCGGACCGCGCTGAATTCGCTGGAGACCGGAGGCGCCACGTTGCGGGACTACCTTGCACGAAATCCTGAATTCGTGCGGCATGTCCGCCGCCTCGCCAGAATTACCGACGTCAATCCGGCCCTCCAGAAGATGGCGGGAGCAAGCGACTCTGCGGCCTTCATCGCGAACGTGGACAGGCTTCTGGACGAGAACCACCGCCGTTTCCTCGGCGCGCTGATCGCATTCGCGGAAGGAGAGCGGTTCCACGAAGGCGAGACCGATTTCGTGAGTCTCGACGGACGCAAGGTTCCCGTCATGTTTACGATCACCTTTCCGGCCGAGCCCGACGGAGATCGCAACGTGCTCGCCTTCGTCATCGACATCACCGAGCGCAAGCAGGCACAGGATGCGCTGCTCGCGGCGCAGGCGGAGCTGGCGCATGCCGCGCGCGTCGCCACCCTCGGCGAGCTCAGCGCGTCCATTGCCCACGAGGTGAATCAGCCTCTGGCAGCGATCGTCACCAGCGGCGAGGCTGGCTTGCGGTGGCTGCGCCGCGACGTGCCCGATCTCAAGGAGGTTGCGGCGACGATCGGTCACGTCGTTGCTCAGGGCCGCCGCGCCAGCGAGATCGTGACCCGCATCCGGACTTTCCTGAAGAAGGCCCCTACCCAGCAGGATCTGCTGCAGATCGACGAGATCATCGAGGAAGCGACCCTCCTGGTCGCGCGCGAGCTCGTCAAGGACGACGTCACCCTCATCGTCGAGACGGAGCATGGCCTGCCGCCGGTTCGCGGCGACCGGATCCAGCTTCAGCAGGTCCTGGTCAATCTTCTGATCAATGCCGGCCAGGCCATGTCAGGCCGGCCTGGTTCCCGCACCGTTACGCTGCGCGCCGGAACCGTGGACGGCGAAAACCTCGCCATCACGGTCGAGGACAGCGGCCCGGGCATCCAGCCGGACGACCTGCCGCGCCTGTTTGATCCGTTCTTCACCACCAAGGGCGGCGGCATGGGCATGGGACTTGCGATCTGCCGAACGACGGTGGAAGCTCACGGCGGCCGATTGTCCGTGGAGAGCTCTCCGGGCTCGGGCGCGACATTCCACCTGACACTGCCATTTAGCCAAGAACACGCCTTGCCATGACACGACCAAACCAAGTGCAACCGCCGGCCCAATCCTCCAGTTCAGTCGTCATCATCGTTGATGACGACGCGAGCATTCGTGCCTCGCTCGACAGCCTGTTCCGATCCGTCGGCCTCGAGACACGCCTGTTCGGCTCACCGGCCGAGCTGCTTGGCGGCGTCATGCCCGACAAACCGGCCTGCATCGTGCTGGACGTCCGGCTCCCGGGCGTGAGCGGCCTCGATCTCCAGGGGCAACTGACCCGCCAGGGCATCAGATATCCAATCATCTTCATGACCGGTCATGGGGACATTCCAATGTCGGTGCGCGCCATGAAGGCTGGCGCCGTGGATTTCCTGTCCAAGCCGTTTCGCGATCAGGACATGCTCGATGCAGTGACGGCAGCGCTCGAGCGCGATGCGCAGCGCCGTGCGGAAGCCGCGACGAAGGAGGATATCCGGATCCAGTATGAGAGCCTGACGGCGCGCGAGCGCGAGGTGATGGGCCATGTGACCGCCGGCTTGATGAACAAGCAGGTGGCAGGCCTGATCGGCCTCAGCGAGATCACCGTCAAGATCCACCGCGGCAACGTCATGCGCAAGATGGAGGTCCGGTCGCTGGCCGACCTCGTTCGCAAGGCCGAAGCGCTCGGGATTTCCCAGAACCGAAAGACTACGGACCAAACCTGAGTATAATTCCGGCGGGACTGCCGCACGGTGCATAAGGCCCCATCGGCCGCCCAATGGGAGATATCCTCCCTGCGGAACACAGCGGTCAGGATGTGTGCCAATGGCCAAAACCCCGGTGATTGCGATCGTGGACGACGACGAAGGCGTGCGCGCGTCGCTGGCGAGCCTCGTGCGTTCGCTCGGCTATGAAGCCCACGCCTACGAGTCCGGCGTCGCCTTCCTGCGGGAACCGGCGGGAGAAGATCCGGCCTGCATGATCGCCGACGTTCAGATGCCGGTCATTACCGGCGATGAATTGCAGGCTCGCCTGGTTGCCTCCGGCCGCCATTTCCCGATCATTTTCATGACCGCTTTCCCGAGCGAACCCGTGCGCCAGCGCGTCATGGCGGCTGGCGCGCATTGCTATCTCGGCAAGCCATCCAGCGGCGACGAGATCATCCGCCGCCTCGAAGAGGCCCTGGCGGGCCACGCGCCGCAATAGTCGGGCCCCGGCTCGGGCAAACTGCGCCTTCCCGGCGTGCGTTCCCGAAAGCAGGTTGATGGACCGAAAATACCGGCCGGCACAGCTCATGCTCCCCTTTGATTTCGCGACGCCGGCAGGCCGCATGCTTTGCCGCGCATGGAGGGAGCATAATTGCCAGGTGACGCCACCAGCGCTGCCGATGACATCCGCCCGCGGGTCTTCGCCGGCTTCCCGGTGAGTTCCTGGGCGTTCGCGCTGCGCGTCCTGCTGGCAATGCTCCTCGCACTCTATGTGAGCTTCTGGCTCGAACTCGAATCCCCCTCGTCGGCAGCCGTCACCGTGGCAATCCTGGCGCTGCCCACGCGCGCGCAGGGCATGGAAAAGGCGGGCTATCGGCTGCTCGCAACCGCCATCGGCGTGATCGCATCGATCGCCATCGCCGGCACCTTTTCCCAAACCGGCGCGCTGCTGCCCGCAGTGTTGGGGATCTGGGTCGGACTTTGCGTCTACGTCGCCGGGATGCTGGACGGCAATCGCGCTTATGCGGCGGCTCTCAGCTGCATCACCGTTGCCCTGATTGCCATCCAACAGATCGACAGCCCGTTGCAAGTGTTTCCGACCGGCGTCGCCCGGGGCGCCGCCATCGCCATCGGCGTCCTCGCGGTCGCTCTGGTCAACGAGGTGCTCGCCGCGCCGGACTATCATCCGGTTCTGGCGAACCGCCTCGAAACACTGCATCACCGGGTCACGGAGTTCGCGCAACGCGCCGTCCGCGGTGAAGCCTCATCCGCGACGGCTGCTGCGGACATGTTGCGCGATGTCGCGGCCCTGCATCCGGAGATCGCGAGCCTCGTCACGGAGTCGATCAGCGGCCCGGCCAGAACCGCAGCCGCACGCTCCGCGATGGTGGGCCTCGTGAGCGAGCTCGCGCTCGCCCGCACGCTTGCCGCGCTGCCGGCCGCATCCGCGACGTCCCGGGACGACCGAGACCCCGGCGCCTCCGGCCTGATCGCGATCTGCCGGACCAATCTGCGCGACGAGATCATCCGCAGGAATGCAGACGTGCGCGAAAGTCTCGAGGCACTGCGGGCCGGGAACTATCCACTCCGGCAATGGCGCGCGCCGCTTTACCGCTCGCCTCGCATTGCGGCGGAAGCCGGCGTCAGGGCCGCGATCCACTTCATCCTCATTGCAATCATCTTCGTGATGGCGGGATGGCCGACCACCGCGCTCTGCCTCTCGCTTGCCGCAGTGATCATCGGCCTGAGTGCGACGGCTCCGGATCCGCGCGCCTTCACGACACTGGCGGTCTTTGCCATGCCGATCGCATGCCTGCTCGCCGGCATCCTGAAATACCTCGTCTTCAACGGCGTATCCGAGTTTCAACTGCTGGCGATCGGCCTTGCGCCTCTCGTGATCGGCGCAGCGCTGCTGATCACGCTGCCGAGCGGCATCCTGCCGCCGCTCGGCCGGCTCTCCCTCGTATTCACGCTTGTCATTCTCGCACCGAGCAATCCGCAGAGCTACGACCCCGACGTATTCCTTGTGACGTGTCTATTTGCCCAGCTTTCCTCGGTTCTGGTCTTCGCAGCGCAGCTCCTGCTGCCGTCCTTGTCCGGCGAACGGAGGATCCGGCTGCTGCTGGACGAGGCCCATCGCGAGCTGAGCCGCCTCGATTCCGGGCGAGCCCGGCATCTCGCGCCGGAGGAAGCCGCGTTTCGCGATGCCGCCCGGATCGAGCAGATCCTGACGACGAACGGCGCCACGGCACCTCCCCCGCGGGTCGTCGCGGAAGCGCTGCGCTGCTTCGACGAGGCCGTGGTGCTGCGACGGTGCCATGCCGAACTGGACCGCCTGGCCGAGACCTCACTCGGCGACGCGGCGCGCGCCGCGCGAGCCGCGCTCACCCTACGCGATGGAGGCGCAATCCTGACTGCCGCCGAGGCGCTGCGCCAGACGGCTGCCCGAAGCAACCTGTCTGTCGATCCGGTGCTCGCCGCGCTCGTTCCGGCCAGCATCGTCCTCGAACCATGGCAGGGTTTCGCCGGTTCCGGCCAGGGGACGCATCCGTGACGAATACTTATCGTGAACTCGTCGTGGGCGGCGTGCTGATCGCCCCGATCGTGTCCTATGCGGCCACGGCGCTGCTCGCATTCCTGCTGCTCCGCCCGGTGCTGCGCTTCGTGGGATTTACAAGAATCTTCAGCAACCCGTCGCTGGCCGAGCTCTGCCTCTACGTGTCGATCTTCGGCCTGCTCGCGCTCTTTTGCTAGGGAGAAAGTCATGGACGCGGCTCTGCCTCGAGATGCGGCCTTTCCGCCCCACCCCGAATCTTCAGCCGAAGCACGGGCGGACGCAGCCGACGCCGTCGCGTGTTCCAGCCCGACGGAGGCCGCGGCGCGCGCGACCAGCGACCGCGCCGCGAACGATGGCGAAGCTTCCCGGCAGGCGACGTCATTGACGCGGTCGCTGCGCAAGGCCGCCGGGCGTTTCATGGCTGGCGTCGGCAAGCATTTTGCCACCCTTGCCATCGCCCTGGTCGCTATTCTGATATCGGTTGCAACCTGGCAGCACTATGTCACCGCGCCCTGGACGCGCAATGGCAGCGTGCGCGTGCAGGTCGCCAATGTCGCGCCGCAGATCGCAGGCAAAATCGTGGAGCTGCGGGTGGCCGACAACCAGTTCGTCCACAAGGGTGACGTGCTCTACGTCATCGATCCCTTCGACTTCGACGTAGCCGTCCGCATCGGCAAGGCCCTCGTCGACCAGCGAGCGGCGGACCTCGAGGTGAAGCAGGCCGAGTCCGACCGGCGCCGGCGTCTGTCCGACCTCGCGACGACGCCAGAGGAGCAGCAGATCTTCGCCGGCAATGCCTCGCAGGCGAAGGCCGCCTACGCAGCGGCCGCTCACCAGCTTGCACAGGCGGAATTGAACTTGAAGCGCACCAATGTGCTCAGCCCCGTCGACGGCTATGTCACCAATCTCCTGCTACGTGTCGGCGACTATGCGCTGACCGGCGTCACCAACGTCTCCATCATCGATTCCAACAGCTTCTGGATCGACGGTTATTTCGAGGAAACCAAGATGGCGCATGTCTGCGTCGGCGATCGCGTCGAGGCACAGCTCATCGGTTACTCCAAGCCGATCCTGGGACATGTGAAAACCGTGACCCGCGGCATCAGCCCGTCAAACGCCGCGGCGGGCACGCAAGGTCTGCCCAACGTGGACCCGATCTACACCTGGGTGCGGCTTGCACAGCGCATACCGGTTCGTGTCGCCATCGACACGGTGCCGCCGGGCGTGCCGTTGGTCTCCGGCATGACGGCCACGGTGACGATCCGGCAGCCCGATGCGGTCGATCGCCAGACCTGGCCTCATCGGCTCCGCACGACCTTCGTGGACCCAATGTTCGATGTGTTCGGCGCAGGAGATCCGCCGCGACCCAACTGCCTCCAATCCCCATCCCAGCAGCCTCCCGAGGTGACGGCGCTTCCCTACGCGCGGGTGCCCGCAATTCCGCCGGCGGAGAAGATCGCGCCCGGACTCACCCCCGGCATCGATGCCTCGCCACGCCTTCCCTGAATCCGGTCAGATCGCCCGACCTGAAGAGAGCTGCATCGCGCCGCAACATCGGAGCTCACAGCGCAGGCCTTTGATTCTTCTTGCTTAATTCGGAGTTTCGCGACGTTCCGACGCACCTGCAGCTTTCGCAAAATCTAACACGATTTCAGCAACGCTAACGGGCCTTGTGGCGGCATCAGACATATCGTTCGAGCGTCAACCAATGGCATTCAGCAGCCGTCACCGCGGCAGCGGAATCCAAAAGACGGGACGAACGATGCTCACCGATATGCAAGCGGCCGGCGCCCGATTGACACATCAACCCGGCGCCCGCGAACCGGATTTCTCTCAGGGGGCACGCGCATTCCCCCACGAACGAAAATGGCGCCAGCCCGAGCAACGCGCGGGCGTCGCGCGCGAGGACATCACGATCTCGCGCTTTACCTATGCGCAGACGGCCGTCAGGCGCGAGGATGCAACGACGCCTCCCGACCGGTACTTCTTCTCGATCGCCCTGAAGAGCACACGTCTCAAGCTGACCAGAGGCAGTCAGACCATTTTCGACGGCGCCATGCCGGCAGGCACACTCTATGTCGGCGCGCCGTCGAAGCCGCTCCGCGCGCAGTTTCTTGCGCCGTGCGATTTCCTGCACTTCCACATCTCGGCCAATTGCTTTCCATCTCCACAGCAGGGAACGGAGCCGCTCGCGCCCGAATGCCTGAACGATCTCCTTCTGTTGCGCGACCCGTTCGCCGAGCAGCTCGCAAAGGCGCTGACCGAACAAGGCCATTCGGCCGATCGCGAATTTGCGTGCTGCATCGCCCAGACGCTGGTGATGCACGTCGCTCGGCGCGAGCCCCCGCGTACGAAAGTCAACGCCTTGCCGAAATGGCGGCTCCGACGCGTCGAGGAGTATGTCAGGGCGCGCTTCGACCACTCCATCAGCCTGTCCGACCTCGCCGGCGTCGCGGGATTGTCCCGGATGCACTTCGCAGCGCAGTTTCGCGCCGCGACTGGATACCGGCCGCGCGAGTATCTCCTGCAACAGCGCATCGAGCATGCAAAATCTCTCCTGTCGAATACCGAGACGCCGCTGGTCGAGGCGGCGCTGGCCGTCGGTTTCTGCACGCAGGCGCATTTCTCGACCGTCTTCAAACGTCTGACAGGCGACACGCCGGCACGTTGGCGGTGCACCAGCCGGAACGCATTGGCGTCACCCAGGCTCGCTGAATGCGACCCGGTTCCGTCACGCGAGCCGGTGTCTCATGTCCTGCCGGCGGACCTCCGTGAATCATGCGAAATGAGAAACAGCGTGGGGACGTGAAATACTTTGCACGCGGGATCGGCGATGTTGGCAATGTTAGTGACTGAGACCCCCAAGTCACGGCTCGAGCCTTCTCCTCCCAGGCATGCGAGCATTGGGCCGTCCTCCCCACAAGGACGGCCCCTTTTTTTGCCGCGCCGCACGTCGATCCGGAGCGCGCCGTCCGTCCGATTCCGGAACGAAGCTGTTGCCATTTCAGTCGCTGAGATGCCGCGCAAGCCAGTTGCGCACGCCCTGAAGACTCCTGAAATCATCCAGCGACCGCACCGGAAGGCCGGGCTCGATGCTCGCAACCATCCGGCTCAGTGCATGTCCAGGTCCAAATTCGAGAAATGCCGTGGCACCCGCTTCGAGACAGCTTTGCAGGCAATTTCCCCACTGCACGGTTTGCGAGATCTGCGCGGCGAGCTTGTCGTGGCCCGTCTCGGCGGAGACGACCGAACCGCCATCGATGCCGCTCAGGATGCGCGCACCGGCGGCCGACGGGAACGCCACCGGCGCCGACCGCAAGACTTCGCGAAACACGACCGACGCCTCGGCGAGCCGTCCGGTGTGGGAGGCAACCCGAACCGGCAGATCGACGATCCTTGTGGCGCGCATCGCCCTCGCCTCTCCGGCAATCCCGTTCAATGCCTCCCGGCCACCGCCGACCACGAAGGCATCGCCTGGATTGACGATGGCGATCGCCGCGCCGTGGCGCTCGCAAAGGCGGGTCATATCGTCATGTGAAAGACCACGGACAAAGATCAGCCCGTCACCGGCGCAGGTGGCGGCGTCCATCGCTTCCGCGCGGCGCACCGCGAGGTCAAGCGTGAGGACCGGTTCGAACAAATCTCCCACGCCCCATGCCGCCACCTCACCGACGCTGTAGCCTGCGATGATGGCGCCATGTGGAATGATGTCCCTGAGCCCGGCAGCGGCGGCCAGTGCCTGCAACGTGCATAGAATCTGGCCGGACCGGTTGCGATGCAGAGCCTCGTCAGATTCGCTGCGCACGAAATCGCGCGGATCCCTGCCGCCCAGCAACGTTGCCGCGTGTGCAAACAGGTGCGTCGCTTCCGGCGCATCGCCCGTCAGGGCGAACATGTCCCGATGCTGTCCGCCTTGTCCCGAGCACAGGATCGCAAGTGTCATGATCGCCGCCTAGTGCGGAAAGAGCACGGCGATCGCAACCGCCATGGTCGCGACGCTGAATCCGGTGCTCGAAATGACCATCGATCCGACCGCTGCCGAGTCCAGCCGGTAGTTGACCGCAAACAGGATGCCGAAAAAGCCGGAAGGCGCCGCGGCGAGCAGAATGGCCGTCCTCGCTGTGTCGGGAGCGATTGGAAAGACGTGAGTGATTGCAACGGCTGCGAGCGGCCGAACCACGTCCGCGGCCACGGTTGCGGCCGCGATCTTCCAGTTCAGGCGGAACGACTGTGCCGACAGGATGGCTCCGGTGAGAAACAGCGCGACGCCGGCGGCCGAACTCCCGATCAGCGCGAGGCACGCATGAGCGAGCGCGTTGAGGCTCAGATCCGACACCGAAAACAGGATGCCGAACACGGGCGCGAGCACGACCGGCTTGGTGATCGCACGCCCCACTGCCGTCAGCATCTGCCGCGCCGCCATTTCCTCGCCACGGGACCTGGCGGCGTCCATTTCCGCCATGATCAGGGTCACCGGGCTGATGAGGACCGAACCGGTTGCCAATGCGACGGCGACCGGAACGGCGCCCGCCTGTCCCGCGACGGATGTCAGGATTGGAAGACCGACGCCGGCAAGATTTGGAAAGCCGACCGTGAGTGCCTGAATCGACGCATCGGGCCGCGACACCTTGAACAACCTGCGCGCGGCAAGATACCAGGCGGCATAGAGCAACGACATCGTTATGCCGAGCACCAGAAACAGCGGAACCTGCTCGATCATCTCACTGCGCGACGCTGAGGCGGTCGCGGCGAACAGGGACGCCGGCACGGCGAAATCCATCACGAGTGCGTTGAGAGCATCGACATGAAGATTGTCGACGACATGAAACCTTCCGGCGGCGTATCCAAGCAGCAAGACAAAGAACACCGGCACCAGCGCCATCAGGATTGCATTGGACATCATGGCCCCGGCGCGTCGTGGGCATCGACGAAGAGCGACATCGCAAGCAGGTCAGCCGAGCCACCGGGACTGAGACGACGGGCGACGAAGCTCTCATGGATCCATTGCGCGCTGACGCGCCAGCCGGGAGCGCGCACGCCGCCGGCGTCGATGAAGCGACGTGCCGCGCGACGCGCAAAACGAAGCCCCTCGAGCCCGCCACGATGCAGCAGATTCGTGTCTTCCACCGACGCAATCAGGGCAAAGCACGCTTCGACCCGAGCCGCTTCCGCATCCTCGGGCGTGGCAGGCATTGTTCTCCGCAGGGCCGGCAAGCCGATCCGGTAGACGCTGGGAAACCCGCTCGCCGCCTCGATACGGGCTCCGCCTGCGCGAAAGCGGCGGCGAGCAGCGCTGCCATGGCTGTGCAGCAACACCGGACCGTCGAGTATGCTGGCGCCCCAGAGGCGTGCCACGACGTCGCCGAGCGGACGTGCCGGATCGACCAGCCCGCCGGCCCTCGCACCGGCCGCCGCGCACAACAGGCCAAGACCGAAGATCGCGCCGCGATGCGTATTGACGCCCGCGGTCGCCTCGAGCATCGCCCGTTCGGCCTCCAGGCCGATGACCCGCAGCACTCCCATGCCGCAACCGAGCGCGCCCGCTTCGGCAAGACTTTGAAGGTAAGGCCTGATGGCCGCAGCGCTGCGACGAAACGTGCCGGCATCCATGTCGACGTGACTACCATTGTCGACATGGCTCACGAGCCCCGGCTTGGGCCAGGTTTCCAGCTCCATGGCAAGGCAATCGGCAGCGAAGCCGCCGATGGCCCAGATACCGGACGGCATCTGCCTCCGGCTGGAAACAAGCGGTTCGATGCTTCGTGCGGCCGCTGTGGTCATGATCCCATCGCTCCCGAAATGAATCGATCCCTGTCGAGCAGGGCTACGCACCCGATGGTCTTGACCAGAAGCTGGTCCGTGCCGGCATGGAATTCGCGCCAGTTCACCGCTGCACCATCCGCGCGCATCAATTCGCCATCGAGCCGCATCGGCGCATCGGTCTCGATCGCAGCCACGTCGGCGGCGAGACGATCCAGATCGGCTTCGCGGGGGAACGCGAACAGGACATCGAGGTCGGAACGAGCGGTCACGTAATCGAGCCCGGTCAGCGATTGCCATGCGAGGCTGCCGAACACGCGCACGTCCACCGAATGACGAAGCGCGAGCCCGTCGAGCCGATCGAGCGTCGGCCACCAGTTGCGCGGCGCCGAGGCGCGCACCTGCCGCAGCGCGGGCGGCCTCGCGACCGATGTGACGTGGTCGATATCCGCGAGAAACGACAGCCGCTTCTTGCCGGCGGAGGGCGGCAACGGCAGGCCGAGTGCAAGGCCGGTCGCTTCGCTAGGTAGAGCGCGCCGCCTGATGGTCGGCCATCCCATTTCGGACCAACGCGAAACCAGCGGGTCGGCTGCGAGATCGCCGCGCATCCCGATCATCGCGCGCCAACCCTGCGGGCTGACAAAGACGAGGTCGTGGCGACCGGCCGGCGGTTCACCGGATTTGCAGGGCAAGGTCACGAACGCGCTCCGCGATATCGGCGGCCTTCGGCCGGCCACCGCGCTCCTTGCCGAGCGCATCTCTTCGATCCCGCGCAGCCGGCATGTCGGCGAGCAGCGCCTCCAGCTGGTCTGCGAGCGAGGTGGCGTCGCTCCATGTCATATGAACGGCACCCATCTGCTCGAGATTGGAGAGCCCCGGCGCAAAAACCGGCGTCGATTTGGCTTTCTCCTCAAGAGCGGCCATCGACAATTTGGTGACCTTCGCCATCGACGGCAGATCCATCACCGCGGGAGAGGCGCCGGGCAATCCGACCAGCACGCGCGTCGCAAGGCCCGTCGCAAGCAGGGCCCCCGCAGCCGAGTGGCCGTAAAGAAGACCGATGGTCGGGCGACCGTGCATATCCGCGTGGATCAGCACTTTCGCCAGATGCGCGAGGAATTCGTTGAGCCCGAGCAGCTCGTCACGCTTGCTCATGCGCTGGCTGTCGCTGTCGACGAGCACCAGGATCGGTCCGCTCCCCCGGTCGATCGACTCCAGGACATGCGCGGAAAGTCTGATCGCCTCGTCGACGCCGAGCGCAGTCCGATCCGCAACACCAATCACGAGTATCCTGCCACCGGATCGCAGCGTCGCGGCGCCAGCAATGACGCCATTGTCGTTCCTGACCTCATGGCCATCGGGAAACAGCGAGGCGAGAATGTCATCGAGCGTCACGGCTGCTCCTCCCGATCCTGCTAGCAAGCGCAATGAACTGGTCGGCCGGCAATTCCGGAACTGTTTCCGCATGCGCAACACCTTCCGCGGTCCAGATATCGACGGCGTCCTGGCAAGCGCCGAAGCGGCGCAACCTGTCGGCCAGACGCCCCTGCTCCGCCCTGAGCCGGTCGAGGCCGAAGGGGCCAATCAACCCGATCAGCTCGAGTGCGGCCTCGCGAAAATCCTGCACAGTGTCACCGGCGAAGACGTCGGCTGCGCCGAGCAGCCGCCGGTGCTTGCCGCCCATGGTGCGCCAGACCAGGGCACGGTCACGGGAGTCGAATTCCTCGACGCCGCGGTTGGTCTCGATCACCTCGGGGCCCGACACCGCGATGCGTCCCGCCTCCGAAACGGCGAGCGCGGAGCAACAGCCCGCGATCAGACCGCCGCCGCCATAGCAGCCGGAGCGCCCGCCGATCAGGCCGATGACCTTCACGCCGGCACTGCGCGCCTCAATCACCGCGCGCATGATCTCGGCGATGGCGAGTTCACCGGCATTGGCCTCCTGCAGACGGACGCCGCCGGTATCGAGCAGGATCAGAACGGGGATCGATCCGATCTCGCGCGCCGCGCGGAGCAGACCCAGCAGTTTGGCGCCGTGCACCTCGCCGAAGGCGCCGCCCATGAAACGTCCTTCCTGTGCGGCGACGAATACCGGCGCGCCGCCGAGCCGGCCATGGCCGACGACGATGCCGTCATCGAACTGCTCGGGAAGGCCGAATATCTCCAGATGCGGACTGACCTCGCGCTGTTCCGGCCCGATGAACTCGACCAGGCTGCCGGCATCAAGCAGCAGATCAAGCCTCGTCCGCGCCGATGCCTCGTTGAAGCTTGTGCTGCGGGCCCGTTCGGCCGGGGCGATGTGCGGGAGCGGCGCAGTCATTGCTCGCTCCCCTCGATCAATCGCACCGCCTGCGCCAGCCGAAGCGATACCGTGTCGGGCCGCGCGCCGCCGTCATTGATGGAAAATTTCAGCCCGCCGGGCGAATAGCGCTCGACGAAATCGCCAATGACGGCGCTCCAGACTTCGCCGAAGCCCATCGCCGCGGTTTTGATCTCGACCGCGCATTCGGCATCCGGCAGGACGCGCTCGACCAGGACTTCCAGATTGCCCGAGGCGACCACGCCCACGATCGCGCTCCGCCTGATGCCGCCCGCGCGCTCGCGAACCGGGTGATGAAAGCTGAGATCTTCCATGGCCTGTCCTCACCAGTTCCTGAATTTCGACGGCGGTGCGTAGAGCCCGCCCGACCAGCGCACGAGATCCTTGATCGAGCGCGCCGCCAGCATGTTGCGATCCGCATCGAGCGGGTTGATGCCGATATCTTCGGGCCGCCGGATCACGCCGCGCTCGCGCAGCTGCGCGACCATGCTGCGATCCCGCCCGCGACCGACATCGGTGTATCCGGCGACGCCGCGGATCGCCTGCTCGCGCTCTTGCGCCGTACGGCACAACAGGAGGTTCGCCACGCCCTCCTCGGTGACGATGTGCGTGACGTCGTCGCCGTAGATCATCACCGGCGCGAGTTCGAGGTTCAGCTTCTCGGCGAGCTCGATCGCATCGAGCTTCTCGACGAACAGCGGGACATTCTTGTCGCCGAAGGTCTCGCCAATCTGCACCACCAGCTTGCGGCCCCGGCGCAACGGAGCCGGGCTGTCCGGATCGGCCTCCGCGCCGGCCTTCAGCCAGGGCTCGCTCGGATGCCTGCGCCCGCGTGCGTCCGCGCCCATGTTCGGCGCGCCGCCGAACCCGGCGATGCGCGAGGTGGTGATGGTCGAAGAATTTCCCTGGAGATCGATCTGCAGCGTGGAGCCGATGAACATGTCGCAGGCATAGAGCCCGGCGGTCTGGCAAAAGGCGCGGTTGGAACGCAGCGAACCGTCGGGGCCGGTGAAATAGATGTCGGATCGCGCCCGGATGTACTCGTCCATCCCGACCTCCGAGCCGAACGAGTGGATTTGCCGGACCCAACCAGATTCGATCGCGGGAATGAGCGCGGGATGCGGATTCAAGGCGAAGTGGGTTGCGATCCTGCCCTTCAGGCCCAGCCTCTCGCCGAACGTCGGCAGCAGGAGCTCGATCGCGGCCGTGCTGAAGCCGATCCCGTGATTGATCCGCTGCACGCCATAGGGCGCGTAGATGCCCTTGATCGCGAGCATCGCGGTCAGGATCTGCCCCTCGGTGATCGCCGCCGGATCGCGCGTGAACAGTGGCTCGACGAAGAACGGCTTGTCGGACTTGACGACGAAATGGACGCGGTCCGCCGGGATATCGACCCGCGGAACCGTCTCGACGATCTCGTTGACCTGGGCGATCACGACGCCGTCCTTGAACGCCGTTGCCTCCACCACGGTGGGCGTGTCCTCGGTGTTCGGGCCGGTGTAGAGGTTGCCGTCACGGTCGGCGCTGACGGCGGCGATCAGGGCGACGTGCGGGGTGAGATCGATGAAGTAGCGCGCGAACAGTTCGAGATAGGTGTGAATTGCTCCCAGCTCGATCTTGCCGCCGAACAGCATGCGCGCGATGCGCGCCGATTGCGGCCCGGAATAGGCATAGTCGAGCCGCTTCGCGACCCCGCGGTCGAACAGGTCCAGATGTTCGGGCAGAACGACGCCCGACTGCACCATGTGCAGATCGTTGACCTTGGACAGATCGACCGCCAGCAGCGCGCGGCTCAAGAGATCCGCCTGCTTCTGGTTATCGCCTTCGAGGCAAACCCGGTCGCCCGGCCGGATCACGGCCTCCAGCAGACGCGTAGCGTCGGACGCTTCCACGACCTTGCCGTGGGCAAGTCCGGCACCGGCCGCGATGCGGGCATCGCGCGCGGCGCGGTTGTTCTGCCAGCTCGTCATGACCTTGGCCCCTTTGCGGCGTTGGCTCCGCTCCAGAGCGATCCCGGATTGGCACGGTCGGGATGAAGCGCAAGCATCGCGTCGTAGAGCTCGCGCGGAGAAATCGTCGCCTGGTCGAGGCGGTTGAAATCGAGCAGATATTGCCGGGTGTCCGCGATGCTGCGCGGATTGTCATCGTTCTCCGGCTTCTTGTGTCCGGCCACCACGAAGCGCGGCTTCAACGCTTCGAGCCGATCGAGCGCGGCGATCCATTCCAGCCGGCTCTGCGTGTCGGTTTCGGCGAGATAAGGATGAATGCCGTTGTATGTGGTGTCGCCGGCGACGATCAGATCGAGAGACGGGACATGAACGGCGGTGGAGCGCGCCGTGTCGGTTCGTCCCATGTCGATGACGACGAGCTTGTGTCCCTCGAGCGCGAGCTCGCCTTCGAGAGGCTCTGCAGCGACCAGGCGCTGCGCGATCTCGCCCGGAAAGCGCTTGCGCCAGAAACCGTCGAGCGATGCCGGCGAAAGCTGCGTCTTCATCTCGTCGACAACCTCGGGAACGGCCACGGCCCGTGCCCGCGGAAAGCGATCGAGCAGCGGCGCGAGACCGAAGAAATGATCACCGTGGCCATGCGTGACGTAGATCGTGGTCAGATTTCGCTCCCGCGACACGACCCAATCCAGCAACGTCTTCGACTGCCCGGCGGTGAGGAACGTGTCGACGAGGATGGCATCCCGCTCGCCGTAGATCAAAGTCGACGAATTCGCGACCCACATCAGGTCCGGATTGCCGGACGGCAGATCGCGGCTCAGTCCAGCCCGCTTCACCGTCGTCACGACCCAGTCCAGGATCGTGCCGGTCGTCTCGATCATGCTCATGGAATTCTCCGGAGGGGCAGTCGGGCCGGCGGGAGTGCTGTCTCTCCCGCCGTCCTTCCTTCTGCCGGCCGTGCGTCAGGACCGGCAAAACGCGTCAGCGGGTGGCCGGTTGATCGATGCTGCGAGCGGCACGGGTGATGATCTCCGCCACTTCCTTCGGATGCGACTCGTAGACCGAGTGGCTTGCACCCGGGATCACGGTGGTGTGGCTCTTGGCGCGCTCGTAATACCAGCGCTCGAGATCCGGATTGATGATCTGGTCGTTGCCGGCAACGATGCCCCAGCTCGGCTTGGTCTTCCACGCAGCCGCCGTCAGCGGCGTGCTGAACACCTGCGTCGCGGCCAGAACCTGGGAGCGTGATTCGAACTCCGCCTGCTCGCGCGGCAGATCGGGGGCGAACAGCTTGGGGAATTGCACGGGATCGAGATAGGTGAATTTGTCGGGCGTGACCTTGATGGCGCCTTCGGTCTTTCCAAGTACGCTCGGCGTCTTCTTGCCCAGCGCCGCTTCGTCCTCTCCGACGTCGGGCGCATGCGCAGCGACGTAGACCAGGCCGACGACATTGGGATGAACACCCGCCTCGGTGATGATCGAGCCGCCATAGCTGTGGCCGACCAGAAGCGTCGGGCCATTCTGGAGATCGAGCAGCCGCTTCGCCGCCGTGACATCATCGCCAAACGACGTCTCGGGCTCCTGCAGCATGCTGACGCGGAAGCCTTCCTTGACCAGGATCTCGTAGACCGGCTTCCAGCCGGACGCATCGACCCAGGCGCCGTGCACCAGGACGATGTTCTTCGGGGGTTCAGCGCGCGCCGGGGCGACGGTCGCGAACAGGGAGAGAGCGGCAGCGAAGGCGAGGCCAGCGTTGAGGTGTTTCATGTCGGGATCACTCCAGGTTGGAATGGTGCGACAGTAGTGTCGACACTCGCCGGCGTATTTCGGCAAACAACGGCCCTTGCCACTTCGCACGTCGGGACATGCCGATCGCGACAACGGCTGCTCGTGCATCCTCGGGACACTGCCTAGCTAGGGCGCGCACTTCAAAGCGCAGCGCATATGTCAGGCGTACAGACCTCTCATTACTGTGAACGGCCGGCGTTCATACGCGAAAGACGAACGATCCGCTTTGGCATTCAAGAGGTCGCATCTGATGCTGATTAAACTCCATGCATGGGATCGGACACATGACATCCACAGCAAATCTCCAGATCGCGCTTCTCATCCTGTTGTGCGCAGCTTCGCCCGCGCGTGCAGGCACTTGTGCGGACGACATCGCGAAAACCCAGATCCAGCTGGATCAGGCCATAGAAAAAGACGCGGGCGCCCACGGCTGGCAGCGGGAGAGCCTCAGCGCGCTGCGCAGTCATCAACCGACGCCTCGCTCGATTGCAGAGGCCGAAGGCGGCCGCGGAGCGGTTTTCGCGGATGCGCTGGATTCGCTTGATCGCGCACGTACCGCCGAACAAAACGGCGACACAAGCACATGCAGCCGGGAACTCGCGCATGTGCGGGCCATTCTGAAATAGCGAAAGCGAGCCGAAGCCAAAGCCGGCCAACGGCGCTGTCATCGGCGAGGCAACTCGGCGACGCGGCCGAACGAAGACGAATGCCCGCTTACGATGCGTCGAATGCCCGTTGTCGTCGTGCTGCCGGGTAGCGGGACGTGCGTTCTGGAAATACCCCACCGTTCCGCACCTCTCTAGTGCTCGACAGCATTCAGCCGGAGCATTTTTCATGCGAGAGCAGCACCCATCGAACGACGTCGGCTCGGGAAGATCCAGCTCGCACCGGTTCACCCTGATACCGCTCGCCGCGGCACTCACGGCCGGCATGCTGTGGCTCGTCCCGGCTGCGACGTCCGCTCAAACGACCATGCCGGGAATGCAGCCTTCCACCGGCATGCTGGCGACGTCGCCGCTCAACCCGCAATCCACGCGGCCCGTCGGCGTTCCGCTGGGATCGACCGAGATCGCAACACCCGGCATTTCGCCGCTCAATCCGGCGCAAAGCACGGCGGGTTGTGCCGGATCCGGCAATACCGCCTCGTCCGGAGCCTTGTTCGACGGCGGCGGACTGTCCGGGGGCTCATCCGTCACCTGCAACGGCAGCATCACGGCGGCGCCTCCGCTGCCTTCAGCATCGACGGTCGGACGCGTCGGGATACCGCTCGGAGCCACCGAGCTCGGCGGCGCCGGAATCAGTCCGTCCGTCCCGGTGCAAGGCCCTGCCGCAACGGGCAGCACGACTTCGATCAGCGGCTCAAGCAATCCCTGACATCCAGGACGGTCTCATGAAACGAAATCTCGCCATCGCGCTTGTCGCTCTCGCCGCGATTCTCGTCGGAGCCGGCCTCTGGTTCTTCGCCGCGGACCGGAAGCCGGTCGTCGCCGCCGCGCCGGTGCCCGCGGCCGTACCGGTGGTCACCGCCGCGGTCACCGGCAAGGACGTTCCGATCTATCTGCGCGGCATCGGCACCGTGATCGCCTACAACACCGATGTCGTGCGCAGCCAGATTCAGGGACAGATCGTCAAGATCGCCTTCACCGAGGGACAGACCGTCAAGGCCGGAGATCTGCTCGCCCAGATCGACCCGCGTCCCTACGAGGCCCAGATCGAGCAGCTGACGGCCAATCGCGACCGAGATCAGGCCCAACTCACCAATGCCGAAGCCAATCTCTCCCGATACAGTAAACTCGGTGACAAGGGTTATGCGACCCCGCAGCTGATCGAGACGCAGACCGCGCAGGTGGCCCAACTCAAGGCCGCCGTGAAAGCTGACCAGGCGCAGATCGACG
This sequence comes from Bradyrhizobium sp. MOS001, assembly GCF_004634465.1. NCBI lineage: Bacteria > Pseudomonadati > Pseudomonadota > Alphaproteobacteria > Hyphomicrobiales > Nitrobacteraceae > Bradyrhizobium > Bradyrhizobium sp. MOS001. The sequence goes on from NZ_SPVJ01000018.1 coordinate 51,309, forward strand.
AGGCCAACGTCCAGCTCAGCTACACACGCCTGACATCGGCCATTCCCGGCATCACCGGCGTCCGCCAGATCGATGTCGGCAACGTGATTCATCCGACCGACCCGAACGGTCTCGTCGTCGTCACCCAGATCGAGCCGATTTCGCTGCTGTTCACCCTTCCGCAGACGGATCTGCCCGTGATCCAGGAACACGAAGCAAAAGGCCAGTTGAAGGTCATCGCCTACAGCCAGGACAACAAGATTAAGCTCGGCGAAGGCACGCTGCTGCTCGTCAACAACGAGATCGCAGGGACGACCGGCACCGTCCAGCTCAAGGCCACATTCGCCAATCACGAGCACCGGCTGTGGCCGGGACAGCTGGTGAATGCCCGGCTGCTGCTGAAGATTCAGAAGGATGCGCTGACGGTCGCCGGCTCCGCAGTCCAGCAGGGCCCGAACGGCAGCTATGTCTATGTCGTCTCTCCGAACCAGACCGCTTCCTTGCGTCCTGTTCACGTCGCGCAGATCAGCGAGGGGCAGGCCCTGATCGACCAGGGACTGAAATCAGGCGATACCGTCGTCGTCGACGGTCAGTATCGGCTGACGGAAGGAAGCCAGGTTCGGGAACTGCACGGCAAGGCCGCGCGCGAAGCCGACCTGCAAAGCTCCGTGCAGGACGCGCTCCCATGAACCTGTCCGCGCCCTTCATCCTGCGGCCGATTGCAACCGCTCTGCTGATGGCGGGCCTGCTGCTGTGCGGCCTCGCGGCCTATCCCCTGCTGCCGGTCGGCGCGCTGCCGAACGTCAACTACCCGACGATCCAGATTTCGGCGCAACTGCCCGGCGCCGACCCCGGAACCATCGCCTCGTCGGTCGCGACGCCACTCGAACAGCAGCTCAGCCAGATCCCCGGCGTCACGCAGCTCACCTCGTCCAGCGCACTCGGCGTCGCCCAGCTCACGGTGCAGTTCGAGCTGTCGCGCACGGTGGACAGCGCGGCGGTCGACGTGCTCTCCGCGATCAATGCCGCGAGCCCGTTCCTGCCGCAGAACATCCCCTACCCGCCGACGATCAGGAAGGTGAATCCGGCGGAAACGCCGATCATGCTGATCGCGCTGACGTCGGACTCGCTGCCGATGACCACGGTGGATGCCTACGCGGAAAACATCCTGCTGCCCAAGATTTCCCAAGTGCCAGGCGTCGGCCTGGTCGGAATCGGCGGCCAGCAGAAGCCCGCGATCCGCATCCGCGTCAATCCGCAGGCGCTGGCCGCCCGCGGCATCGGCCTCGAAGACGTCCGCACCGTGATCGCCGGCGCCAATGTCGACCTGCCCAAGGGCACGCTCAACAGCCCGCGCGTCACTTATACGCTCAATACCAACGACCAGTTGCTGAAGCCCGCCGCCTATGAAGCCCTCATCATCGCCTATCGCAACGGCTCGCCGGTGCGGCTGCGCGACATCGGCTCGGCGATCGAGGCGCCCGAAAACGACCTGCTGGCCGGCTGGTACGGCAAGGACCCCGCCGTCATCCTCGCCGTCCAGCGCGTCCCCGGCGCCAACGTCATCGAAACCGTCGATCGCATCAAGAAACTGCTGCCGCAGCTGCAGGCCTCCGTTCCGCCGGCGATCAAGGTGACGATCGCCGCCGACCGCACCGCCACGATTCGCGCCGCGGTTACCGATGTGCAATTCACGCTACTGCTGACGGTCGCATTGGTGGTGATGGTCATATTCCTGTTCCTGAGGAATTTCTGGGCCACCATCATCCCGGCGATCACGGTTCCGCTGGCGCTGATCGGCACCTTCGCAGTCCTCTACGTGCTCGGCTACAGTCTCGACAACCTCTCGCTGATGGCGCTGTCGATCGCGGTCGGATTCGTGGTCGACGATGCCGTGGTGGTGATCGAGAACATCGTGCGCCATCTCGAGCAGGGCATGACGCCCATGGAGGCTGCGCTCAAAGGCTCCAGCGAAATCGGCTTCACGATCGTCTCCATCACCCTGTCGCTGATCGCGGTGTTCATCCCGCTGTTCCTGATGGGCGGCTACGTCGGAAAGCTGTTCCAGGAGTTCGCCGTCACGATCACCGCCTCGCTGCTGCTGTCGCTGGTGATCTCGCTCACTTTGACCCCGATGATGTGCGCGCGCCTCCTGAAGGATGAATCGCGGAGAAAGCACGGCCGGCTCTATCTCCTGTTCGAGCGCGGCTTCGATGGCCTGCTTGCGCTGTACGCGCGCGGCCTGCGAATCGTGCTGCGCCATCGTTTCGTGACGCTGCTCGTGATGCTCTCGACGATCGCGCTGACCGGCTATCTCTATGTGATCATCCCGAAAGGCTTCTTCCCGCAACAGGATACCGGACAGATCGTCGGCATCACCGAGGCTGCCCAGGACATCTCCTTCCCCGCCATGTCCGAACGCCAGCAGGCGGTCGTCGACATCCTGTCAAAGGATCCGGCGATCCAATCGGTGGCCAGCTATATCGGTCCAGGCGGGCCGACGGCGACCCTCAACCAGGGACGCATCTTCATCGTCCTGAAGCCGAAGCCCGAACGCAAGGCCAGCGCCGACCAGGTGATCGCGCGGCTAGAACCCCGGCTCGCCCATATCCAGGGCATCAAGCTTTACATGCAGTCGGCCCAGGACATCACGATCGGCGCGCGCCTGTCGAAGACGCAGTATCAGTTCACGCTGACGGACGCCGATTCCAACGAACTCAACCACTGGTCGGCGATCTTCCTGGAGAAGATCCGCGCGCTCGACCTCGTCACCGACGTCGCGAGCGACCAGGCCAATGCCGGCCCGAGGCTTCAGGTCACCGTCAATCGCGAAGTCGCCTCGAGCTTCGGCATCCTGCCCACGACGATCGACAACACCCTCGACGACGCGTACGGTCAGCGCATCGTCTCCACCATGTTCACCTCGCTGAACCAATACCACGTGGTCATGGAGGTCGATCCAGCCTTCCAGTATGGGCCCGACGCGCTCAAGGACATCTATCTCAACTCGGCGACCGGCCAACAGGTCCCCTTAAGCACGCTGGTCCACAGCGTGATCATGCCGGCGCCGATTCTGATCAATCACCAGGGCCTGTTTCCCTCGGTGACGATCTCGTTCAACCTGCGGCCCGGCGTAGCGCTGGGCGATGCGGTGACGGCGATCCAGAAGATCGAGAAGGACACCGGCAAGCCCGCCTCGCTGTCGACCTCGTTCCAGGGCAACGCGCAAGCCTTCCAGTCTTCGCTGTCCGGCACACCGTTGCTGATCGGGGCGGCGCTGATCGTGATCTACATCATCCTCGGCGTCCTCTATGAGAGCCTGATCCATCCGATCACGATCCTGTCGACGCTGCCTTCCGCCGGCATCGGCGCGCTGCTGTTGCTGCTGGCAGTCCACATGGATCTCAGCGTCATCGCCATCATCGGCATCATCCTGCTGATCGGCATCGTCAAGAAGAATGGCATCATGCTGGTCGACTTCGCCCTCGAGGTGGAGCGCAATCAAGGGCTGAGTCCTGAGGAAGCGATCTACCAGGCCTGCACGCTCCGCTTTCGCCCGATCCTGATGACGACCATGGCCGCGCTGCTCGGCGGTGTGCCTCTGATGCTCGGCAACGGCACCGGCGCCGAACTGCGCCAGCCGCTCGGCTACACGATCGTCGGCGGCTTGATGCTCTCGCAGATCCTGACGCTCTACACCACGCCCGTGGTCTATCTCTATCTCGACCGGCTCGGCAATTGGTTCACCAACCGCAAGCCGCATGCGGTCGAGACACCCGCCCCCTCCACGAGCGAAGCAGATGCGGGATTGGGCCATGAGTCCGCTTGATCAGGTGAGCGTCGGCATGACGGCGGAAAAGCTGGTGACCGTCACGGCCGAGATGACGGTCGGCCACGTGGTGCCGGGAATGCCTGAAGTCTACGGCACGCCGATGATGATCCTGCACATGGAGATGGCGGCGGGATCGGCGATCCAGCCGTCCCTGCCGACCGGCTATGTCAGCGTCGGGATGATGGTCAACGTCCGTCATCTGGCGGCGACGCCGGTCGGCCGCACCGTGCGCGCGGTCGCACGGGTCGTCGCCGTCGAAGCCAGGAGCGTCCTGTTCGAAGTCGAGGCCTGGGACGGCGGCCGCAAGATCGGTGACGGGACCCATCGGCGCGGCGTCGTCGATGTCGCCGAGTTCGAAAGGCGTTTCGGCGTGACGAGGCCCACCGCGGCGTTGGCCTAAGGTCGCGGAATCCTTCCCGCGGCAACATCCCGGATCTGGGCGCAGGCTCGCATGGTGCCGCCGTGCGTTTTGACAAAGGGTCCGCGAAAAAGCAAAAGACCGGTTTTCCACGCTGCGGTACATCGCTTGCATCCCGCGTCCGGACATCCGGGCTCGGGAATTGGTCTCATGCCCGGCGAGTATCTCTTGGACCTCTTCAATCTGCTGGCCCAGTCCGGACTCGCTCACGAAGGCAAGGAACCCGCGACGGTCCGTCACACGGGGATGGTCTGTCGCGCATCGTGGCCCGACCATTCGCGCTACGCCCATCCCGCCCTTTGGGTCCTGGGAGGCGTCGCGCTCGGCGTGTTGTCATTCACTTGCTTCCTGCTCGGGATCGACCTCACCACCAGCGCCCTCGCCCTGCTGGCCGTCATTCTCGTGTTGTCGTTGCTTGCGATCGCCGGCTTGGTCAGGCGGCAGCACCGGCTCGAGCGAGAGGACGTCTTGCGGCGGCGTCAGGTCGCCTATCTCGCCGAGGCCCAGAAGCTCAGCCACACCGGCAGCTTTGTCTGGAACGTCGCCGGCGGCGAGCTGTTCTGGTCCGAAGAGACGTTCAGGATCTTCGATCTCGAGCCGACCTTGCCGCCGTCGCTCGACACCATCCTGAAGCGTACGCATCCCGACGATCTCAATGCCGTACGCGAGGCGCTCGATCGCGCCGCGAACGACAGGAACGACTTTTCCCTGGAACATCGGCTGATCCTGAACAATGGCTCGATCAGGCACATTCGCGTGGTCGCCCGTGGAACGTCAGAAGATCGCGGACAATTTCGGTTCATCGGCGCGGTCATGGATATCACCGCCCAGAAGAAGGACCACACCGAGCTGGAGCGGAGCGAGCAGCGCTACCGCCACCTGTTCGGCCGCATGCCGATCGCCCTCCGTCAGCTCGACGCCAGCAGACTGGTGGTGTTGTTCCGAAAACTGCGGGCCGAGGGCATCAAGGACCTCGGCAGCTATTTCGACAGCCATCCCGACTTTCTCCGGACCTGCATGGACGCGCTCTCGTTTCAGGAAGCCAACGAACGGGCCATCCAGATGTTCGGAGGAGGCGTCGACGGCTATGTCGGGCGTTCCATGTCCGACACCTGGAAGGCACGCCCGGATACGTTTCGGCGGGCCATGGAGTCCCGCTTTCGCGGTGAAACGAACTTCGAGGAAGAAACCAAGATGGTGACGTGGGACGGCCGCGTCGTCGACGTTCTCTTCACAACGGCCCGCGTCGGCCCAATCAATGATCTCGAAATAAGCCTGGTCGCCACGATCGACATCTCGCAACGCGTCCGCGCCCAGGAGAGGCTTCGGCAGGTGCAGGCGGAGTTCGCGCATGCGGCACGCGTCTCGATGCTCGGCGAGCTCACCGCCTCCATCGCGCACGAAGTCAACCAGCCTTTGGCCGCCATCGCGACCAACGCCGCTGCCGGTCTGCGCTGGTTGAACAGGCCGATTCCCGACATGGCCGAGGTCCGCAGTACAATCGAAAATATGGCCACGGATACGAGGCGGGCCGCGGACATCGTGGCGCGTGTTCACGGGATGGCTTCGCGCAAGGCGCCGGAGCGCGCCGTTCTGTCGCTTGACGATGTCATTCGCGAGGCGCTTCTGTTCCTGCGCCACGAGATGGAATCCCGCGGCGTAACGATCCTGCACCGGCCCGACGCGGAAGCTGCACTCGTGCTCGGCGACCGCACCCAGCTCCAGCAGGTGATCGTCAATCTGGCCATCAACGCCGTGCAAGCGATGGCGCAGGCGGGACGCGACCATGGCAAGATCGTCATCACCACCGCCGCGCAGGACGTGACGACCCTGTGCTGCTCCGTGGAGGACAACGGTCCCGGCATCTCCGCCGAACATGCCGGCCGGGTGTTCGAAAGCTTTTTCACGACCAAGGAGTCCGGCATGGGCATGGGACTGCCGATCTGCCGGTCCATCGTCGAAGCGCATGGCGGCCGCATCGACGCCGAAGGCCTTAGCACCGAAGCCGAAGGCCTTGGCGCCGATCGCGGCGCCCGGTTCTGGTTTACGCTGCCGATCGCGACGCCGGCGTCATCGCCGCCATCCGGTCGGGACGCCGACGCCTGACCCCGCCCGCTCTATTGCGCCGGGGCGGTCGAGCGCACCAGGCGGATCGGGATGCCCTTGAATGACGGCGTGAAGCTGAGGGGATCACGGGCATAGAGCGGCACCAGCGGATTGGTCTCCGGATAGTACGCGGCACAGCAGCCGGTCGGAAACGAATACGCAACCACGCGGAAGTTGCGCACGATCCGCTCGGCGCCATCGGTCGACTCCGTGATCAGGTCGACGCGATCGCCGTCCGCGAGCCCGCGCTTCTTCAGTTCATATTCGTTGAGGAAGACCACGTCGCGCTGGCCGAAGACGCCGCGATAGCGGTCCGACAGCGAGTAGAGCGTCGTGTTGTACTGGTCGTGGCTGCGTATCGTGCTGAGCCACAGGAAATCCGGATCGGCCTGCGGCGGGTCCTCGCCACACCCCTCAAACACCAGGAAATTGGCCTTGCCGGACGGCGTTGCCCAGATGCGCTCCCGCGCGGTCGAGGTCAGATGGAAGCCGCCGGGAATGCGGATACGGGCATTGTAGCTCTCGAAGATAGGGAAGACGGCCTCGATCGCATCCCGGATGCGATCGTAGTCGCCCACAAAGCCGTCCCAATCGACCACCGTGCGCTCGCCGAGCGTCGCCTTGGCGAGGCCTGCGATGATCGCGACCTCGCTGAGAAGATGCTCCGATGCCGGCTTGTTGCGACCGCCCGAGGCGTGGACCATCGACATCGAATCCTCGACCGTGATCGACTGCGGCCCCGAATCCTGAATGTCGATCTCGGTTCGCCCGAGGCACGGCAGGATCAGGGCAGCGCGGCCATGGATCAGATGGCTGCGGTTGAGCTTCGTGGAGACGTGGACGGTCAGATCGAGCTTGCGCAGCGCGGCCTGCGTCGCCTGCCAGTCGGGTATGGCCGCGGCAAAGTTGCCGCCCATCGCGAAAAAGACCTTCACCTCGCCGCGGATCATTGCCTCCAATGCCGTCACGACGTTGTGTCCCGGCGCGCTCGGCGGCTTGAAGCCGAAGCGGTGCTCGAGGCGCTCGAGGAAATCCGCCTTGGGGATCTCCGTGATCCCCACGGTTCGGTCGCCCTGCACGTTGGAATGACCGCGAACCGGACAAACGCCGGCGCCGTCGCGTCCCACATTGCCGCGCAAGAGCGCAAGATTGGCGATCTGCTGCACGTTGTGCGCACCACGCTGGTGCTGGGTAATGCCCATGCCGTAGACAAGGATGGCGCGCTCCGCCTTCATATAGGCGCCGGCGGCATATTCCAGGTCCTCGCGCGTCAGGCCGGACTGGCGTTCGATGTCGGGCCATTGCGTTCGCTTGAGATCGCCGATCAGCGCTTCGATGCCGGCGGTGTGCCCGCGAATGAAATCCCAGTCCAGGATCTCCGGCTGCTCGGCCGCACGGGCGGCCTCGTCCGTTTCGACGAGGATCTTCATGATCCCCTTGAGGACGGCGACGTCGCCACCGACACGCACCTGGAAAAGCTTCGAGCTGATCGTCGTCGACGACAGCGTGATCATCTCAACCGGGCTCTGCGGCGCCTGGAAGCGCTCCAGCGCGCGCTCGCGGAACGGATTGAACGAGATGATCGAGGCCCCTCGGCGGGCCGCGTTGCGCAGGCTGGTCATCATCCGCGGGCTGTTGGTGCCCGGATTCTGGCCGAAGATGAAGATGCAATCGGCCTTGTCGAAATCCTCCAGCAGCACGGTGCCCTTGCCGACGCCGAGCGATTCCGGCAGGCCGACGCTGGTCGCCTCGTGGCACATGTTCGAGCAGTCGGGAAAGTTGTTGGTGCCGTACTCGCGCACGAACAGCTGATAGAGGAAGGCGGCTTCGTTCGAGGTTCGCCCGGACGTATAGAACTCCGCCATGTTCGGATCCGGCAGCGCATTCAGCTCGCGGCCGATCATGGCGAACGCATCGCTCCACTGCACCGGGAGATAGCGATCGGATGCGGCGTCATAGGCCATCGGATGGGCGAGCCGACCGACCATTTCGAGATCGTAATCGTTCCAGCTCGCGAGCTCCGTGACGGTGTGCTCGGCAAAGAATTCGGGCGTGCAGCGCTTCGATGTCGTCTCCCAGGCGACCGCCTTGCCGCCGTTCTCGCAGAATTCGAATGACGAGGTGTGCTTCGGATCGGGCCAGGCGCAGCCGGGGCAATCAAAGCCCTCCGGCTGATTCATCCTGCTGAGCGTCGCTGCACCCTTCAGCGGCGCCCGCTGCACCAGAAGCGCCTCGCTGAGCGCCTTGAGTGCGCCCCAGCCGCCGGCGGGTTCACGGTAGGGACGAACCGATTTCGTTGTCATCTCGATATCTCGCGATATGGCAATTCTCCGGGCCAGTTAAGGATCGTGCGGGCAGAGCCGTCTTTTCAAAACGAAGCCGAATTTCGCAATTGCACATGTTCGGAGCCGGGCGCAGCAGCCAGTGCATTCCGGCAAAAAGAGCGCGTTCACGGAAGCTGAAACGGCGACCGGAAACTAGGTTTGTGAGTTGGAGCCCCGTCGCTACGGAGGGCTTTCGACATTTTTCAGGAGCGAGCCAAGATGTTCTCAAGACGTGATTTGCTGGCCATGTCCGCGGCAGGCGCTGCCATGGTCGGCTCCAGCGCGCAGGCCGCAACTTTCGGCAATCCGGACGAGCCGCCGCAAGGCGCCGTGAACGCCAAGAGCCCGGGAAGCCTGTCCGATCCCGGTCCTCAAGATCCAGACCTTGCCAAGCACTTCCCCTCAGCCCAAACCCCGCCCCCGACGGACGTCGGCGGCCTGCCGATGGATTGGGCCTCGTTCAACAATGCGCCGAGGCGCATCCAGAATGGCGGCTGGGCCCGTCAGGTCACGGTCGAGGATTTCGCCATCTCGAAAGAGATCTCCGGCGTCAATATGCGGCTGGCTGCCGGCGGAATCCGCGAGCTGCATTGGCACCAGGCTGCCGAATGGGCGATCCTGACCTACGGCTCCTGCCGCGTCACCGTGCTCGACACGCAGGGGCGTCCCTATGTCGGCGACCTCAAAGTCGGCGACCTCTGGTATTTTCCGCCGGGCGCGCCGCATTCGCTGCAGGGCTTGGGCCCCGATGGTTGCGAGTTCGTGATCTGTTTCGACGACGGCCACGCCAATGAATTCAACACGCTGCTGGTGACCGACTGGTTCGCCCACACGCCGCCCGAGGTGCTGGCGAAGAACTTCGGTGTTCCGGCCGATGCGTTCGCAAAGATCCCGCTGCACAACCGCTGGATCTTCCAGGGGACCGTGCCCGGCGATCTCGCCGCCGATCGCGCAGCCGTTGCGAAGCACGCCGAAGCGCCGCCCTACCCCTTCGTCCACTCGCTCGGCGGCTCGGCCCCGGTCAAGGAGAGCTCCGCCGGCAGCATCCGCGTCGCCGACAGCACGACCTTCAAGGTTGCCACCACCGTCGCTGCGGCGCTGGTGTCGATGCCGCCGGGCGCTGTCAGGGAGATGCACTGGCATCCGAATGCCGACGAGTGGCAGTACTACATCAAGGGCAAGGCGCGAATGACGGTGTTCGACACCGGCCCCAATGCGTTCACGACGGACTTCGCGGCCGGCGACATCGGCTATGTCCGGCGCAATCTCGGCCACTATGTCGAGAACGTCGGCGACACCGAGCTGCAGTTCGTCGGCGTGTTTCGAGCCCCTCGCTACGAGGAGGTGTCGCTCTCCTACTGGCTGACGCACACGCCACCCAAGCTGGTCGCCCAGCACTTCAACATCGACGAGAAGCTGATCGCCCAATGGCCGGACAACAGCCCCGGCGTCATGCCCAAATCCTGAACCAGCCTCGCAAGAGTTCTGAACGAGAAAGGCGCCGAAACCGGCGCCTTTCTTTTATCCGTGGCAGCTCACGGCAACTTCGAGCGTGCAGCCGTCAGTAGTGATCGGCAGCAGGGGCCGACTTGCCGCGGAAGACGCGATAGCCGATCGCCACATAGAGCAGCATCAGCGGGAATACGAACAGGCCGGCGCCCCAGAACATGAATGCGAGACTTGCATGAGGCGCCGCGGCCTCGTCGATCGTGACGACGAACGGGATCATGTAGGGCCAGAACGACAGGGCGAGCGTGGCGAAAGCCGCGACGAAGATCAGGGCGACCATATGGAACGGCCAATAGTCGTCATGGCGCAGGATGCTCTTGGCCAGCACAGCGGCCGCACCGGCGCCGATCACGGGAAACACGAACAGATAGGGCCGGTCGGTCCAGCGCTGCAGAATCGGAAGATGTTCGACAAGTGCATACGCAAAGACGATGACCAGGAAGACCAGGACGCCGATCGCCAGCGGCGGGATCTGGCGCCGTGCGACATCCCGAACGGGACCGTCGCACTTCCTCACCAGCCAGCAGGCGCCGAGCAGCGAATAGCCGAAGCAGAGCCCGATCCCGCACAGCGCGGAAAAGGCGGTCAGCCAGCCGAGCGTTCCGCCGGTATAATCGCCGTTGGAGAACTGGAGCCCTTCGACGAGAGCGCCGACCATCGCGCCCTGCATGAAGCTGGCGGCAAACGAGCCCACGACGAAGCTGACGTCCCAGACCCAGCGCGAACTGAGCGCCTTGCCGCGAAACTCGAACGCCACGCCGCGCAGGATCAATCCGAGCAGCATTACGAGAACGGGGATATAGAAGGCCGACATCACCATGGCGTAGACCACCGGGAACGAGCCCCACATGATCACGCCCGTGACGATCAGCCAAGTTTCATTGCCGTCCCAGACCGGAGCGACCGTGCTCAGCATGGCATCCCGCTGCGACTCGCCGCCGGCCACGCTGAACAGCATGCCGACGCCAAGATCGAACCCGTCGAGGAGGAGATAGATCAGGATGCTGATGGCAAGAAGGGCAACCCAGTACATCACCATGGCTATTCTCCCGCCCCGAGATAGCTGCGTGCGGAGGGCACCTGATCGGCGAGCGACATCGGCCGATTGGGCACGGGAACGTGGAGCGGCCTGCCGCCGAGTCCCGCCGGGCCGGCACGCAGCAGCTTATAGATGTAATACGTCCCGAATGAGAAGATGAAGGCGTAGACCGCGACGAACAGGATCAAGGAAGTCATCGCAGCCGACGCGGTCAGGAACGGCGTCACGGCGTCTGCAGTCCGCAACACGCCATAGACCGTCCATGGCTGGCGCCCCACTTCCGCGGTGTACCAGCCGGTGAGAATCGCGACCCACGGCAGCGGGAAGCTGAGGAAGATGCCCCACAGCAAGAGGCGGTTCCGATCGAGCCGATGCTTGAGGCCGAGCCAGGTCCCGAGCCAGGCCAATCCCAGCATCACGAAGCCGCAGCCGACCATGATGCGGAAGGCAAAGAACGGGATCAACACCGGCGGCCGGTCCTGCGGCGCGAAGCTGGTGAGGCCGACCTCTTTCGACGTCAGGCTCATGCTGCCGATGATGCTCCCGAGCACCGGAATCGATATCGCATATTTGTTCGATTCGGTGCTCGAATCCGGGATCGCGATCAGCACCTCGGAGGCCGGCTGCTCGTCATGCCAGCGCGCCTCGATCGCGGCGAACTTGGCCGGCTGGTAATCGTGGACATAGTCGCCGACGAGATGCCCGATGAAGAGCTGGACTGGCAGCAGCACCGCCGCAAGCGCAAGGCCCATCCGCAGCATGACATGGGCCTCGGGGCGATAGGTCCGCCGCAGCAGATACCACGCGCCGGTTGCCGCCACGCAGAACGCGCCGGTCAGGTAGGACGCGAGCAGCATATGCGGAAACCGGACCCAGACCACGCGATTGAAGATGATCTGCGTCCAGTCATCAGGCACGAACTGGTCGTTCTGCAGGACGTAGCCGGTCGGCACCTGCATCCAGCTGTTGTTGACCATGATCCAGAACGCCGAAAGCGTCGTCCCGAGCGCGACCATCGCCGTCGAGAACAGGTAGAACCAGGGCGGCACCCGGGGGCGACCGAAGATGAGGATGCCGAAAAAGGCCGCTTCCAGCATGAAGGCGGTGAAGGTCTCGTAGGAGAGCAGCGGGCCCTGGATCGGGCCCGACATCTTCGAGAGCACGCTCCAGTTCGTTCCAAACTGAAACGCCATCACCACGCCCGATACGACGCCCATGCCGAACGCCACGCCGAAGATCTTCAGCCAGAACGCGAACAGGGTCCGGTAGACGGGCTTGCCACTGTACTGGTGCATCGCTTCGAGCACGGTGAGCCAGGCGGCAAGCCCGATCGTGAACGCCGGGAAGATGATGTGGAACGAGATGGTGAAGGCGAATTGCAGCCGCGACAGAAGGAGCGCCGTCGGGTCCATCGAACATTCTCCGTTGGTTCACGCCCGCTTCGCGGCCGCCGGCGCGCGTGCGGCCGGCTGCGGAATGTTGTCGACCTTGAGGACCGCAGCGGTCGCTGCACGAATCTGGCGGCAGAAATCCGCATCGTCGATCAGCGACACGCCATAGGACGGGATGATCTGCTTCAGCTTGGGCAGCCAGGCGCTTGCCGTCAGCTCGCCGGCGAAGCACTTCTCGAGCACGCTGATGGCGATGAACGCGGCGGTGGACGCCCCCGGTGAAGCACCGAGCAGGGCCACCAGCGAATGATCGTCCGCGCCGACGAGCTCGGTCCCGAACTCGAGCAACCCACCACGCTTGACATTGGGCTTGATGATCTGGACCCGCTGGCCCGCGACCTGCAATCTCCAGTCCTTCGGGTCGGCCTTCGGGAAATATTCGTCGAGCGCCGCGAGCCGGTGGCCCTCGGATTGCAGCACCTGCCCGACCAGGTATTCGGTGAGATCGAAATTGTCGCGCGCCACCGAAAGCAGCGGCTTGACGTTGGGGGGACGAATGGACTCGAAGAGATCCAGCAGCGAGCCGTGCTTGAGGAATTTGCTCGAGAAGCCGGCATAGGGACCGAACAACAACGAGTGCTGGCCGCCGATCACCCGTGTATCGAGATGCGGCACCGACATCGGCGGGGAGCCGACCGCGGCCTTGCCGTAGACCTTGGCATGGTGACGCTTGTTGATCTCGGGATCATCGCAGCGCAGCCAGATCCCGCTGACCGGGAAACCACCATAGCCGCGCCCCTCCGGGATACCGGATTTCTCCAGCAATGGCAGCGCACCGCCGCCGGCACCGATGAAGACGAATTTTGCGCGCACCGATCGCGTCTCGCCGCTCGCGGTGTCCCGCACTTCGACGCGCCACCGGCCGCCCTGCTCCCGGTCAAGACCGGTGACGCAGCTGTTGTAGTGGACCGCACAGCCCGGCTGGCTGACCAGATGCTTGACCAGCAGATGCGTCAACGAGCCGTAATCGACGTCGGTGCCGGTGATGATCCGTGTTGCGGCAACCGGCTCGTCGCCACTCCGTCCGTCCATCACCAGCGGCGCCCATTCGGCAATCTTCTTGGAATCCTCGGTATGCTCCATCCCCTCATAGCAATGATGGGCCGACATCGCCTTGAACCGTTTCCGGAGAAATTCGACGTTCTCCGCGCCGTGCACGAAGCTCATATGCGGCACCGGATGGATGAACGCTTGCGGATCCGCGATCGCTCCGCGACCGATCAGGTAGGACCAGAACTGCCGGGACAGATCGAACTCGACATTGACCTGGAGCGCCTTGGAGATGTCGATGCTGCCGTCGGGCCGCTGCGGCGTATAGTTCATCTCGCAGTTCGCCGCGTGGCCGGTACCGGCATTGTTCCAGGAGTCGGAGCTTTCCTGCGCGCAATCCCCGAGAATCTCGCACATCTGGATCGACAGAGAGGGCTCGAGCTCCTTGAGAAAGACGCCGAGGGTCGCGCTCATGATGCCGGCGCCAATGAGGACGACATCAGTTTCGCGGTCGGAAGCTGCTGACATGGCTATTTCCTTCGTCGGGTGTTGCTGCTTTGGATGGCTCGATCAGGCCCGCACCGATTGCCGCACCTTGGCGCGGAACGGCACGTCCGCTCCCGGGCGCAGGATCACGTAGGCACGGCGCCAGGATGAATCGTCGGTCAATCTCCAGCTATGCCCCGAGCCGGCGGTGTCCTCCGCCAGCAGGATGTTGCCGGGGTGGAGCAGGAAGTGGTGGCCGTCACGCGTCAGGAAATCGAGCGTTCCGCTGAGCGTGATCACCAGCTGCCGGATCGGCGCGGTGTGCCAGGCGAAAGCTCCGCCCGATTCCGTTTCCTGAAAGGAGACGCTGGCGGCATCGATCTTTCCGGTCAGGAAGTCGCCGCGCTGTCCCGGCTCCATTTCGAGGAAGCCTTCCTCGAAATGCGAGTTGTTGTCCTCTCCGGTCCATAGGCGCACACAGCGGATCATCGTGTCTCTCCTTGCATTGTGGTTGCGCCGCCTGCGCGGCGTCGTTCGGACCGGAACGGCACCTCGGCGTCCGGCTCGAGAACCGTGTAGAGGCGCCGCCACGGCGCCTCGTCCGTCATGGTCCAATTGTGGCCCGTCCCACCGGTATCTTCCGTGAACAGGACATCGCCCGGGCGCAGCGTGAAGCTTCCATCCGCCGTTTCGAACCGTAGCGTCCCGCTCAGGGACATGACGAGTTGGCGCGCCGCGTCGGGATGCCAGCCGAGTTTCGGATCTGCATCCGTTTCGTGGAACGAAGCGGCATCGATCCGAAGCTTTGCGCTGAGCGCATTGCCCCTCGCCCCGCGCGCGAGCTCGACGACGCCATCCTCGAAGTGCGACTTGCCATCCGCACCCGTCCAGAGTCTGACGCACCGGATCATTGCCGCCGTCCCTTCAGCCGGCCTTCGCGCCGATTGCGAGCGGCACCTTGATCTCCGCCACATAGGGCTTGACCATCTTGGCGGGATCCACGATGCGGTCGAACTCCGGCTGGGTCACGAAACCGAGCTTGAGCGCCGCCGACTTCAGCGTGAGATCGTTGTCCATCGCATAGTGCGCGATGTGCGACGCCTTGTCGTAGCCGATCACGGGCGCCAGCGCAGTCACGAGCATCAGCGATCTCTCGACATACTCCTTGATCTTCCTGTGGTTCGGCTCGGTGCCCTCGACGAGGAAGGTGCGGAAATTGGTGCAACCATCGGTCAGGATGGTAACGGACTGCGCGATGTTGTGGATGATCAGCGGCTTGTAGACGTTCATTTCCAGATAGCCGCCGGCTCCGCCGAACCCGACGGCGACGTCGTTCGCCATCACCTGCACGGCGATCATCGTCAGTGCTTCGGCCTGCGTCGGGTTGACCTTGCCCGGCATGATCGACGAACCCGGCTCGTTCTCGGGGATCAGCAATTCGGCGAAGCCCGCGCGCGGGCCGCAGGACATCAGACGGATGTCGTTCGCGATCTTGTAGAGCGACCCCGCGAGCGTGCGGAGCGTGCCGGATAGCTGCACCAGCGCGTCATGCGCACCTTGGACGGCAAACTTGTTCGGTGCGCTGACGAAGGGCAGCCCCGTCAGCCGCGCGATTTCCGCGGCGACGGCCTCGGCGAAGCCCGGCGCGGCATTGATGCCGGTGCCGACGGCCGTGCCGCCCAGGGCGAGCCGGAAGACGCCCTTGAGCGCGTCGTCGATGCGGGCCAGATCGTCGGCGAGCATGCCGGCGTAGCCGGACCATTCCTGCCCGAGCGTCAGGGGGGTCGCGTCCTGCATGTGGGTCCGGCCGATCTTCACGACGTCGTCCCACTGGCTCGATTTTGCCGCGATTGCGTCGTGCAACGCCTCGACCGCCGGAACGAGCCGCCCGGTCACGTTCATCGCGGCTGCGATGTACATGGCCGAGGGAAAGCTGTCGTTTGACGATTGCGACATATTGACGTGATCGTTCGGATGAACCGGGTGCTTGCTCCCGAGCGGCGTGCCCGCAAGCTGGCAGGATCGGTTCGAAATCACCTCGTTCACGTTCATGTTGAACTGCGTTCCGCTGCCCGTCATCCAGACGTGAAGCGGAAACATGTCCTGATGCTGGCCGGAGAGGATCTCGTCGCAGACATGCGCGATCAGCTTGTGGACCTTGCCGTCGAGACGGCCGCCGGCGCAATTGGCGTCCGCGGCCGCCTTCTTCAGGATCGCGTAGGACTGGATCATTTCGCGCGGCATCAGGTCCTTGCCGATGCTGAAATGCTCGAGCGAACGCTGCGTCTGCGCCCCCCAGAGCTTATCCGCGGCAACGTCCACTTCACCCAGGCTGTCCGTCTCTTTGCGAAGGTTGTTCATCCGTGCCTCTTGGCAGTTGACGTCGAAAGGCCATCTCGGCGCTGCTAGAAAGTGTATGCACCGCATGACGCGCATGCTTCCGTGAATGAACGTCCTTTTGCCGAATGGCATGGTGCGCGCTCCGCACCGTCAACGAGCAAAATCATGGGACGTAGATCGACGGTTCAGCTTCGCAGCTGTGGCCGGCAGAGCCAAAGAACGCTCACCGACGATGCGATCGGCAGGACAAGGCTCCAGGCGTGCAGCCATTTCGTCACGCAGGCCCCGATGGCGGCCCCCGACAGGAACATCAGGCAGACCAGAAGCATGACTGCGGTGCCGCGCGCCGCATCGCGATCGGACGCAACTGATTGATCGAGGGCACGGAGCATGTTGCCGGTGACGGTGACGGTGAGATATTTCCAGCGCTCGACCTGCCTGAAGCTGGCCGACTGCAGCGCGGCGCCGAAGGAGATTCCGAGGATCGTGATCATGTCCGGAATCCGATGAAACAACAGCATCACTGCGACCAGGCAGACGATCTCTCCGGCGAGGCAGAGCAGCGGTGCCTTGAGGCGGATTGCCAGCGATGCGCCGAGCAGAAAGGCGGCAAGGGGAAGAAGATGATGGGTTGCCTGCCGCCATTGCCCGGACATGGCGTCGATGCCGAGGAAGATGACATTGCCGGTTTGCGAGCTTGCAAACACGCCGCCGAGTGAGAGCCATGTAAAGGCGTCGAGAAAGCCGCCCGTCATGCTCAGAAGAGACGCCACGAGAACCGATCGCTCCGCAGCATGGACGACGCTTCCGGTCTCGGCGACCGGTTCCGGAGATACGGCTTGCATCGCCATGTGCGCCGCCCCGCGAGGTCAGCAGCCGGCGTGCGTTGCGGCCTGATCCGGCAGCAGAACGCGACGCGGGTGCGTGAATACGCCGTATCCGTCATCGCGCGCGATCGCGAGCAGCGTGATCCCCGCTTCATCCGCGGTCTTGATCGCGAGTGCGGTGGGTGCGGATACGGCCACGATGACCGGTGCGCCGAGCATCGCCGCTTTCTGCACCATCTCGACCGAAACCCGGCTGGTCAGCAGCACGGCGCCATCGCACGCCGATCTCCCCTCGCGTACGATCGCACCGGCGAGCTTGTCGAGCGCATTGTGCCGGCCGACGTCCTCTCTGACCAGGCCGACGCCGGCCCGCGGATGCCAGAAGGCCGCCGCGTGGACGGCCCGCGTTTGCTGATTCAGGATTTGGTGCGGAGAAAGGGCCTGCATGGCGCCCAGCAAGTCGCGCGCGTGGAAAACGATGCCCCGGCCCTTCACCCGCGCCGGCGCGCGGCGAGCCTGTTCGAGGCTCTCGATGCCGCATAGCCCGCAGCCAACGGGGCCGCTGATGGTTCGGCGCCGTGCAGCCAGGGATGCCGCGCGGTCACCATCGAGCCACATCCGAACCTCGACGCCGAGATCGTTCGGGATCAGCTCGATGCTGCTGATCTCGCTCGCACGTTCGACGATGGCCTCGGTGAGGCTGAAGCCGATACCGAAATCCTCCAGATCTCCCGGCGTGCCCATCATCACCGCCTGGGTCGAACCGTTATAGGTGAGCGCGATCGCGGTCTCCTCGGCAACCAGCCGCGAGGTCGACTTCGTCTGACCGCCGCGCCAGGCAATCTCCCAATGCCGCGTGAATGTCGAGCCTTTCGCCATGACTCATACCGTCGCCGGCTGGGGCGAATGGCGCGACGCGCGGCTCTTGAGCGCGATCCCGAATGCGATGAATCCCCATCCCTGGAAGATCAGGTCGACGACCAGCATCACACCAAGCAGCCACAAACCGATGGCGGGCCAAGCCGCAACCAGCATGACACCGACGCAGAAGGTCAGGACGCCCGCAGCCACGATCCAACGCCAGCCCGCGGCCGGCCGGATATGGAAACCGGCCCAGATCCTTATCACCCCGGCTACGACCAGGAAGGCGCACACTGCGAGAGACAGCGTGAACGAAGCCAGGATCGGATCGTAGAGTATGATGGCCCCGGCGGCCGCATAGACGATCCCGGCCAGTAGCCAAAGCAGGAATCCTCGCAAGCCGCGCACTGAAAACGCTTGCACGATCTGGAAAATGCCAGCGACCGCCATGGTGGCGCCGATGACCAGTACGGACGCGAGGTTCGCCGCCATCAGATTGGCAGATGCAACACCGCCGAGGATCAGTTCGCCGACACCCAGCGCAACGAACCAGCCCCATTTTCCGGTGATGGCGTGGATGGCCCATCCGAGCGAGGCCTTCGAGTTCGACATGTCCGTCATGGCTTGACCCTTGTTCGCACGACGATCCGCAGATCATGAATAGGGCAAGCGTATCGAGATCTGTCCCAACTCATCTTTCGAGGACGCAGCGATATTATTTGATCCGCACGATACGGACCGTTGCGCGAGGATCGCGACTAGCGCGGGATGGTCACGACGGTCCTGAACCCGTCGGAGCCGCCGCGGACGTCGATGGTCCCGTGCAGACGCGCCGCAAGCGTCTCGACGATGGAGCGGTCCTCTTCCCGGTACCGACTTTCGTCGGACGAGCCGTTGTCCATGATGCTGCACGCAACCGACGTCGCCGTGAGCCATACTTCGAGACGAATGGCGCCTGCTCCGCAGTGGGACACGTGGCGCACCGCACCGGTGATCAGTTCGAAGACGATCATCCCCAGCAGCCAGCAGCGCTCGGAACTCATCTGCAGCGGATGCAGCAGCAGCGAGAGCGCAATACCCTTGTCTTCGAGGCTCGAGCGGCTGATCGACCGGCACAATTGCTGAAGATAGGCCGCCAGATCGACGGTGGTGGTGAACTGCGGCATTTGCAGCGCGTGGTGAAGTTGTGCATGACCTTCCAGCCGGTCCTGCACGGAAGCGAGGGTCGCCCTCGCTTCGATGCCGTCGCAACGATCGGCCGCCTGCGCCACCAGATCAATCGCCGAGGCGAGCTCGTCGTCGATCCGGTGCGCGAGCTCACGCAGCAGCAGGCGCTCCGCCTTGACGCCGCCATCCGGCAGGAGTTCCGAGAGGCTGCTCATCCTTTACCCGCCTCCCGGCCCAACGGCGTGCTTTGCACTTACGGGTTCTGGCCGCTTCGGCCGGTCTCGTAGAGGAACCAGATGCGCCGTTCCGTTTCGTCGATCCAGTTTTCCAGGACGCTCGCGGTGGCGACATCGCCGTACTCGTCGCAGAGCTCGTGGACCCGGCGCATTTCCCGCGTTAGCTGCTGGTTGTCGCTGCGCAGCTCGGCGAGCATGTCCTGCGGATCGACATAGTCGGCATCGTTGTCGAGAATGCGCTGCTCGCGCGCGATGTGGCCGATCGAGCGTAGCGTCGTGCCGCCGATCTTGCGTGCGCGTTCGGCGATGTCGTCAGTCATGGCGAAGATTTGGTCGGCCTGCTCGTCGAGCATAAGGTGGTAGTCGCGAAAGTGGCTGCCCGACACGTGCCAGTGGAAGTTCTTGGTCTTCAGGTAGAGAGCGAAAACGTCGGCGAGCAGCGCTCTCAGCGCGGCTGGAACGTCCCGGTTCGCATTCGCTCCGAGATCCGTCGGGCTTTGGAGGTCTGCTTTGGTCATGGTCGGCATCCTTGTGTTGGAGGTTGGAAACATCTAACCGCGCGGTGCGCGAGGAATCTTTCCAGCGCGAAAGATCCTTTTGGGATCGCACGCCTGCGAGGGGCGCCCGCTGGCGCGCCGCGGGTTCATTTCACTTGTGTCACCCTGTCCCGCAGCGGCAGAAGCGACATCGATGCGAATACGCCATCGCGACGGATCAATGCGTGGAACAGCCCCGCCGCCAGATGCAGCAGCACAAGGGCAAAAAAAGCGAAACCCAGATAGACGTGGGCATTCCAGAGCAGCGTGTGCATCAGGTCGCTCTGCGGCAGCAGCGCGGGAATTCGGATCCCGCCATACAGGACGACCGGATAGGCCGCGGCCCAGAGCATGCCGAGACCGAGCAACGGCATGACGATCATGAGGCCATACAGGAGCTGATGCGACAATTTTGCTCCAAACTTCATAGGTCTCGAAAGATCGGCCGGCAATGGCGGCGCACCGTAATGCAGCCGCAACGCCAGCCTGATCAGCACGAGGACCAGCAGGATGACGCCGATCGTCTTGTGGACCAGGATGAGCGGCAGATATTTCGGCGCGACCGTGGAGACCATGCCGACGCCAATGAACAGCATGGCGAGGATGCAGACCGCCATCAGCCAGTGCAGAACCCGCTGGATCAGGGCAAAACGATGAGGAGCGCTGGTCATGGCTTGGCGGTCCCGGTTCGCGGATAGTCCCTGGCTTCGGCCGCGCGCAGATCGTAGGATTTGCGGTAGACCGATGAGCGTGCAGCCGGGAACGGATCGTCCGACACCCGGATTCCCTGTGGCAGGACCGCCGGATCGAAATTGATGTCGCGGCACGGTCCATCGCGCTCCGGCTCGATCCGCTGCACGATCAGCGTTCCGACCTCCACTTTGCGACGGTTCTCCGGCCAGGCCTTGCTCGGATCCGCGGTCGGGTCGCCCGGATCGGCGACGGTCGTGACCATGGTCCATCGCAGTGGACCGGCGGTCCGGACCCGTTCGGTGATCTCCTGCTCGAGATAATCCGGCCCGCGCTTTTCGAGGTCGGCCTGCGAGATCGGAATGGGTTGCGCCGAGGGCAACAGCGACCATCGCACGGTGTGGTCGCCGCCTCCGGCGTCCGTGAAGACGAAGCTGTTGAGACCGTTATAGGGCTCCTCCGCATAACTGCCGGTCCAGGGCGCCGTCTTGGCCCAGGCCGCGAAGGGGCCGAATTCCGGGTTGGCCTGAATGAATGCCTTCATCGCCTCCGGATCCTTCTTTCCGGATGCGATCAGCAGGTCGTGAAATGCTTGCGGCGTGGAAACCGCAAAGACCGGCGGGTTGATCATCGCCATGCGCCACTCTTCGCCGTCTGCCGTCGTGATCTGCAATCCCAGGCCGCGGACGCGCACGGTCGCATCAACCGCGTTCGGATCGGCCGTGCCGAGATTGAAACGGCCCAAGGCCGGATAGTGCCCCTGCGCGAAGACCTTGGCCCGGGAGAGCTCCGCACCGTTTCCATTCGCCTCGAATGTCCCAGTGAAGCAGATTCCCTTGGCATGATTTCGCCGGTGCCCGAGCGGCGGGCCGCTCGGAGGCGTCAGCGCAGCGATCATCCGTTCCGGCGTCAGGCGCCCCGGCGAGAGCCATCCCGCAGTGTATGCGAAGGCAGCCGCGCCGCCGCCGACCACGGCCGCAATCAGGACGAGGGACCCAAGCCCCGAACGTGGTAGCTTGCCTTGATTCATCCGGTCTCCTTTGCGATGCGCAGACCGCCTGGCAATCGGGTGCGCGCGGCGCTCTTTCGAGCGACGCAGCCTCCTTGTAGCCGGCGGCCAAGGCCCGATCTTTTCGAACCCACCGCCAATTTCGCGAAGGCACGCCTGAACTGTCTTCGGCGTTCGCCGGACCGGATCCGGCTTCGGGCATTCTCGAAATTTTTCGTGCAATTTGACAATCGATCGTGATGCCCGAAAAGACCCACCCTGCGCCCCGCCCTATTCCAGATGCGCTTCGCACGATGGCGGCGGTCGACTCCCGAACGATGGACCGTGTCGCGACGGGGCCGCCAGCGCCGCAGAGGCTGGAATGCGATTGGGAATCGAATGAGCAAAGTGATCATCGTCACGGGTGCTGCAAACAGCATCGGACGAACCACCTGCCGGCAACTGATGCAGGCAGGCCACACGGTCTACGTTTCAAGCCGGGAAATGAGTGGCCCTATTGCGCAAGGGATCGAGGAGGCTGGATCAAATCCCGGCCAGCCCGGCCCCGATCTCCGCACGATCGAGTTTGACGTCTCTTCGGAATCCTCAGTGACCTCGGCCGTTGAGACCATCATCGCCGAAAACGGCCGCCTCGACGTGGTCGTGCACAATGCCCGGCAAGTCGTTTACGGACCCGCAGAAGCCTTCACGCCGGAGCAGCTTGCCGAGCTCTACGATACCAACGTCCTGATCGCACAGCGCCTCAATCGCGCGGCGTTGCCACAATTGCGCAAGCAGGGTCAGGGCTTGCTGATATGGATCACGTCAAGCAGCGCGCGGGGCAGCTCGGTTCCGTTCCTCGGCGCCTGTGCTTCAACGGAAGCCGCCCTGGATTCGCTGGCACTCAGTTACGCCGGCGAGCTCGCACGTTGGGGCGTCGAGACGACCATCATCGTTCCCAGTGCTCTCGGACCCGGCCACTATGTCCGATCCGGCCGGCCGCAGGATACTGTTCGGGCGGAAGAATACGCGGATGGTCCAACCGCCGACGTGAGTGAAATCGCGCTTGCGGGACTCGCGCAGCTTTCGCCGAAGGATACGGCCCCACAAGATGTCGCAAGCACAGTTGCGAATGTCGTGAACATGCCGTTCGGACAACGTCCGCTGAAAGTTCATTTCGGCCCGGATGACGATGGGGCGGCAGCTGTCGACGCCGTCGCCGACCGCGCTCGCACGGAACTGTTCCGCCGGATCGGCCTGGAGGATCTTCTCAAGCCCGTGTTGATCCGATGAGATCACCCATTGGCGGAGATTTCCCCAATCGACGGTCGTTCCCAAAAAATCGGGACTCTCCCCGGAGTTCCCTGCCCTCCGGACGAAAGTGATCAGCGACATTCATCGGTGATCCTTTACCGCGATACTGCTGGATGTTACGTTTGGAGCTGCCACCGCGGTCACACGTTTCGGCCCGAGTTCAAGTCATAGAGTACGACGAGTCGGTCGTCGGATTTAATATTTTCAAATGGTCCACCGCTGGCAGAGCAACGCCACAACAGCCACGACCGGACCCTCTCTCCAGGAGAGCTCCGCTCAAGAGATTTTCGTCTTTGGGCCGTTTCGTCTGGACGCCTCGCAGAGACGGATCGAGAAAGATGGCAATCCGGTTCAACTGTCGGCTCGCGCATTTGACCTTCTGCTGACACTGATCCGGCATGCGGGCGACGTCGTCAGCAAGAGCGATTTGATCGCCAGGACATGGCCAGGCTCCAGCGTCGATGACAACAGCTTGCGCGTCCATATCGCAGCACTCCGCAAGGCGCTCGGGGACGGCAATGCCGGCGCCAAATATCTGAGCACGGTCTCGGGACAGGGTTATTGTTTCGTCGGTTCGGCCGCGAGCCCGGAGCAGAATCAACCTGCACCGACCAAGCCTGTTCGCGCGCACAACCTGCCGGCACATCCCTGGCAGATGGTGGGCCGCGAGCAAACCATCCAGGATATATCGGAAAGGCTCAAAGCCCAGCGTTTCATCACGGTCGTCGGCCCGGGCGGCATCGGCAAGACGACGGTCGCTGTTTCCGCGGGCCACGCCCTTCTCGCGGAATTCGCCGGCCAGGTTCACTTCGTCAGTCTCGGTGAGACCCGCGATGCCGCTCTGGTACCGGCCATTGCAGCATCTTCGCTCGGGCTGCGGGCGCGATCGGACGATCCCTCAAACAGTCTTGTTGCAGTCCTGCGCGACCGGCGGATGCTGCTCATTCTGGATTGCTGCGAGCATGTCGTCGACGCCGCAGCCGCGCTGGCCGAACGGCTCTACCAGGAGGCACCGCAGTTGCACATCATGGCCACGAGCCGGGAGCTGCTGCGGGTCGAAGGCGAGCACACATATCGGCTCTCGCCTCTGACAAGCCCGCCGGAAAATGCCGTTCTGACGGCCGAGAGCGCGATTGCCTACCCCTCCGTAAAGCTCTTCGTGGAGCGCGCGGCCGCAGCTGGAGGTGAGTTCGGATTGACGGATGCGAACGCGTCGGACGTCGGCAACCTCTGCTGTCGGCTCAATGGCATCCCGCTCGCGATCGAGCTCACCGCCGGCCATGTGACCGCATACGGAGTCAAGGCCATGGTCCAACTCCTCGACAAGCACTTCAATCTGCTGTGGGAAGGACGACGCACGGCGCTGCCCCGGCACCGGACGCTTCGCGCAACCATCGAGTGGAGCTACGATCTTCTATCCGAGCCCGAACGGGTGGTTCTCAGCCAGCTATCCGTGTTCGTCGGCAGCTTCACCGCCGAAGCCGCCCGAGCGATCGCCGGCAGCGATCCCACTAGCGACGACACGACCATGGCTGCGCTCGACAACCTCGTGGCCAAGTCGATGCTTGCCCTGAACCAGGGCTCGCAATCGATGCGCTACAGGCTCGCGGACGCGACGCGGGCCTACGCGCAGGAGAAGCTCGCCGCCAGCCCCGACGCCGAGATCGTGCCGCTACGCCACGCCTCCTACTTTCGGGATTTGCTTGAAAAGACGGCCGACGAGCCGAATGAAGGCCTGTCGTCGATGGCCGATCAATTCGGCGACATACGCAGCGCGCTGGCGTGGTGCTTCTCGGATCGAGGCGACCGCAGAACCGGCGTCCGCCTCGCTGCGGCAGCGATCCCCCTGTTCTTCAAGCTGTCGCTCTTCACCGAATGCCAGTTCTGGGTCACGCGCGCAATCGAAGCGCTTCATGAGACGGGCGGAAGTGTCAGGCACGACCTCGCACTTCATGCCGCGTTGGCGTCGGCCCGGATGCTGACGGGACAAATCGACGAATTGGGCGTCGGCTATCTCGACAGAGCGGTCAGGTTGGCCGAGACAATTGGCGATGTCGCCGGCCAAATCCGCCTGATTGGCCGACTGCATCTGCTCCAATTGCTGGTCGGCAATTTTGACGATGCGCTGGCCACCGCTAAGCGCGGCGAAGCGATTGCCCTCGCCAGCAACGATTCCGTCGGAGTGGCGCGCATGCGCATGTTGCTCGGAACGTCGTGCCACTATCTGGGCGAGGTTGCCGCGTCTCGCTCGTACGTCGAAGCGGCGCAGTCCCATCCGGGACTGGAAGGCGACTCCCGTGGCGGCCTGACGTCCGATTACCCGAAGCGTCCTCAAATCACCCTCGCCCGCATCTTGTGGCTCGAGGGACATCCCGATCAGGCCACGGCGACGGCGCGCCAAGCCATCTCCGATGTGATCGCCATCAACCATCCGACCATACTGTGCATAGCGCTGCCCTGGGCATTCGGTGTTTTCCTCTGGAACGGAGATGTGGGGGTGTGCGAGGAGCACATTGACAGGCTCCTCGTGGAGACCCGCAAGCATAATCTCGCCACCCTCCAGACGGTCGGCGACGCCATGAAAGGGATTGCGCTACTGGCCCGCGGCGAGAGTGATTCGGGCTGGCCATGCTGAACGCCTCCGTCAAGAAGCTGCAGAGCCAGCGCTACGGCGCGGCGGCCGGACTTTGCGTGCCGCTCGCGGAAGCTCTGGCGGCGACAGGTCGTGGAGATGAAGCACTCGACATCCTCGATCAGGCGATTGCCCGGGGTCGGCGTCGCAACTTCATGGTGGAGATGCCGGACATGTTGCGGGCAAGGGCAGAAGTGCTGATCCGCAAGGACAATCCCGACTTCCTGGAGGCGGAGCGGAGCCTGGCGCAATCACTTGACCTTGCCCGACATCAGGGGGCGCTCGGTTTTGAGTTGCGCACGGCAATCGGTCTTGCAGGGCTATTGCAGCGGCGGGGCCGCCGCAGTGAAGCGCAAGACGTGCTTGCGCCCATCTATGGACGATTCACCGAGGGGTTCAATACGCCCGTCCTGAAAGCGGCCAGCGAATTGCTTGCCGAATTGGCGTCTCCGCCTTCGGGCTCGCTCGCCGCGAGTTAATCTCTCTGACAAACTCGCGTGGGGTGCGCGAACCTGCAGTGGCCAGGTCGCGCGGCTGGCGGCGATGCCGTGCAATCCGGATAGAAGCGCGCGGCATGGAAAGACCGCGTCGAGGGGCCGGCGCATTCTTGGTCCGGCAATAGGACTTCGAAGCCAACGTTCTGGAGCACGGGGGATGCGGCGCTCGCCGAGGCCGCACCTGCGTCCGATGACATGTATCGGACGCCGCCCCCGGGGCATCCTGGAGCACCGACCGTACTATTATGTCGAAAACTCCGTCATCATCGCTCTCGCGAGCCTGAGATCCGTGGTCTCGAAACCCTCAGTGAATTTGCCGTACACAAGAGCCAGGATTTGGTGCGCATCGGCGGGACGGCCCTGACTCGTCCTCAACCGTGCCAGGCTGATGGCCGCTCTCAGCTCCCAGAACAGCGCACCTTGGCCGCGCGCGACTTCGAAAGCCTTGTCGAAGCACTGCTCGGCGGCGATAGCCGAGCGACGCTCGCCGGGATGCCGGAGCAACTCGCCCTTGATGCGCCAGAGCTCAGCCGCGTACCACCGCTCATCCCTCGCCTCGCAGCGCGCAAGCGCCTCGTCCGCGGTCGCAAGCCCCAGCGATACTTCGCCGACCTCTCCGAGACATGCTGCCAGTTCGCCGAGAGGAAGCAGGAAGCGCGGCAGGAAACGCGCCTCGCCCGCCAGCTCGAGCGCCTTGCGCAGCAACGTCAATCCGGCGGCGACATCGCCACGCCGCGCCATCACCATGCCCCTGAAGGCGCGCGCCCATACGTTCCATAGACGGATCGGATGACGTTCGGTGTGCTCGAGCAGCATGGTGCAATAGCCTTCCGCAGCATCGAGGTCGCCGGCCAGGAAAGCAATCGGACAGGCACCCTGGCCGAGTACGCTGCAGAAGGTCAGGGCATGACCACTCGCACGGCCCTCCTCGACATTGCGCTCGACGACGCTCAGTGCCTGATCCGCCAACCCGAGAAGCCACAGGATGCGCGCCTGGAAATAGCGTGCCGAGGCTCGCAGGTCGAACCTGAAACGGATCACCTGCGGCTTCGCCGCCAGATCGGAAAGGCGAGACAAGGTCCGCCCAATGTGATGATGCGCCAACCGCTGGTCACCGAGGTAGTGCAGCGTCGTGGCAAGCAGCCGATCGCCCATCATCCGGTCGACCGAATTTTGGGAATCGGCCACGATATCCGCGAAGCGGTGCGCGAATTCCAACGCCTTGCGGAACTCGCCGTTGTTGAATTGATCGATGCAGAGCCCCCAAAGCGCACGCAACAGATAGTCGCTGTCGCCGAGCTGCTCGGCCAGCTGCAGGGTCGCCGCCCAGGCCGGACCGGCCTCTCGAGCCCTGCCAACGCCGTACATCAGTGACCAGCCAAGCGCGGCCGATAATTGCATGCGGAGCCGCAAAGCGCCCGCGGCGCTGCCGTCGAGGCTGGCCAACGCCAGTTCGGTCCGCTCGCGGCACTCGGCGAGGAGCGACAATTGTACCCATAACGGGACGGCCCCTGCGGTCAGCGCCACTCCGATCTGCGCATCTCCGTCGGGCGAGAAAGCCCAATCGAGGCTGGATCGTACGTTGTCGATGTGCTGGCCATAAAAGCCGAGCCACTCCGCCTGCGGTTTCACTTCGCTGTCAGCTTCCGCATTCGCAAAGAACCCGCCATAGTATCCGGCCTGGCGGCGCGCGACGCCGGGAAATTCGCCGCTGGCGTGAAGCTTTTCCAGCGCATAGGCGCGCGTGGTGTCCAGCAGGCGATAGTACGGGCGCTCGCCGCGAATATCCGCAAGGACGAGCGACTTTGCCACCAGGTTGGCAAGCTCCGCGGTGACATCGCCCATCCCTTCGCCGGCGACCGCGATCACGGCATCGAGTAGAAACTCTCCGGCAAACACGCCGAGCCGCCGCAGAACCCGCGCCTCGGCGTCCGGCAGTAGATCGTAGCTCCAGTCGAGCGTCGCACGAAGCGTTTGCTGCCTGGGCAACGCAGTACGCCGGCCGGTCGTCAGAAATTTGAACCTGTCGTCGAGAAGTGCCGCGATCTTCGGCGGACTGAGCATCACGGCGCGCGCCGCCGCGAACTCGATCGCGAGCGGAATGCCATCCAGCCGGCGGCAGATGGCTGCGACGGCATCAAGGTTCTCTTCGTCGAGCGCGAAGCTGGAGCCCAGCGCTTTCGCTCTGGTCGTGAACAATTCTACCGCCGTGTAGGCCGATGCGGCGTCAGACCCGAGCCGGACTTCGGGCGGCACACCCAGGGGCGGAACGCGATAGACATGTTCGCCGTCAATGCGCAGCGCTTCGCGACTTGTCGCCAGGACGATCGTTCCGGAACACTGGCTGACGATCGTCTCGGCCAGTTGGGCCACGGTATCAACGACGTGCTCGCAATTGTCGAGAATGAGCAACAACTGCCTGGCTCCAATCGCGCGCGCTATGGAGCCCGGGGTGATCTCCTCCCCTTCGAGCTTGATACGGAGCGTGCTGGCGACGGCCGAGCACACGAGCTTGGGATCGGGCAGCGAGGCCAATTCGACCAGCAACCGGTCGGCCGCAAAACCGGCTGGCGGCGTCCTGGCAGCTTGTAGTGCAAGGGCCGTCTTGCCGATCCCGCCAGGCCCGACGAGGCTCACGACGCGATAAGCCGATAGAAGCTCCCACAAACGCGCGACCGCGGTGGTGCGGCCGATGAGAACGAATGATGCATTGGGAATGTTGGTCGACGGCAGTGGCTGGGGTGCGGCAGATTGTAGCGGGGCAGCCATCTGCCGGGTCCGCCATGAACCCAGCAGGCGATAGCCCCGGCCGACCGTTGTCGCCAGCATGTCACGATCCGAACCAAAGGCCTTCCGGATCGCCGCGATATGGACCCGAAGTGCACTCTCCTCGACGAAGACGCCGCGCCAGACACGCTCCGTCAGGTCATTCTTGGTGACCAGCCCGCCTTCGGCCTGAGCCAATTCCGCAAGAATCTCGAAGGCACGACCGCCCAGAGGAACGGACTCTCCCATCGAGCGCAGTTCGCGTCTGGCAAGATCGATCTCCCATTCAGCGCAAGCGTAGACGGGGCGCTGGTTTGGCTCGGCCATCATCGGCATAGCCCCAGGCGGTTGCTTGATCTTGCGCCCAGCGTATCACCAACGCATTCAAAATACACAATCTGTCCGGCGACCAAGGCCGCCAGACACTCGCCGCAAATATCGCAATGCTCGCACGTCAGCAGCCGCGACAGATGGATCCTTCCAGCATCTTCTCGACCCGTGCGTCCTCCTTGTCGATGGTCGCATCCGAGCCGAGCAGCGGTCCCTTCGTCGGATGACCAACCCCCTCCGATGACGGGAGCGCGGTGCCGAGCGAGTTCGTTCCCGGCGCAGCAGCGCTGGTACCGAGCGCGCCACCGCTCTCCATCGACATGTGGGATCCCATGCCGCCGCGGGCCGATGCGACACCCGAGAGCGCAAGACTGGCGACGACGCAGAGAAACCAGAGCAGTCTCATGGCTCACACTCCTCATGTTGTATGACCTGCACCTAGAACTGGGCGTCGCACACGATTCGACCACGCACGATCGCGCGAGCAACTATGACAATTGTGACAGAGTTCGGCTTCGAAGACGCATCAGACCTTGGTAACCGCGCGCACTGCCTGATATTCCCGTCATCTTCTCGCAAGAGTGATGCTCAACAAGCGGGGTTTTCCGGCCGGACTGCCTATATAGCCCGGTATAGAAAGCAATTCCGGAAACGCCATCAGCCGAGCAGCGATCATCGCCAAGCGACTCTCCGCACATCACAAGCAATGGAGAATCGCTATGAGTGCATTCAAAACCCTGATCGCCGCAGTGCTGCTTTCAACGGCAACGATATCATCCGCCTCCGCGGCCTGGTCCTATGCCGATCAGGAGCCCGCCGCATTTGCATCAATGTATCCCAATCGCGACGTGCTGAATGGCGGCGCATTGACGCCGGCAGGGCGAATGGGTCTCGAGCGGTCCGGTGGCGCGGCTCCGGTGTTCGGAGCGGGCCACATCTACAACCGCCACGGGCATCGGTGAGCGGCGGCAACACGCAAAGGCAAATTGCCGCGTCACCATGCCTGTCTGTGACCTCGCTCGGAGTGCGACCGCGCCATGCGGCGCACCCCGCGGGTCCGGAGCCTCGATCGATATCATCGGCTCCGAACGTTTGTTCGCGACGACGGCGTAGAACGCTCCCCCAGATCGGGCGCCGGTGACGGGTCAATTCTACGCACACCATTGTAAAACTTCACAGTTCTTCAGCTTCTGTAATCCGGCTCGCGTCGGGTCCCGCGCTACACTCCGGCTATCGACTGTTGGACGAGCAGGCCCTCCATTGGCGCCATACCGCCGCCCGGCAGGCACGAAAACCAGCAGCGCTATGGAGGCATCGCTTGATCACCGGTGGAAGTGGCCATTTGAGTCCGGACATTGCGAGGCGCTTGCGAAAACTAGCGATCGTCGCCGTCATATTTGCGGCCGGCGCAGCCAGCGCCTCTGCGCAACAGCGATACGATCCCGGTGCGAGCGACACCGAGATCAGGATCGGCAACATCATGCCCTATAGCGGCCCGGCATCGGCTTACGGCATCATCGGCAGGACGATGAGTGCGTATTTTCGCATGGTCAACGACAATGGCGGCATCAACGGCCGGACAGTCGCGTTCATCTCCTACGACGATGGCTACAATCCGTCCCGAGCGGTCGAGCAGGCACGGCGGCTCGTCGAGGACGACGAAGTGCTCGCGATCTTCGCCCCCTTCGGTACCGCGAGCAACGCCGCCATTCAAAGGTACATGAACCATCGCCACGTGCCGCAATTGTTCGCCATATCGGGGGCATCTCGCTGGGCTGATCCCGTCCACTTTCCGTGGACGATCGGCTGGCTACCGAGCTACCGAACCGAGGCACGCATCTACGCGGACTATATCCTGACGCATCACCCTGGCGCCAGGATCGGCATCCTCTACCAGAACGACGACTTCGGACGCGACTATCTGGCTGGCCTGAAGGAGGTGCTACAAGACGGGTACGCGCAAATGGTGGTTGCGAGCCTGCCATATGAAATCAGCGAGCCGACAATCGACTCGCAGATCGTGGCGATCAAGGCGGCCGCCCCCGACATTTTCATCAATGTCGCCACGCCAAAATTCGCGGCTCAGGCGATCAGGAAGCTCGCCGAGCTGGACTGGCATCCCGTCCACATCATGACGAACGTCTCGGTTTCGGTCGGCTCTGTGTTGAAGCTCGCAGGACTGGACAACGCGAAGGGAGTCCTGAGTGCCGGGTACCAGATGGACGTGACCGACCCGCAGTGGGACTCATACCCGGGCATGCAGCATTTTCGCGCGTTCATGGCGAAATACTATCCGGACGCAGATCGATCCGAAAGCGGCCCGCTGGTGGCATTCAATATGTCGAGCGCGCTCGTTGAGGTGCTTAGGCGCTGTGGCGACGATCTCACACGCGAGAGGATCATGCAGGTGGCGACGAATCTCGACATCGAGGGGGCGGCCTATATTCCCGGCGTCCGGGTCAAGACATCGCCGACGGACTTTCGCCCGATTGAGCATCTCCAAATGATGCGCTTCACCGGCGAGAAGTGGGAATGGTTCGGTCCGCTCATGAATGGCCATTCGGACCAGATAACGCTTTCGCCCGACTAGCGAGCAATCGCTTTCGAGATGAAGCGCGGGCGCCGACTTCGTGCAAAGGCGAAAATGATCGTTCAATTGATACTGCTCATCCGACACACGCGTACACATGTCTGGCAGGCGAGCCGAGGCGTTCCCGGCGTCGCTTTGTCAAGGAGACGTGCAATGACTACACTGAAGCTCTTGTCGGCGGGACTGATGGTTTCGGCCATGATCGCCTCCCCCGCGATGGCTCGCGAAGGCAACAACCAGGCGCGCCGGACCAATGACGACGCCTATGCGTCGGTTCAGCGCGTTCCGGTGACGTCCAAGCGCAACTGTGTTCGCGCTCCCGACGTCGGCGCGTATGCGAGCGACCCCTGGCGTCGGCCTCCGTGCGAGCCCAAGTCGGGCTATTGAGCACGCCAGCCGGAGCGAGCCCCCTTGCCGCAAGGCAATCGTCAGCGCGGACTTGAAGAGATTCATCTCGGCGCTTCGGGGGCTTCCATCTCACAGACGTGACTGGAGGAAGAATGGCGGCCCTATGAAGCCCCGTTCTTCCGACCGGCCCTGTCTGAGACGCATTGATCCGTACCAACGCCGCGGCCCGGCATCTGCAGCGGATCCGAGAGCGATGCCAGCTCCATCGCGGAATTCACCAACCTCGCCACTGCAGTCTCAGGCCCCGCGAGGGCAGAGGCCTATTCGGTCGAGGCAGGGGCATCAAAGATCGAATCCAGCCGCAGCGGCATCTCGCCATCGACTCGGCGTGTCACCCGTGAAGCGCCTGAACGTCGTCGTGAAGTGGGCCTGGCTCTGAAAACCCACTGTGAGCGCGACCTCAACAATCGGCATCTCGCAGTCCCGCAGCAGATCCTTGGAGCGCTGTATCCGGTGCCGCAAGATATATTCGTGAGGCCTGCAACCCGTCGCGGCGCGGAACTGGGCGGCGAAATGCATCCGGCTCAGGCCCGCGGCCGCGGCAAGATCCGCCAGCACGATTTTCTTGCGGAAGTGAGTCTCGATATAGTCGAGCACCCGCTTGAGCCGCCACTTCTGCAATCCGTGGACCGGCCTTTCAGAAGTGCATTGGCCGACGCGGGCTCGCTCGTCGAACCTCGGCTCCGCCTCGGACCGCAAGGCAAGGAGCCGGGCAATGACGGCAAATCGCAGGGCGTCGACGCAAAGGGCGCTATCGGTGGCCTTCAATCGCTCCATCGCGACGAGAGCTTCGGACAGGCGCTGAACAACCGGATCGTCGTCACAAATGGGCGCCGTTGTCAGAGAGCTAGGTGCAGTCATGGCCGCGCGTTGCCACGGGATTTCGACGCGAAGCCAGCCGGTGTCGCGCGCCGGATTACACGGGGATATGCTGGAGCTGCGCCGTGGCCGCCCTTCGATCGCAATGACCAGACCGAGCCGCTCGAAGGCAATCGTCGTTGCATCAAGGGGGGACAGATCGTCCCTGCGCGAAACGGTGGTAGGCGCGATGACCTTCGGAAGCGGCGCGATCGAGGCCATTGCGATGGCCGAGCGGAAATCTGTTTCGTCCGCGGTGACGGTCGCCTGGGTGTCGCCATGCTTCGGTTGTGGCGACAGTAATAATGGCTGAGACATGATCTTACTCTGGCAAGGACAATCCAAACGATGATGCCCCATTCCGGCGAAGCGCATCGATCGCAGAGTAAGGTAGCAAGCTATGGCCCGATCGCGAGTGAAGAGGCGCAAAATCAGGAAACTTCAGGCTCTCCTTCGCCGACTTGCCGACACAGTCGAAGCGATGCGTCGTGCCATCCTTTCAATCGAGATGCCGCGCGATATCCTGCAGCTCGCGATGTGAACAGGTGTCGCTTCGACCGCTCGATAACGAAGAGACCAAGCAGGCTGCCGAGCTTCTGAACCGTTGCGACGCGAAGTCCCCTGCCCCGTGTTGCTGTCGGGATGTGCTGCACGCTCCTTCCGGCCCGCTCTCCCATTTTGGCACTCCCATTCGTCCTCACGAATTCGTGTGCAAGCAACGAGCGTTTCGGACGCCTGCATCGAGCCATGGCGAACAGCCGGCTACTGAGAAGGTCGTCTTGACACCCCAACGGCCTCCCCTGTACGACACCTGGGCATACTGACGCTTTCAGAATCTTGCCAGGGGCGGTGATCTTTGGGGGTCACGTCACTCTCCTAGATTGCGGCAGTGAAGCTGATCCACGGACCCCCTTATGTCGCCTTCGCCCGCTGTACGAACCTACTCTTTCGGTAACTGGCTCATCGATTGCCAGCGGAGAGAGCTGAAGTGCGACAACATCACGGTCCCGATCGGAAGCCGCGCATTCGAGATTCTCGAGAAACTGGCGGGTTGCGCCGGTCACCTGGTGACCAAGGATGATTTGATCGGAAGTGTCTGGTCAGGCCTGGCCGTCGAGGACAACACGCTACAGGTCCATATCTCCGCCGTCCGCAAGGCGCTGGGCAAAGATCGCGATCTCCTCAAGACGATCTCGGGCCGTGGATATACCCTCGCCGGGACCTGGCGAAGCGGGCATTTGGATCAGCCCGCAGCGACATCGGTATCCGTCCCGGCCATCGAATCCTTTTCGAACAACCTGCCGAACACGCGCGCTCCTCTTATCGGGCGCGAGGATTGCCTGAGCGAAATTGCCGAACTTATGTTCGCATATCGGGCCGTGACTTTGGTCGGCCCGGGAGGCATCGGGAAAACAAAGCTGGCCATCGAACTTGCGCGCCTGGTCGCATCCTCATTCGATGGTGCGGTGGCGCTGGTCGAGCTCGCGACCTTGCATGATCCGGCACTTGCGACATCGACCACCGCCCGTGCGCTCAAGCTGGCCTTGAGTGACAAGGAGGTTTCGGCCGCCTGCATCGCGCAGGCTATCGGGTCACGGCGTCTGCTTCTCATCTTGGACAATTGCGAGCATGTCATCGACATCGCTGCACAGATCGCGAGTGCCGCACTTCGCTATTGTCCCAATGTCACTATTCTTTCGACCAGTCGGGAAGGCCTCCGCATCGATGGCGAATACGTTGCGACCATCCCGCCGCTGTCGGTTCCGGACTCTGGTTTGCGTGATCCCGGTGTGCTGTTGCAGGCAAGCGCCGTGCAGCTCTTCGTCGCTCGCACACAGTCGCTACGCGCGAACTTCTCTCCAGGCGCGGACGATCTGCTGAAAGTGGCTGCCATCTGTCGCCGGCTCGACGGAATTCCGCTCGCGCTGGAATTCGCCGCGGCTCAGACCGCGAATCTTGGGGTCGACACGGTCTTGCTTCGCCTGGACAGGCGAATGGAGTTGCTGAGCGGCGGCCGCAGGGACCAACTGCCACGGCACCAGACCCTGCGAGCGACGCTGGACTGGAGCTACGATCTGTTATCGCCCGACGAGCAAAGGCTGTTGTGCTGGCTCGCGGTGTTTCCGGCAGGTTTCACACTCGATGCGGCCATTGCAATGATGGACGACGCGTTGTCCCGGTCGGACGTCATCGAAACACTGTTCAATCTGGTCGGAAAATCGCTGGTCTCGCTCGATCCCTCCTTCGAAGGGCGGTGGCGTCTGCTGGAGACCACCCGCGCCTATGCTCTGGAGAAGCTGGCAGAAGCAGGGCTCTGCGAGCAGGCCAGCAGACGGCATGCGGGCTTTCTCAGGCAGCTCATCATGCCACCTGGCGATGCCTCCCCCGCCTCCGACGATCTCACTCGCCTTGCCCAGGAAATTGGAAACGTGCATGCAGCGCTCGACTGGGCCTTCGCACCCGGCGGCGATGCCGCGCTCGGCGTAGAGCTGACGGCCGGCTTTGTGCCGGTGTGGATGCAACTGCTGTCCTTCATGGAATGCTCGACCCGGGTCGAGCACGCTCTCGCCCATCTTGACGGAGAGCTCACCTGCAATCCAAGGCTCAAGGCGCAGCTCTACGTCGCGCTGGGGTTCGCGCTTCTCAATACGACTGGCTCGGCGGATCGCATGAAGGCGGCCCTGAACATCGGGCTTGCACTCGGCGAAGAGCTGTCCGATCTCGAGCTTCAGCTCAAGGCTGTTTGGACGCTGTGGAGCTATAATCTCAACTCGGGCCAATATGACGCGGCCAAGAGCGTCGGAGAGCGATATCTGGCGATCGCCCTTCGCACGGGAAACCCCGCCAACGAGACGGTCGGCCGCCGCCTGATCGGCGCCGCCACCCATTTTTACGGCGCGCAGGAGGAAGCTCGACGCGAACTGACCCTGTCCCTGGACCACTCGGCTCACGGATTGAAGGACGGCACGAACCAGATGTGGTTCCTGCTCAACCAGACCGTCCTGGCAAAGGCCATGTTAGCCCGCGTGCTGCTGCTCCAGGGAAAGATCGCCCAGAGCAGATCCCTGGCCGCGGAATGCCTCGAGGAGGCGCAGCGTGAGAAGGACAAGCTCGCGATCGCTTACGCGCTGCGGAACGCCGTGTGCCCCATTGCGCTGATGACGCATGATGTCGCCACTGCCGATCAGGCGATAGCGTCTCTCCTCGAGCTCGTCACGCGCGAGGGAATAGCTTTCTGGACGAGCTGGACGTCCTGCCTGAAGGGGCAGTTGCTCGTCCTGCAAGGCAGACATCACGATGGAATAGATCTGCTGCGCAGCGGACTGAAAGCGCGGGCCGAGAACGGCTGGCTGATGCGCAATCCCGAATTTCTCGGATCGCTCGCCGAAGGACTGTTCGCGGTCGGCGAGACTGCGCAGGCCCTGGCCGCCGTGGAAGATGCCCTGGCCATCTCCCGGCAAGGCCAGCAATTGTGGTGCCTTGCTGATCTGCTGCGGATCAAGGGCGAGATCCTGCTTGCCGATGGCTCGTCAGATCGGTCCCGCTCGGAAGTCCTGTTCTCCGAGGGCCTGTCCGTTGCCAGAGAGCAGCAATGCCGCTTCTATGAGCTGAAGGTCGCGGCAGCCTGGGCAAGGATCATGGCGGCGTCGGACCGCCAGCAGACCGCTCTCGATCTCGTCGGTCCGGTCAGCGCTCTGTTCGATCGGGAGGTCGATCTTCCCGCGCTCGCCTTTGCGCGCGGTCTCGCTGCAAGTCCCGGCATCTCGATTTCGACAGGCGGCGACGACCGGCCCCCGTCCTGCACCTGCCACTAGGTTGCTGATCTTTTCGACCGGCACGACATGTCCTGCAGCGCTGGACCAGCCCTCACACTCAATCCTCCGGATCGCACCAGATGAGCATCTCTCGACGACAGGTCTTAGGCAGTGTTGGCGCGTCGGTGTTTTCGCCCGGCATCATCCGCGCCCAGGGCACGAGACCGATCAGGATCGGCGAGATCAACTCCTATAGCAGCGCGCCCGCGTTTACCCTGCCCTATCGCCGCGGCTGGCAGTTGGCGGTCGAACAGCTGAATGCGAGTGGAGGTCTCCTCGGGCGAGAGCTGCAGGTCATCAGCCGGGACGATGAAGGCAAGCCGAGCGTCGCGCTGCGTGCCGCCGAAGAACTGGTGCGGCGGAATGACGTCGATCTTCTGGCAGGCGCATATCTGTCGAATGTCGGACTGGCAATCAGCGACTTCGCCCGGCAAAACCGGATCCTCTTCGTGGCGAGCGAACCGCTCACCGACGCCCTCGTTTGGGAGCAAGGGCATCGATATTGTTACCGGCTCCGCCCCTCGACATACATGCTGGCAGCCATGCTGGTGGAGGAGGCAGCTCAATTGAAGGCGACGCGGTGGGCGACGATCGCCCCGAACTACGAATACGGGCAGTCGGCCGTAAGATGGTTCACGCAGCTTCTGAGCCGCCGTCGTCCCGACGTCGAGTTCATCAACAGTCAGTGGCCGCCGCTGGGCGCCATTGATGCCGGCGTGGTCGTTAACGCTCTCGCGCAGCAGAAACCCGAAGCGATCCTCAACGTCACCTTCGGACCCGATCTCGCCAGATTTGTCCGGCAAGGCAATGATCGCGGCCTGTTCGAAGGGCGACACGTCGTGTCGTTCACGACCGGCGAACCCGAATACCTTCTTCCGCTCGGGCAGGACGCCCCGGAAGGATGGATCGTGACCGGCTATCCGGTGACCGAGGTCTTGGATCACGCCAACAACGCCTTCGTCTCGGCCTATTCCGCACGATATGGCGAGGCTCCCACGATGGGATCCGTGGTCGGTCACGCCTTGATCAGCTCCATCGTGGCACCGATCGCAAAGCTCGGGAAATTCGATACCGAGGCGATGGCCGACGGCTTTGGCAACGTCGGCTTCGAAACGCCGTTCGGCCCGGCGATTTGGCGTTCGATCGACCATCAGAGCACCATGGGGACCTTCGTCGGCCGCACCACTGTACGGGGCAACAAGGGCGTGATGGTGGACTGGAAATACCGGGACGGTGGAACGATGCTGCCGCCCGACGCCGAAGTTTTGAAGCTACGCCCGGCAACGTGAAGCGCTGGTACGGCCAAGGCTACGCCAGCCGACGTGTCATCCCCCGATCCGCACGCGGTGCGACGAGAGTCCTGTAGCGGCGTCGCCTCAGCATCCCGGCGGCAAGATCGGCGACACTCCCGGCGTTGGCGCCGCGCCTGAGGCGTTGGCCGGCAACACGGTCGCAGGCGCTGCGAGATTCATCGAGACGCCTTCCGCGCAGGCCGTGCTGTTCGGGCTCGGCATGACGGCGGCATTTGGATCGATGCCGGTACCGCCGGCAGCGCTGGTGTCCGCCAGGATCGTGCCGGGCGCGAGACTGGACGGCACTTGCGGGATCGAGAGCGGCAGGGACGCAGCGCTTGTCGCGAGCCCTCCCGGCGTCGAGCTGCATGCGACCGTCGTCCCCGTTCCCGCCGGTGCCGCTGCGGGAATCGTTCCGATGGAGCTGCCGGTTTGCCCTGTGACCGGCAATAGCGGAGCGCCGATGCCTGACGCTGACGAGCCGATGCTCGATACGATCGGGGTCGCCGGCACCGGCATCGGGGACGTCGATGGCGTGGCGCAGACGACGACCGTACCCGGCGTCGTCGGATCCGAGGCGAGCGGAACAGGCGCCAGCGTCGTGTCGGGAACGCCAGGCTCGGTTGTTGCGGAAAAGGGCCCCGGACTATTGAGCGGCGAGGTCACGATCGCGCCCGGTACGGTTGGAAGGCCCATCGCCGTGGTGCCCATCGTTGAGACCTGCGCCTCACTCGAAGAACAGCCCAACAGCAGGGCGATCGTTGTTGCGAGCACGACCCGGATCATCTCTATGCTCCTAACTGACCTCGACCTTGCGAATGGTGACCTTGCTGCCCTCCGCCAGGTTCACCGCCGGATTGAGCACGACCTGGTCGCCGGGCTGTAGGCCCTCGCGCACTTCAATTGTGGTGCCCAAGTCCCGCGCGATCGAGACGTGCTGCAGATGAACGGTGCCATTCCGCACGACCGCGACATGAAGACCGTTCTGATCGAAGACGAGCGCATCGGACGAGACGGTCATCGACGGCGTCTTGCGTGGGATCGACAGCTCGACCGTGCAGTAGATACCGGGACTTAAGGCACCGTCCGGATTGGGCACGTCGATCTCGGTCAGCAGAGTTCGGCTTCCCGGCTGCAATGCGCTTGCGATGCGCGTGACTTTCCCCGGAAACGTCCGCCCCGGAATCTCGGGGACGCGAATATCCGCGTCGACGCCCGGTCCAACTCCGAAGGCCTCGTCCTGCGGCACGAAAACCTGGGTTCGGATCACATTGGAATGCATCAGCGTGAACATGAAGGTCGACCCGGCCTGCACCAGGCTGCCATTGTCCACGTTGCGCTGTGTGATCACGCCGTCGAACGGCGCCACCACGCGCTGGTAGGCTTTCTCCTGCTGAAGGACTCGAATCTGGGCCTCCTGCGCCGTGATGTTCGACTGGGCGACACCCACGGCCGCCTGCTGTGCACGCAGGGTGAGACGATCGTTGTCCCCCTGCTGTGCCGTCAGCCAGCCTTGCTTGACCAGATTGCTGTCGCGCGCATTGGTGACGTCGGCAAGCTCCCGGCTCGCTTGCGCCTGCTGCAAGGCGGCCTGGTTTTGCGCCAGCGTCGCCTGGGCCTGGGCGATCTGCTGGTCGAGCTCCGGAGCGGTGATTGCCGCGAGAAGATCGCCTTTCTTGACCCGATCGCCGATATCCACATAGCGCTTTTCGATATAGCCACTGGTCCGCGCGAAGATATTGGCTGCCTCGAACGCGGTCGTCGTCGCCGGCAAGGTAACCTTCATCAGGTCGCCGCTGGGCCGGACCACCGCCACCCGCACTTCCGGAATGGCGGTTCTCACCTGCTCCGCCACTGCAGCGACCTCACGCGCCGCCTGATAGTGCCGCCAGCCGCCAATGCCGAGACCGCCCGCGAGCAGCAGAAGCATACCTCCTCCGAGCAGCGCGCCGCCGTAACGGCGTCCGGATGGCGCGGCCTTGCCGGGGAGCTCGACGATGCGGCGGCTCTCCGCATCGGGCGGGTCCCTCGCCTCGTCGTCATTGGTCCGCACACGAACGTCGCTCATTCCGGTTGCTCCTCGAATACGCCGTGGTGAGGCTTGCCATCGTTACCTTTGCGCAGCATGGCAAAGAGGTACGGCACGATCAGCAAAGTCGTCGGGGTCGCGAACAGAAGTCCGCCGATCACAGCGCGCGCGAGCGCGGCGTTCTGCTCCTCGCCCGGACCTCCGAGCGCCATCGGGATCATGCCCACGATCATCGCGGCAGCAGTCATCAGGACCGGCCGGATCCTGGTGCGGCCCGCGCTCAGCGCCGCCTGGAACGCGGAATGTCCCTTCAATTGCTCATCACGCGCGAACGTCACGAGCAGGATCGAATTCGCGGAGGCAACGCCGACCGCCATGATCGCCCCCATCAGCGAAGGCACGTTCAGTGTCGTTCCGGTGATGAACAGCATCGTCAAGATGCCGCACAAGGTCGCCGGCAGCGCCATGATGACGACGAAGGGATCGCCGAAGTTCTGGTAGTTCACGACCATCAGCAGGTAGACCAGGATCGCGGCAAACAGCAGGCCGATTCCGAGATTGCGGAACGACTGATTCATGCTCTGGATCTGTCCCAGGACCTGGATCGAATTACCCGGCTGGAGCTGCTTCTGGAGTGTGGACGTGACCTTGTTGATATCGGCCGCGACGCCGCCGAGATCGCGACCCTGGACGCTCGCATAGACGTCAAACACCGGCTGGACGTTGGCCTGGTTCGAATTGGTGGGGACACTCCCCCGCTTGAACGTCGCGACATTGCTGAGGAGACCGGGCACCGTCTGCCCGCTCGCGGCAAGTGAGGCCGACACCGGCGTGTTTCCCAGTGCGTTCAGCGAATTGGCCCTGTATTCGGGCGTCTGCACGGCCAGATAATACGGGATGCCCGACGTCGGATCGGTCCAGAAGTTCGGCGAGACCTGAGCCGACGAGCTGAGGCTGACATTGATATTGGTCGCCACCGTGCTGGCGTTGAGCCCGAGCTGGGCGGCCCGCGTGCGGTCGATGTCGGCATAGAACGCCGGAGCATCGACTTCCTGCTGCAGATGCGCATCGACGACACCGGGGATCGCCGCGAGGCTCTTCTGCAGCTCCTTGGCCACGGCCAGATTGTTGTCGCCATAGCCAACCGTGCGGACATCGATCTGCGCCGGAAGACCGAAGTTCAGGATCTGCGTCACGATGTCGGCCGCCTGGAAATAGAACGTGTCCTCCGGGAACGCCGCCGGCAGCACCTGGCGCAGTTTCCTGACGTAGTCCGCGGTCGGCTTGTGCCCATCCTTGAGCGACACCAGAATGGTGCCGTCGTTCACACCGATCGTCGAGCCGTCCGTGAATGCGAGATTGTAGGGACGCGCCGGAAGCCCGATATTGTCGACGATCAGCGCCCGGTCCCGCTCCGGAATCACTTGGCGGATCTTGTCTTCGACCGCCTGGAAGATTGCTTCCGTCTTCTCGATGCGAGTGCCCGCAGGCGCGCGAACGTGGAGCTGGATCTGGCCGCCGTCGATCAGGGGATAGAAGTCCCTGCCGACATAGACGAACATGATGGCGCCGAGGGCCAGCACCAGCACCGCGACGATCGGCACGACGACGCGACGCCGAAGCAACGTCAACAGCAAATCGGAATAGCCGTTGCGCAGGCGTTCGAATCCGCGCTCGAACATCGCAGAGGCGCGGCCGAAGATGCCCGACGGGCTTCCGCCCTCGCCATGGCGCCGCTCGCCCTTCAGCAACAGGCCGATGGTGATCGGCGTCAGCGTTCGCGACAACGCATATGACGCCAGCATCGCGAACACCACCGCCAGACCCAGCGGGGTGAAGAGGTATTTGGCCGGCCCTTCCAGAAATACGACCGAGGTGAACACACAACTGATTGCGAGCGTGGAGACGAGCGTCGGCACCGCGATTTCAGCCGCCCCGTGCAGCGTCGCATCGGGCAACGGCATGCCTTCCTCGGTCCAGAGTCGGTGCGTGTTCTCGATCGTCACCGTGGAATCGTCGACCAGGATGCCGACCGCGAGTGCAAGCCCACCGAGCGTCATCGTGTTCAAGGTCTCGCCGAGACAATACAGCACGACCAGCGAAGACAGCATCGCCAGCGGGATCGAGATCAAGACGACCAGCGTCGATCGCCACGATCCCAGAAACAGCAGGATCATCAGCGCCGTGAGGCCCGCCGCGATCGCGCCCTCGCGCAGCACGCCATCCACCGAATGGGTGACGAAGACCGACTGGTCGAACAGCTCGTTGATCTTCAGCCCTGCAGGAGCCGACGCGCGAATCGAACTCAAGGCCTTCTTCACCCCGTTGACGACGGCGAGCGTCGAGGCATTTCCGTTCTTGATCACGCTGAGCAGGACGGCGCGATGACCGTCCTCGCGCACGATGTTCTGCTGGACCTGGGAGCCGTCCCGGACCTGGGCCACGTCCTTCAGGAAGATCGTGGCCCCGTTCACGAACTTGACCGGGATCATGTTGAGATCCTTGATCGAGGCCGGCGTGGCATTGGTTCGAACGGTGTACTGGGTGTCGCCGATTTTCGTCGTCCCGGTGGGCAGCGTCAGATTTTGGGTGTTCACCGCATTGACGATGTCGAGCGGCGTCAATCCGCGCGACAGGAGCTTGTTCGGATCGATGTCGACCATGATCTGGCGGTACTTGCCGCCGGCAGGCGTGGGCAGCGTCACGCCCGGAACAGGCGCCAATTGCTGCCGGATACGGTAGATGCCGAAGTCGTATAGTTGCTGCTCGTTCAGACTATTGGACTCGAGGCTGAGCTGCAACACCGGCACGCTCGATGCATTGAACTGTACGATGATCGGCGGCTGAATGCCCGGCGGCATCAGGGCGCGGATGGCGTTGGTTGCCGAGACGATCTGCGAGATTGCGAGGTCGAGATTCACGTCCGGCTGGAAGTAGATCTTCTGAACCGACAGACCGTTGAGAGTTTGCGCCTCGATGTTCTTGATGCCGCTGACATTGGCGCTGATCGAATACTGGCTGTAGGTGCTGACGCGCTGCTCCATCTCGGGCGTCGACAGGCCGGTGTAGCTCCACACCACCGTGACGACGGGAATGCGGATCTCCGGAAAAATGTCCGTCGGCATCGACCAGATCGCGATGCCGCCGAGAAACAGGATCAGCGCCGCAAGCACATAGAACGTGTGCGGAAACCGTAGCGCGAAGCGAACAATTCCCATGGTGGTTCTGCCTGAAGCAAGTTGCGCGGGATCATTGAATAGATGAGGACGGGAGAGCATCCGTTCAAATGAAAACGAATTCAGATGCTCCGCGGCAGGACAGACATCATTCGTACCGGCATCACCGCTTCTCGATCGCTCATGGAGCGGTGAGCTCCCGCGACCGTGAGCCCGAGGCGCCGTCGGCGCGCTTGCGTGCCGCATCCTGCGCGGCAAGAATTGCGGCTCGCCTGACCTTGGCAAAGGCGCGGATCTCGATCTGCCGAACCCGCTCGCTGGAGATCGAAAGCTCGAAGCCGAGTTGGTCCAGCGTAACCGGGCATTCCGCCAGCCGCCTTGCCTCCAGAATATGACGCTCGCGTGCCGTGAGCATGCCCAGCGCAACGCGCAAGGCGTTGGTACGGCGCTCCGTCTGCTCATGATCGGCGAGTACCGTCTCCGCGTCGATCGCCTGATCGACCAGCAACGCTTCCCATTCGGTTCCCTGCTCGTCGTCGCCAACGCGCGCATTCAGCGACATGTCACCGTTCAGGCGGGAATCCATCTCGATCACCTCACGCGCCGTGACGTCGAGCCTTTCCGCGATCGTCTCGGCGACATCGGGCGTGAGCGCCGCCATCGCGCCGCCCGCGGCTTTCCTCATCTCGCTACGGAGCTTGAAGAACAGCTTCTTCTGCGCTGCCGTCGTGCCGATCCTGACCAGAGACCAGGAGCGCAGGATGTATTCGTGAACCGAGGCCTTGATCCACCAAACCGCATAGGTGGAGAACCGCGCACCGCGGCCGGGTTCGAAGCGTGACGCCGCGATGACGAGGCCGAGATTTGCCTCCGCAATCACATCGGCCAAGGGCAGACCGTACCCCTTGTAGCCGCGCGCCACCTTGGCTGCGAGCCGGAGATGACTCGTGACGAGCGCGTTCACGGCACCACGGTCCCGCGTCTCGCGCCAGCGGCGTGCAAGCTGCTGCTCGTGACCGGGCTCAAGCAGTTCATAGCGC
Source organism: Bradyrhizobium sp. MOS001 (assembly GCF_004634465.1). NCBI lineage: Bacteria > Pseudomonadati > Pseudomonadota > Alphaproteobacteria > Hyphomicrobiales > Nitrobacteraceae > Bradyrhizobium > Bradyrhizobium sp. MOS001. Next base: position 95,835 of record NZ_SPVJ01000018.1, read on the forward strand.
TTGATGGCCGCGGAATAGGCGCTGAGGAAGGAGGGCGATGGGGCTCCGGCCGCGACAGCCATGGCACCATTCCTCACGCCTTCGGGGCGGATCTGCATCTGTCACTCCCACATACGAAACCGGCGAGCGGACTCTAGGAAGCCTCCGGAGGCAGAGGCGACTGAATTGAGCGTAACAAACCTGAATTCGCCTTCAGACATTCGGCATGTCACTCGGCATGTCATGGCATCGAGAACATCACGCATCATGAGGGGCATCACATCTGATTAACGGTTGCGAGAGTTGGGGTCCGGGACCGGCATGCGGCGGCTTTGCTCGCCCTCCCGGTCCAGGCAAGGATCTCGATCCGCCCGCCGGGAGCCGGACCGATGATCAATCGAAAGCCATGCAGCTTGACGATGGCGGCCACCAGGCTCAGTCCAAGCCCAACCCCCGGCGTATTGCGCATCTTGTCGGAACGATAGAATCGCCGCAGCACCGCTTCGCGCTCCTGCGTGCTGATGCCGGGTCCGGTGTCACTTACGCGCACGAGCGCCGTGTCGTCTTCCGACACCAGTTCGAGCCTCACCTGGCCGCCGGGCGGCGTGAACTTGACGGCATTGTCCACGAGATTGGCCATCGCTTCGAACAACAGGTCCCGATCGCCCCACACCTGCACATTGCGATCGATGACGACGCCAAGCCCGATGCCCTTGTCTTCGGCGATGGGCTCATAGACGTCGCACACCTCGCGCAGGATCTCGTCGAGCGCAACGTTGCCGAAACCGGCGGTGCGGCGACTGTTCTCGATCTCGGTGAGGCGCAGCAAGGCGGTGACGATCGCGAGCGACTGATCGATTCCGGCCATTGCCTTGTCCGTGACCTCCTGGAGCTGCTCCAGGGTGGTCGCATGCGTTCGGCCGCGCTCCAGCGCCAGGCGAGCGCGCGTGAGCGGCGTCCTGAGATCATGGGCGATATCGTTGCCGACACCGGCAAGCGCGTTGATCATGGTCTCCATCTCGGCGAGCATGCCGTTGACGATCCTGGCCAGTCGCCCGAACGGATCGTCGGAATTGTCCTCCGGAAGCCGCTCGCGCAACTCCCCGGCCACGATCCGCTGCACCCGCTGGTTCACCTCCTCCACGCGTCTCTGGGCGCGAACGCTCAGCCACGCTCCGGCCAGCAGACAGAGGCAGAACGCCGGCAGCAGGCCGAGCGCGAGTGCCTGCCCCACGACACTCGAGATCTCGTGCGTCTCATCGACATTCCGTCCCATCACCAGGACATCGCCGTTCTCAAGACGCCTGCCCACGACCCTGATGACCGGTCCGTGGACCGCCGATTTCTCGATGAGGTCGAGCCGCACACCCTGCGCCGCTCCGCCGAGATCGAGTGCGCGCGGCAAGCTGTCGATGTTGCCGGCCAGCCGGGTGCCGGCACCATTGAAAAGTCCCGCGTACTGCACGCCCCTGGAATCCTGCTCGAGATGATCGGAGATCGCTCCGATGCGGCGCCCCGGCGGCAAATCGGCGATGAAGTTGATCCGGGTCGCGATCATGCGGTCGGATCGCGCGATCAGATAGTCGTCGAGCTTCCAATAGGTGAACGCGAACAGCCCGACCACGAACAGCGCAAATGCGGCCGCCACCGCCAGGGCCCAGAGGAACGTGTTCGAACGGATGAACTGAATCTGGCGCATCGAACCGGCACTCTGTATTCGTCCGAGATTTGCTCCGCGAGCCCCTGGGTTTCGCGTCTCTATGCGCGCGAACGCAGAATGAAGCCGGAGCCGCGAACATTGTGGATGAGCTGCGCATCGCCGGGACCATCGACCTTGTGGCGCAGCCGGCCCATATGCACGTCGATCAGATTCGTCGTTGCCGGAACGAACTTGTAGTTCCAGACCTCTTCGAGCAGCATCGCGCGCGTGAGCAACTGATCGCTCCGGCGCATCATGTATTCGAGCAGGCGAAACTCACGCGGCAACAGATCGATCTCGCGCTCGTCCCGTCGCGCGGTCCGCTCGATCAGGTCGAGCTCCAGCGGCCCGACATGCAACGTGGTCTCGCGGCTGTCCATCGGACGGCGCAACAACGCCTCTATGCGTGCGACGAGCTCGATGATCGCGAACGGCTTGGTGAGATAGTCGTCTCCCCCCATACGCAATCCGCGCACCCGATCGTCCACGGCGCCGAGCGCACTCAGAACCAGCACCGGCGTCCCGACCCGATCCTTGCGCAAGGCCTCGATCACGGTCAGCCCGTCCATTCCGGGCAGCATGCGATCGACGATCATGGCATCCGGACACGCCGCGCGCGCCCGATCGAGACCGTCGACGCCGTCAGGGGCCCATTGGACCTCAAAACCGCGATCGGCGAGTTCGGCGACGATCACCTCGGCGGTTTCGGCATCATCTTCGATCAGAAGAATCCGCGTCATGATCCTGCTCCCACGTTCTGCGAGGCGTTTCGGCCTGCGGCGGAGGAGCACGGGCTCGGCGGTCCGGAGCGTCATGTTCAACGCCCGCCCGCTCTGAACGCGCGGCGCCGCGCCAGCCTGCCATAGGCCACTCGTTGTCTGACGAGATAGTCCTGCGGAGAATGGGGCACCACTAAATAGCGATTCAGGAAGCGTGCCGTCTCCGTCGCCAACAGGGCTAGCGCGATGGCCATACGTCTCGCTGTCGTCGTGATCATCTTCCGCCTCCATTCTGAACTGCGCTTTCATGAACATATGCCCGCGATGCGCTTCCCGTTACTCTCAAGGCAACGGATGTTGCGCATTCGCACGATCGTGCTTGCAACGCCGCGTCGGCTCACAGGCCGTTGAAATCCGGTGAGCAATTCGTGCATTTGGACAATGCCCGGCCGTCCATACGTTGATGGGGAGCCGCTTGGTCGGCCTGATGTCATCAAAGGAGAAGCCGAAATGACCACTCTCAAACTCTTGTCGACGGGATTGATTGCAGCCGCCGTGCTCGGGGGACCCGTCATGGCGCGCGAGCACCATTCCGTCATGCGACAGCCCGCGATGACAACCGATACGGCCGCACCGGATGCGCCCTTCTATCAGCAGGGAGGCCGCGTCTGCGTTCCTGCGCCGCGCGTCGGCGCTTTCGCGACGGCGCCGTGGACCGGCAACAACGTGCCTTGCGAGCCCGGCACGGGCAGCTTCTGATCACGGCATTTCCCTGGCCGGCCGGGCGCCTCGGTCGGCCGCTCCTCATCGAACGACGGGGGCGGGCCGGAACGTTCAGCCCGCCCCTTTGTGGGCCGCGGCCCCCGCGGCAGGGTCAACTTCCCTACCGGTGCGCCTCGTTCCTGAAGTCGAATTTAGTGGGATTGCCGCGCATCGCTCCTACCTCTCCTTTCATCACGAGCCTTGTCATCAGGAGCTTTTGGCGACGGCACGACGCGGAAGCGGACTGCATGGATGACCAGGCAGATCGACACGAAAGGAGTGTCCCATGAAACGAGCAATCATGATTTTGGCAACGGCGGCGCTTGCCTCGACCCTGGCCATCGGAGCGGCCGAGGCGCACGGCGGTGGCGGCGGCGGCGGCCACGGTGGTGGCTTTGGCGGCGGCGGCCACGCCAGTTTTGGCGGTGGTGGCTTTGGCGGCGGACATATGGGCTTCGGCGGCGGCGGCGCGCATTTCGGCGGCATGGCGCGTGATGGAGGCTTTGGCGGCGAACATCTCGGATTCGGCGGTCATGCCGGCAACGGCGGCATCGGCCTGCGCCAACATGCGTTCCACCGCTTTGGTCGCGATCGACCCGGATACGGATTCTACGGCGCCTATCCAGATTGCTACGATTGGTACGAGCTGCACCCCGACCAGCCGTTGCCGCTGAGCTGCAGCTAGTCTGCACACACGGCGCTCCGCCGTCGGTCCAGACCTACCGCGGAGGTTGCGGTCCCGGCCCGCTCACGACTTGGCCGAGCCTGGCTCGGCCATTTTGCGATGCTGGTTTGCCAGCAAGCTCTAGGAGGGGCGGAAGCCCGGAGGCATCGTTCGCCAGACTTTGTCTTTGAGGCAATAGGCACGGGCGCCCTCGGGAATATCTTCGGCGGCGCCGCCCTCATGTTGCTCGTAAAGGAGCGCCGGGAACAGCCTCCCTTTGATCACCTTAATCATATCACCACGTCGAATGTCCGCGCCGGCCGTTCCCGTCAAAACCGACATGATCCCTCGCGAAGCGCACGTAGCATGCCAAACGAGCTCGTCGACCGGACGGGCTTGCCTGAAGCTATCTCGAAGCGGAACGGTCTTCCAATAACCCGAAAGGACTACTCCCTGAACGGGCTGCCCTTGCCGCCTGATGCCGAAGAGTCTGCGAGGATCCGGCTGCGGAGCGCGCGCAAGGCGGCTGGTTCTGAGGAGTTGTGTATCTCAAGTCCGAGCCGCATCGCCCCCGAGACGACCCACTCGCTTCGTCGGATGGAAGCAGCCTCCAGGACCTAGCTCGTTTCTTGGCAGCAGCGGCCCCGCCAACGCGGTTACAATATAGCGGGGCCGCCTGCCCTGCGGACGTCGGTGCTTAACCTGGGCCCGAAGGCCACCAGATTTTACCCCGAGCCGCTGAGAACGCGGATTGGTCGAAAGAGGCACCCATTTCGGAGCGTCCCGGTCTGTCAGACCAGCATCCTGCTTTCGACAGCACCTCTTTCTGAAGCGGAAGTGGCGCGACCGGACCGGCTATTCGACGGTCACGGACTTCGCGAGATTCCGCGGCTGGTCCACGTCGGTCCCCATAATCGCGGCACTGTGATAGGCAAGGAGCTGTAGCGGCACCGCGAGAGCCAGCGGCGCCACGATCGGGGGCATATCCGGTAAGGCCAGGACCGAGCAACCACTGGACGCGGCGAGTGAAGCACCTCTCTCGTCGGTCAAGAGGATGATGCGGCCCCCACGGGCGATCACCTCCTGCATGTTCGACATGGTCTTTTCGAACGTCGCGTCGTACGGCGCAATGACGATGACCGGCAGGCCCTTGTCGATCAGCGCGATTGGTCCATGTTTGAGCTCACCGGCCGCATAGCCCTCTGCGTGAATGTAAGTGACCTCCTTGAGCTTGAGGGCACCCTCCAATGCCAGCGGATAATTGGTGCCCCGGCCTATGAACAGAGCGTCTCTGGCCCTGGCGATCTCACGCGCGAGCTCATGGACTTTCGGCTCCAGTTCGAGCGCGCGCGCCATATAGCCTGGAATCTCGGCAAGGGCCCGGACGAGTGATCGCTCGTCTTCGGCCGAGAGCACACCGCGACTACGACCGGCAGCGATTGCAATGCAGAGCAAGATTGCCAGCTGACAGGTGAACGCCTTTGTCGATGCGACCCCTATTTCCGGACCGGCCAATGTGGGCATTACGATGTGGCTCGAACGAGCCATCGTCGAGGTTTGCACGTTGACGACAGAGAGAATACGCTGGCCGTGGGTCTTGGCGAACTCCAACGAAGCGAGCGTGTCGGCCGTTTCGCCGGATTGCGACACGAAAATCGCCAGATTGCCCGCGCCAAACGGAACATCGCGATAGCGGAACTCCGAAGCAATATCGATCTCGACCGGGAGCTTGGCGTAGCGCTCGAACCAGTACTTCGCAATCAGACCGGCGTAGAAGGAGGTCCCGCAAGCTACAATCGACACGCGATCGACTGTCCCGAAGTCCACATCCACGCCTGCCGGCAACCTGATCCTCCCGTCGGGCGCGATATATTGCGCAAGCGTCTGCCCAACCACCTTCGGCTGTTCGTGAATCTCCTTCGCCATGAAGTGGCGATGCTCGCCCTTGTGAACAATCACGGCGGCACCAGCGATTTTGGCCGACGTACGGCGCAGGCGCGCGCCGTTCACGTCGATAAACTCGATCTGCTCTCGGGTCACAACGGCGAGATCGCCGTCCTCAAGGTAGGCGACAATATCCGTCAGAGGCGCGAGCGCCATCGCATCCGACCCCAGGAACATTTCGCCGCAACCGTAGCCGACAGCAAGCGGCGAGCCCTTTCGGGCACCGATCAGGAGATTGTCGTGCCCCTCGAACAGGAAGGCGAGCGCGAACGTTCCGCTCAAGCGCGGGAGCACCTTACGCACCGCTGCGACCGGCTCGTATCCGTTCTTCCGCTCGCGGCTAACGAGATGCGCAACCACTTCGGAGTCGGTTTCGGTCGCAAAATGTGCACCGGCCGCTTTGAGATCATTGCGCAACTCTCGATGGTTTTCGATGATCCCATTGTGCACGATCGCCACACCATCAACCATGTGAGGATGCGCATTCGTCTCATCGGGACGGCCGTGCGTTGCCCAGCGGGTGTGACCAATTCCGATCCGCCCGGCAAGCGGCTCCAAGTCGAGCCGACTCTTGAGGTTCACGAGCTTTCCGACCGCACGACGTCGCGTCAGCAAACCGTCCTCGAGAGTGGCAATACCGGCTGAGTCATATCCGCGATATTCAAGCCGCTTCAGCGCATCCAAAAGAAGAGCAGAGGCTGGGCCCCGCCCGACGACACCAACAATTCCGCACATGGCCTCTCTCCGAGCAACTACCAACGGCCCCGCGAAGCGCGCCGCCAGGCGCAACCGCGATCGCGGGCAATCTCCTAACGCGACGGCATCGGCCTGGCCCCCTCACCTTTGGCCTGCCCTGCTGCGCATGCTTCGGCGAGACGCTCAAGCTAGCCGCCTCCCGGCCGCCCGCGCGCCTGTCGAATATCGTCGACAACATTGGCGAGTAGTATCGTGGGACGCGAATTCTAGCACGCGCAGCCGCCGATTGTATGATGATGACGGAGTAGACCTCATACCCATAAGCTCCGCACTTGATCGCTACACCGACGCACGCATGACCAATCGTTCGGTTTGCCGCGGCCCGTTCGAGAGCTCGGCGACGATGCGATTGAGCTGATGAAGCGCCGGGATTTGCGCTGACCGGCGCAGATTGAACGCGAGATGCTCTTTCCGAAACATCGAAAACAGTGAGACTCCTGTAGAGTTCGTTGCCAGCGCGTAATCCACGACGAAGGCAGCAGCGATCTCGGTGAGGTCGCCCCGGTATCCCATCTCGTAAAGGCCGTTCAGTATTTCCTTCTCCGATCCCAGCCTCGCGACAAGCGGATCGACGCTCGAGAATGATCCATACGTGACAAACGTCCTGCGCCGCGCAATCTCCGTCGATCTCTGAAGATTCGGCTCGAGCGGATTATTCGCGATCTGTATCAGCCGATATGGTAGAGATTCATGGAGGTCGTCAATTCCGCCCTCGTTATTGCCCGCAATCGAAATTGCGCGGGCTTTCCCGTCCTGAACGATGCGCTCGACCGCTCGAATGATGTCTTCGCGAACGACCTCTTCGCGGGTGGGACGGTGGAGAGCAAGCACATCTACATAATCCGTGCGAAGTCGCCTCAGGCTATCCTCGATGCTCGTCCTGATCAGCTCGGCCGATAGCGGCACTTTGAAGGGCTTCGACTTCATTGCGGAGAGGCGCGGTTGGATCCCGGGAAACACCGCAAGAGCGGCGCGCGCTATCGGCTTCAGGATCCGCTTAACGGCGGAGGTATCACGCGGGCGCATCCCGACCTTTGTGCAGATATAGACGCTGCCGCGCTTCCCTGATGCGAATTTGCCCCAGATCGACTCGGCCATCCCATCGCCATACGAAGGCGCCACGTCGTACCAGGTTATTCCGGCGTCGTATGCGCGCTCGAGCCCCTCGGTCCCCCTGCGAGCCCCAACGCGCCCTCCGAGCGACGCGCAGCCGAAACCGATGCTCGATACATTCGCGCCGAGAGCATCAACACGGACCATCTTCATCGCAAACACCCCTGACCACGCCGTTTGCGCTCAAGTCACCGACGTCGATCGTTCGACAGCGCGTACTCCAAGCCGACGGCCACGTCGGGCAAGCCCGCCGCTGAAACAACTCTGCAGGTTTGCCTGGCTTCATCTTCATGCAAATGGATGATGACGCGGTTCGCTCGGACATTAAATACGCTACGCCCCTGGAATTTGAGGACAGCGGCGAGGATGCACGGAGTAACCCGTTCGAGCGGCTGCTGGCAGCTCGGCTCCGCCGCCATCGTCAGGTGCGCTCATTTGCGCAATCGAGATGCGGCGCGATTGAGAGCTAACTTTCTGCGATCGATGGCGCCTTTTTCGCCGTTCGAACTCCATCTAACTTGGACAGCGAATGTCATCTCGCTCAGAGCAAGTTGCCGACGACGTCCTGGTGACCGGAGCTGCTGGCTTCATCGGTTTTCATGTTGCACGTCGACTGCTCGATGAAGGGCGTCGTGTCGTCGGATTGGACAACATCAACAGCTACTACGATCCCGCCTTGAAGCGCGCGCGTCTCGACATTCTGCGCCGCGATCCGCGTTTTTCCTTCGTGCAGATCGATCTTGGACATCGGTCGACGATGGCCGAGTTGTTCGCAAAACATCGTTTTGCGAGAGTGGTCCATTTGGCCGCTCAGGCCGGCGTCCGGCATTCGATCGATCAGCCGCACGCTTATGTCGACGCCAATCTTGAGGGGTTCCTCAACGTCCTCGAAGGCTGCAGGCATAACGCCTGTGGTCATTTGATCTACGCATCATCATCGTCCGTGTACGGCGCCAATGCCGAGTTACCATTTTCGACCCGGCATAGGGCCGACCACCCCGTCAGCCTCTATGCCGCGACGAAGAAAGCCAACGAGCTGATGGCCCATTCTTACAGCCACCTGTACCGGCTCCCGGTCACCGGCTTACGGTTCTTTACGATCTACGGCCCGTGGGGCCGGCCCGACATGGCGATATTCCTGTTCGCCGACGCGATCGTCAAAGGCAAGCCGATCAAGCTCTTCAACCATGGCCGGATGCGGCGCGACTTCACCTATGTCGACGACGTCACTCGCGTCATCTCGCGGCTGATCGAGCGCGCTCCGGAGGACAACGCCGATGCGGCGGGCGCACCGGCCAAGCTCTACAATGTAGGCAATAACCGCCCGGAAGCGCTGATGCACGTCCTCGAATTGATCGAGAAAGAGCTGGGACGAACCACGGCGAAGGAAATGCTGCCAATGCAGCCTGGGGATGTTCCGGAAACGTTTGCCGACGTTGGCGATCTCATGCGCGATACCGGGTTTTCGCCCTCCACCCCTATCGAAACCGGCATATCCAATTTCGTCCGCTGGTATCGCGACTACTACCGGATATGATTTTTCGAGATCATCTCCCCAAGGGTCAAACCGTCCGCTCCCGAGCGATCGGCGTATCGGTTGCAATTTCTGCGCGGCGGTGATGGACGACCAGGCGGGACTTGCGAAAAGAGCGCGGCCCCGGCGGGGGCATTGGGGATTCGCAGGGCCGGGGCCGCAACGCTGCGCCGAAGTGGGCTCCGTCGACGCAACATCATCGTAGTCCTCGAGAAGCAATTGTTCATTCTGAATTCGTGATCATAGAGATCAACGTCGGGGTACCCATCAATGATGATTGAGCCCTCCTAGAATAGCCGCTTGCTATGCGCGCCCCTGCGATGCGAAATCTCGACCGTGATGCGGGGGGCTCGCTGCAGTCATCGGAATGTTCGCGTTGTCCGGAGACATCCATGCCGCGGTATTTCTTTCATATCCACGACGGTCATTCAGTGCTCGACGATGTCGGACTTGATCTCCCCGACATTTCCGCGGCACGGACTACTGCGATCGAACTGAGCGGCGAGATCCTCAAGCACGACGTGATGGACCCACTCCTGCATTACATTTCCTGGCAGGTGGAAGTCAGCGACAGCCCCGAGCTTGGCGGCCGGTCGCTGTTCGTTCTTCAGTTCTCCATCGAGGGATAAGAGACCGAAAACGCAGCTCTGCCGGCGCTTGCGCAATCTGAAGGTGCAATAGTCGCTCGGCTGGGCTTCGGCGAAATGCCCGCATATCGCACTGCAAACAGTGCGATATGATGTCTTAGCGCTCCCCGGGCACCGGATCCGATCCAGCATGCGCCGGTTTGTCCTGCGCCGAATTGGCGCGGTCATCCTGCGAGATGGCGAGGGCAGCAAGCGCAGTGCGATTGCCGATTTCAAGCTTCTGGAAAATGTTGTGGAGGTGAACCTTGATGGTGCCATCCGCAATGTTGAGCCGGCGGCCGATTTCCTTGTTGGACAGGCCACGAGAGACCAGGCGCATGATCTGCCGCTCGCGCTCGGTGAGCACCGCGAGCGCACTTTCCGGATTCGGACTCTGCTCGCGAGGCGCGGCCTGATCGGTGGGTGATAACGGAACAACGGTCTGGCCGTTGGCAATGTCTCGCAAGCCTTGCACCACGGCTTGGCCTGTCATCTCCTTGAGAAGGACACTGTACCCGGCGGGGGCGCCCGCCAACACAAGATCATAGTCCTCGCTGGGCGCGAAGAACACAAACCGCGTTGGTCGGCTGTCCGAATGGCTGAGCGAATTGTTCATCAGCGCGGTCAGCTCCGGCATTGCCGCATCCATGATCGCTATGTCGGGCGCAAGCGTCAAAATTGCCTGGATGCAACTCGCAGCATCGCCGCAGGATGCAACGACCTCAAAATCGGATTCTGAACCGAGAACACTTGCGAGACCCTGCAAAACCATTGGGTGTCGGTCTGCAATCACTACAGTCGCACGACGCATCGGGCGCTCCCTAACCTGCCGCCCCCAAAATTCCCGCGATTGAAGCTACAGGCCCCCGCCCTTGCCGCTCCAACATCAATTGATCACCAACAAATAAACTTCGAGCAATTCCCTAAAGTATCATTTGGCGTAGCGGACCTATGAGGCAAATAACCGCACGAGTCTGTGATCGCAATATACATCAAGTTCGCCGGATCAAAGGGCCGTATGAACCCGGTGGTCACGGCTCACAACCGCTGGAGAGCAGTCTTGCCACTTGGCAAGTTCGAAAGCATCGCGATGGAGCAAGGCTTTCGCGAACGGATTCACCCGCTCAGGGCGAACATTCAAAGGTTGAATCAGTATTCTCTTTCGCCCCCAAGTCAATCTCTGACGGCCGTTCACCAACAGCTTGAGGACCCATCGGCCTATAACCAAAGGTATATAGGCAAAATCGAAAGATCGAATCTAACCTTCAGTAATTATTAACTAAACGGCGCCCGGCTTCTGTAAATCAGAAAAACCGGGCCATGAGACGCTTTGTTCCTTTTCCTGCGTGTTTCCATTCAAGTTGTGTCATTGCGTTGGTTGCGGAGGGTAAGATGAGGAGGCGGCAATCCTGCAAAGTTGTTTTGATCGGACGAAATATTTTGCTGCGAGAGGGAATTTCTCAAATACTGCATGCGGCAGATTTTCAAATTGCGGTCTCGGCCTCGAGCACCGATGAAGTTACAAGCACACTCCAGGCACATCAGCAGCTCCTGTTTGTGATTATCCACAGCACCGGCGAATTCGATGCAGCCATGAAGCACATCGGGTTTGTAAGAGAGCACTATCCGGACGCGCGCGTCGCGATCGTTTCGGACCACTACCGGCCGGATGAGTTGATCGCGGCCTACAAGGCCGGCGCCAGCGGCTACTTCGTCGACGTCAATTCATGCGACGCTTTCATCAAGTCCATCGAACTCGTGACGATGGGCGAGACGGTGTTTCCACCGGCTTTCCTGTCATTCGTGCTCGATAGCGGTTTCGATCGCGAGCCTCAGCTTCAGCCAGCGATCGAAGAGCGATCAAATCTCCTCGTTGCGGCCGAAGAACGGATAGCACCTCATCTGTCACCGCGAGAGCGGGCGATTCTCTCCTATCTGATCGAGGGCAATTCCAACAAGTGCATTGCGCGAAAGATCGATATTGCCGAGGCGACCGTGAAGGTTCACGTCAAGGCGATCCTGCGCAAGATACGGGTCCAGAACAGGACGCAGGCCGCAATTTGGGGAATGAACAACGGATCACTGGTGCGGGTCTCGAATGGTCACGCGCTGCCGTTGTCAATCGATCGGGAACCTACGCTCAGCCTCGTGTCAAGCGACCGCGGACGTCACGAAATCGACGCCTCAGAGCCGGACTAGCCTGGCCGATCGGCCTGACGCCCATCACGCCCTCAACAAATCCCGGGCGGCCCCTGTACGCGCCGCCCAGCTAGCCGCGCCGGACTGATCTATCGATCGAGAGGATCAGAGCCTGCCCGTGCATCCGCAACATTTCGAGACGTCTCCTGCATTCAAATGATGCGCGTTGCGACTCAGCTAGAAAGCATCGGCGACCAATATTCCTGGTCGCCGCAGGAGCCTGGCCATCCGGGACGAGCCGTTTGCCGATACATCGCAGATCCCGACGCTGCTTCTATCTGGACGCGCAAATACAAGCACGGCCCGCACCAGCTCAACCAGCAGCCGCAGTTCCTGGCGACGAAAATTGCGGAAGCATTAGGTGCCGGCATGCCTTGCCTCTAGCGCCGTGGCTGGAGAGCTCTTTTTGATAGCGCGCGCGAATCGAATTTGTCCCACCCGTTCGCTGTGCCGCGCGCTGGCGATTTTTCGAGTAGAATCAGCTCATTTGCTGCCGAGGACGTCATCTCAGGGTCGGCCCAAACGAACCTCAAGTTTCCGCCGGGTTCACGAATTCAGGTAAAGCCGGCAGCCGGTCCTCGCTTATCTGGAAAGACCGGGACCGTGGTTGGGGCCGGATACTATCCGAAGAGCCTCCGCGTCATTCTGGACGGATCGAAGGGACCAATTACTCTTCACGTGGACTACGTGGCCATGATCGACACGTGAAGCGGGCGCAGCGTTCACGGCCCCACTCGCGGCAGAAGGCGCTCTTCAACGACGCGTTTTGAGTTACTCCAGAAGTATAGCCGGCCCCTGATCCAGCATTGGGCCGCTCTTTTGACCCATTTCAGCCAATCTTTGTTAGTTGCTCGTTGCTCGGGGCAGGATCCATCAATCCCGGAGCCTGCGATGTTCAAGCAAGTTATTTCTGCGTGCTGCCTCGTTGTGATCACCTCGCTCAATTCCGATGCACGACCCTATCGCATGCAGCACGCCTCTGAATGCAACGTCACCATGCCATGCGACTTCTCGAACTACGCGCAAATCCCGAACCAGCGAAGAGAGGCGCGAGACTCATTGCGGATACACCGAACCAAACAACTCTCCGTCGTCGCCAATACAAATATTGCGGCGTCTGATAGTCCCGTCAGCACTCGGATCGTTGGCGGCCGCCCCGCGGGCTGCCCCTCCTCATTCTGCGGTTGTGCCGCAGCCCTGCGCCTGTTTGGTCGCATCGTTCCGGAATTGAATCTCGCGGCAAACTGGCTGAGATTTCCGCGTACGTCGCCGGCACCAGGAATGGTCGCGGCAAGACGCGGGCACGTTTTCGTCCTCGAGCAGCACATCGGGGGCGACGTCTGGATGGCGTACGACGGCAACTCAGGTGGACGCGCAACAAGAATACACGCGCGTTCTTTGAGGGGGTACACGGTTGTGAATCCGCGCGCGACGCCGACTTGAATTTAGCCCTTTATCGAATCGGCAACACAGTTGCCAAGCACCGGCATGCTTTCACCGGGACAGCGGCAATCTCTCGTCGCTGAAGCGCCGTTATTCTCTCCGGTCGAAGCACGATCTAATGGCTCAACGCAATCATATTGGTTGGTCGCGGAGCTGGAGGCAAATGTGCTGGCGGCACCGATCGGCGGCCGTCAGCCCGACACCGTCAGGCGACGACAGATCTCGCGCTCTCCCGCTCTCGCATCGCTCCCTCGATAGCCTTCTCAAGGGCAGCCTGATCGAACGGCTTCGACAGGCGGCGCAGATTGGAACGCGCGTCGATGGGAAGCTCCGCATACCCGGTGCTCAGGAGGATGACCGTACCGGGACGCTCCACGACCACGGCTTCAGCAAGCTGCAGGCCGGTCATGACCGGCATCGCAAAGTCGGTGACGACGAGTTCGATGGTCTGCGTGCGGCGGAGGAGATCCAATGCCTCTTCGCCCGAGCGTGCCTCGACCACCGCATGCCCGAGATCCTCCAGCATTGCCGCCGTATTCTCGAGCACGAGAGGATCGTCGTCGACCAGAAGCACAGAAAGCCGGCGGTCGGCCCGAAGCATGGGTGCCGGGGACTCCGCGCGCGGTGCTGGCAGCGCGGCCTCCTCCTCGGCCACCGGCAGCCAGATCTCGGCCGTCGTGCCCACCCCAAGGCGGCTCTTCAAGACGAGCCTGCCGCCGGACTGCTCGGCGAGGCCGTGAACCATCGATAGTCCGAGCCCGGTGCCTTTGCCGATACCCTTCGTCGTGAAGAACGGCTCCTGAGCGTGCTTCAGCGTTTCCTCGTCCATGCCGCAGCCGGTGTCGCTCACCGAGAGCGCGACGTAGCGGGGAGCGCCAGCTTCGTGCTGCTCGTCTCGGGCGGAGATGGTTATCAGGCCGCCGGCCGGCATCGCATCACGCGCGTTTACGGCGAGATTGAGGATGGCCAGTTCGAGTTGGTTGGCGTCAATCTTTACGTTTGGCAGGTCCAGCGGAAAGAGTGTGTCGATACGGACGCCTGCCTCGAATTTCAGCAGTGACGCCATGCCCCGCACCAGTGCGGCGATATCGACGACAGCCGGCTTGAGATCCTGTTTGCGAGCGAAGGCAAGCAAGCGCTGGGTTAGCAGAGCGCCCCGCTGCGCGCCTTGCATCGCGTTGTCCACGAGACGCTGTATCTTCGGATCGTCTGTTTGCAGGCGTTTTTTCAGAAGCTCAAGGCTGCCCAGAACGGCGGCGAGCAGGTTGTTAAAATCGTGGGCCACGCCGCCGGTAAGCTGACCGATGGTCTCCATTTTCTGCGACAGCGTCAGCGCTTCGCGTGCCCGATCCAGCGCGTCCTGTGCCCGCCTCCTCTCGCTGATGTCGCGCACGATCTTGGCAAACCCAGTGATCAAGCCGCTTTCATTCCGTACCGCGACCAGGGTTGCCTCTGCCCAGAAACGGCTGCCATCCCGGCGCACGCGCCAGGCTTCCACTGCTGACTTGCCGTACCGCTCCGCCTCAAGGAGAGCACGTGCTGGCGCCCCGGACGCGCGGTCTTCGTCGGTATGAAGGATCGCGTAGCTGGTCCCGACGATGTCGTCGCCATAATCCATCAGCCGGCGCGCGCCGAGATTCCAGTTTCCCACGGACCCATTCGGCTCGATCATGAACATGGCGTGATCGGCGATGCCCTCCACCAGGAGCCGAAAGCGTTCTTCACTTCGCCTCAGCGCGCTGGCCTCGCGTTGGGCGCGCTCCGCCGAGGCCCGATCGTAGACGGCAGCGGCAATCCCGAAGCTCAGGATCAGGATGGTGGCGCCGGCGAGCAGAAATGCCAGCGGCGCCCGACCCACGAAATGTCCAGCGTGTCCCGCCATGGTGTTCGCAGGCTCGAACGAGGCACCTTCCATAGCTGCGTAATGCATGCCGGAGATCGCGAGACCCATGACAAGTCCTGCAAACAGCCGCTGCGTCGCACTTGTCTTGCGAAAGGCGAGCGAGAGCGCCACGACCGAAGCGCACATCGCGATCACGACCGAGAGCACGACCCACCGAGGATCGTACGCGACGGATGCCGCCATTCTCATCGCGCCCATGCCCGTATAGTGCATGCCGGATATGGCGAGCCCCATCGCAAGGCCGGACACCAGGAGCGCCTGCGGGCGTCTTCCGACCGCGGCAAAGGCCGCGGCCGCGACAACGATGGGGACGACAAGCGATAGAAAGGTGAGGATTGGATCGTAGGAGATATCGACCCCAGGCAGCCTGAAGGCCAGCATGCCGACGAAATGCATGGACCAAATGCCGCCGCCCATGGCCGTCGCCGCGGCTGCAAGCCAAGCCGGACGAGCCCGCCCGGACGCGGCACGCATCCGGGTCGCGAGGTCGAGCGCTGTGTAGGAGGCGAGCGCGGCGATCAGGATCGACAGCGCCACAAGAACGGGATCGTGAGAGGCCGTATGGTGATTCATTTCCACCAGATGGTAATGGAAATCTGGGGCAAATTCACCCTAGGTTGAATAGCGGCGGCGGGATCAGGGCCGGCCGGCCGCGATCCGTGGCACCCTGTCGGCAAATTTAAGCTGGATCCAGCCGTCGGGGGGCTGTTTCCGCCCCACCCTCCCTTGGGGATTTGAACCGGACCAGGCCTGTGCTGGGTCAGGCTCCATGCACGGACCAAGCGGAGGATCGTGCCCCTCACGCACCGCCCTTCAAATTGGGCAAGCCGGCCGCCTATTGCACCGCGAAGCCAATTGCGCCGCAACATTCAAAATGAGACTGCCCGTCAAGCCGCACGATGCGCCCATACGTGCACTGCATCCGACTTCGGTTAGCCTTCGTTCAACAGCCGGGCGCCTTTCGGGAGCCACGGCGCCGCGCCAATTCAGCGAAAAATTTGGCCATAGAGGGAGGAATGAAATGTTGAAATGCAGTGTGGGACTGATCGCGCTAAGCAGCCTTTTCCTTTCAGGCGCGGCAATCGCCCAGGAAAAGATCAAGGTCGGCGTCACCGCAACGCTGGAAGGCACCTACACGGTGCTCGGCGAGGACGGCATGCGCGGCCACCAGACGGCGCTCAATGTGCTTGGCAAGAAGGTCGGCGACAAAGAGCTTGAATTCATCGTTGCCTCGACCGACGCGACACCGGATTCCGCGGTGCGCGCCGTGCGCAAGCTGATCGAGCAGGACAAGGTGCAGATCCTGTTGTCGCCTCTCTCCGGCGACGAGGGCATTGCGGTCAAGAACTTCGCTAAGACCCATCCCGAGTTGACCTTCATCAATGCGGCATCCGGCGCGCAGGAGACGACCTATGTCGATCCCGCTCCGAACTTCTTCCGCTACAACATGGACGGCGCGCAGTGGCAGGTGGGCCTCGGCAAATACGCCTATGAAACCAAGAAATATCGCAAGATCGCGACCGTCGGCGAGGACTATTCCTTCATCTACACCCAGGTGTTCGGCCTCGTGCTCGAATTCTGCGGCGCCGGCGGCCAGGTCACCAACCGGCAATGGGTGCCGCTCGGCACCAAGGATTTTGCCTCCGTCATCGCGGCGCTGCCCGACGATGTCGATGCGATCTATCTCGGCCTCGGCGGTGCGGATGCCGTCAACTTCCTGAACCAATACCAGCAGGCCGGCGGCAAGGCGCATCTGATGGGCGGCTCCATCATGATCGACCAGACCATCCTGTCCTCGAAGGGCAACGCCAAGAATGCGCTGGTCGGCACCATCGCGGCGAGCGGCCAAGCCGACACCTGGGAGGATCCGGGCTGGCAGAAGTTCGTGAAGGCGTATCAGGACGCGTTTCCGCCCAACAAGCGCTTCCCGAGCCCATCGCTTCTTGCGACCAACTACTACGGCTCGACCATGGCGCTGATCCTCGCGCTCCGTGAGGTCAATGGCGATCTTTCCAACAACCAGGCCAAGTACAAGGAGGCGCTGGCCAAGATCGAGATCGACGCACCGAACGGCAAGATCAAGCTTGACGCCAACCGCCAGGCGATCGGCACCAACTTCGTCACCGAGGTCGTCGATGACGGCAAGGGCGCGCTGTTCAGCAAGGTCGTGAAGGTGATCCCGAACGTGAACCAGACGCTCGGTTACGATCCGGCGGTGTTCGCCAAGATCGGACTGCCGAGCCGCACGGTCCCGGAATGTAAGAAGTACTGACGCATTCACCGTCGCTCGTTTCGCATGCTCTCCGGCAACCGGGAGCGATTTGCAGGCGCGATATCTTGCGCTCTTGCAATCTCGCCCCGGTTGTTGAACGCTGACTGAAAAGACAAGAACATTCAGGAGGGAAGGCATGAGCCGGGCGCTTGCCGTCTTTCACGGCCGGTTCGGTCGGGCGACGGTCTATCAGTTGAACCGCCCCTTCAACGTGCACGCACATCGCGAAGGTCATCTGATCTTCCATGTTGGCGGCCAGTCCGCATGCATCGACGTCTGTAACGGGCACTACGACCTTACGGAAAGCTCCATCGTCGCGGTCAATCCTTGGGAGCCTCACAATTTCCTGCCGTCCGATCTCGACGGTGGCGCGATCTTCTTCGTGCTCTACGTCAATCCGGAGTGGTTCGCCCCCGATGCGCCCGGCGCCGACCGCCTGCGTTTCGGCCGCACCCAGTTCAAGCGCACGGTCGCACTCGACAAGCACATCAGACGAACCGCAGCGCTTGTGTGCGGCGCACCGTCGCTCTCCAGCCTCGATGCCGAGCTGCGGCGGCTGATCGACATCTGCTACGACGAAAGCTGGCAGCAGGCCGAGATCGCGCGCGACGCGCGCACGGCCGGCGCCGTCACCGACTTCCGCGTGCGCAAATGCATCAAGCTGATGTCGGAAAGTCCGGGCGCCGAAATGGAGCTCGACACGATCGCGCGCGAATCCGGCCTATCGCGACCGCATTTCTACCGGCTATTCCGCACCCAGACCGGCGTCACGCCGCATCTCTACCTCAACACCCTGATCATGGAACAGGCGCTGGAAGCCCTTGTCGCCGGCGAAGCACCGATCGCCGACATCGGCTTCGACCTCGGCTTCTCCTCGCAAAGCGGCTTCACACGCTTCTTCACCGCCAATGTCGGGATGGCGCCGACCGATTACCGCCGCGCCGCCAAGGTTTTGCGGGCCTGACCGCGCGCGAAAAGATACTGACGATCAAACGCTCCCCTTGTGCCCTCGCTAAGATGGTCGGAACGCGATCCCGAAAAGAGGATCGCAAGTCCGGGAGGACGCACGTCCATGGCGAGGTACGCAGCCTACGCAAGGCTGTTCGACCAGCGTTCAAAACATGAGGCAGGGCGAGGTCGAAGCGGCCTGATCGCGCCCTCTTCCCGTTTGCGGGGGCGCCAGGCGGGGATGAGGCAGTTGACATGACGCGCTTCGTCGAACGTCATCCGGCCTGGGCCCTGATCGTGATCGTCGCGATCGCGCTCGCACTGTGGCTGACCTTGGCGGTGTGGCCGCCCGGACTTGAAGAGGCGATCGGCCGCAAGCGGGTCTTCCTGAACGCCGTGTTCAACGGCATCACGCTCGGCGGCCTCTACTTCCTTGTCGCCAGCGGTTTCACCCTGATCTTCGGCCTGATGCGCAACGTCAACCTCGCGCACGGCTCGCTGTATTTGTTCGGCGGCTATGTCGGCTACGCCATCAGCGCCTCGACCGGCTCCTGGCTCCTCAGCTTCATCGTCGCCTTCATCCTGACGGCGCTGGTCGGCGTCCTGCTTCAGCTCATCGTCTTCCGCCGCATGGAAGGCCAGGACTTGCGGCAGACCATGGTGACGATCGGTCTCTCGATCGTTTTCGCCGATCTCATGCTGTGGGCTTGCGGCGGCGACTTCTATCAGATCCAGACACCGAACTGGCTGATCGGCCCGATCGAGCTGCCGCTGGTCACTGCGGTGAAATCCTCGGGCGAACCGGTCTATCTCCGCTATCCCCTGGTCCGGCTGGTGATCTTCGCCGCGTCCGTCGTGATCGGCCTGGCGATGTGGCTGGCGCTCAACCGCACACGCATCGGCATGATCATCCGCGCCGGTGTCGACGATCGCGACATCCTGGCCGCGACCGGAGTGCGGAACCAGCTCGTCTTCGTGCTGGTCTTTGCGCTCGGTGCCGGGCTTGCCGGCATCGCCGGCGTCGTCGGCGGCACCTTCCAGTCTCTCTCGCCTGGCGAAGACATCCGCTTCCTGCTTGCCTCGCTCGTCGTCGTCATCGTCGGCGGCATGGGCTCGATCCCCGGTGCCGCGCTCGGCGCGCTCATCATCGGCCTCGCCGAACAGCTTGGTTCGGTCTACATCCCGACCTACGCCATCGTCGTGACCTTCCTGATCATGGTGCTGGTACTGGCAGTCCGGCCGCAAGGCCTGTTGGCGAGGCGCTGAGATGTCGCTCGCCCACGACGCCCGCGTCACCGTTCGTCCCGCCGCAGCCGCGCAGCGCCCCACCTTGCGCGGATGGCCGGAGATCAACAATCCCGCAGCCTGGATTGTCGCGGCCATTCTCCTGATCATGCCGCTGATAGCCAACGGCTTCTTCCTGATCGAGATCTTTGCGACCACGCTGATCCTCGGCATCATGGCGCTGAGCCTGATGTTCCTCGCCGGCTACGGCGGCATGGTCAGCCTGATGCAGCTCACCATCGCAGGCTTCTCCGCCTATATGGTCGCGGTGTTCGGCGTCAGCGGCAACGCCAATATCAGCCTGGGTTGGCCGTGGTGGCTCGCGGTCCCGATGGCGCTCGCGCTCGCGACCCTGTTCGGCACGCTTGGCGGCGCGCTGGCCGTGCGCACCGAGGGCATCTACACCATCATGATCACGCTCGCGATCGGCGCGGCTTTCTATTATTTCACCAACCAGAACTGGGCGATCTTCAACGGCCATACCGGCATCAACACCGTCGCCACGCCGCATTTCTGGGGCGTCAACTGGCGCGCCGACATTCCTTTCTATTATATCGTGCTCGCGGTTGCTGCGCTGTGCTACTTCGCCGTTGAATACATCTCCCGCGCACCATTCGGCCTGGCGCTGCAAGGTGTGCGCGACAATCCCCGCCGCATGGCGGCGCTCGGCTTTAACGTCAATGCGCACCGCGTCGCCGCCTACGCCTTCGCGTCCTTTGTCGCGGCGCTGGCCGGCGTTCTCCAGGTCTGGAACTACGGGCAGATCTCGCCGGGATCCGTGAGCGTCGGCGCCTGCATCGATATCCTCATCATCGCCGTCGTCGGCGGCATCACGCGTCCCATCGGCCCCTTCATCGGCGCGCTGATCTTCGTGCTGCTACGCACCTTCGCGCTCGACTTCCTGGTCAAGCTCGGGCTCGACGGCAACCGTTTCCGGCTGCTGATCGGCCTCGGTTTCCTCGCCATCGTCTTCTGGTCCTCGGACGGCGTGATCGGGCTCTGGCAGAGCTGGCGACAGCGCCAGCGATCCGGCGCGGCCCGTTCAAGCGAACGTCACGGCCGAGGATCTGGTCAAGGATCCGGTCATGGATAGCGTCGCGCAACGCCTCTCAGCCGTCGGCGCCGGCGCGGCGCTGGAGCTTCGCGGCGTGACGCGCCTGTTCGGCGCGCTGGCCGCGCTCACCGACGTCACCATTACCGTGCGCCCCGGCGAGCGGCGCGCGGTGCTCGGCTCGAACGGTGCCGGAAAAACCACCCTGTTCAACTGCATCACCGGCGATTTCCCGCCCTCCTCCGGCACCATCCGGTTCTTCGGCGAGGACGTCACCCACTTCCCGCCCTACGAGCGCATCCGCCGCGGCCTGCGCCGGACCTACCAGATCTCAGCGCTCTTTCCCGGTCTCACCGTCCAGGACAACGTCTACCTCGCCTGCCGCGGCGTCTCGCGCGGACGCTTCTCGTTCCTGCGCCCCGGACAGAACGACGCGCTGATGAGCGCGGCCGATAATCTCGTGCAGGCCGTCCATCTCACAGGCGTGAAGGACCAGCGCGTCGCGGAGCTTGCGCATGGCCAGCAGCGTCAGCTCGAGATCGCACTGGCGCTCGCCGGCGCGCCGCGCTTCGTGTTGTTCGACGAGCCGGCCGCGGGCCTGTCTCCGACCGAGCGTGCCGAGCTGGTCGAGATCCTGACCTCGCTGCCGGCGCATATCGGCTACATCATCATCGAGCACGACATGGACGTGGCGCTACGCGTCGTCGAGAGCGTCACGATGATGCACAACGGGCGCATCTTCAAGGAAGGCCTGCCGCAGGAGATCGAGTCCGATCCAGAGGTGCAGGAGCTTTACCTCGGAGGCGGCCATGAATGAGGTCCGCCGCTCCGCCGCCGCCCTCGAAGTCCGCGGCCTCGACGTCTACTACGGGCATTCGCATGCGCTGCAAGGCGTGGACCTGACGCTCGAAGCCGGCGTATTCTCGGTGGTCGGTCGCAACGGCATGGGCAAGACCACGCTGTGCAAGGCGATCATGGGGCTGGTGCCGGTCAGCGGCGGCTCGATCCGCGTCCGCGGCGACGACGTCACCCGGCGGCCGCCCGCCCACATAGCTCGGCTTGGCGTCGGCTACGTGCCGCAGGGCCGGCGGCTGTGGCGCTCGCTCAGCGTCGACGAGCATCTGCAGCTTGCCGCGGGCCTGCGGCGCGGGGCTTGGACGGTCGAGCGCATCTACGAGACCTTTCCGCGATTGGCCGAGCGCAAGGACCATGGCGGCGGCCAGCTCTCCGGCGGCGAGCAGCAGATGCTGGCGATCTCCCGCGCGCTGCTCACCAATCCGCAGCTCCTGATCATGGACGAGCCGACCGAGGGGCTTGCGCCCGTCATCGTCGCCCAGGTCGAGGAGATGCTGGTACGGCTTGGCGAGGACGGCGACATGTCCGTGCTCGTGATCGAGCAGAACATCGGTGTGGCCACGGCCGTCTCGCGCAACGTCGCGATCATGGTCAACGGCCGCATCAACCGCATCATCGATTCCGCGCGCCTTGCCGCGGACCGGGAGTTGCAGCAGCGCCTGCTCGGCGTCGGCCTCCACGCCGAGCTCGAGCCCGCCGTCGACGTGCCGGCTGCAGGCACCGGGGCGAAGGCCGCACCGCAGCCGTCCCGTCCAGGCGGCCCGATCCGCGTCTACATCTCCAACCCGACGCCCCCCACCCGATGGTCGCAGCCGGTCCCGATCGCCCGCATCGAGGCCGCCGCCCGCACGCTCTCGACCCAGGTGGCGCGTCTCGACGAGACCGCCCGGCGCCGGCGCGAGCCGGTCGCGGCGCAAACGCAGGGCCCCCCGGTCGTGCTCGTCGTCGGCACGCTCGACACCAAGGGCACGGAGCTTCGCTTCATCCGCGACATCATCGCCGGGAGCGGCCTGCGCACGCGACTGGTCGATGTCTCCACCAGCGGCCGGCACGCAACCAGCGACGTCTCCGCCCAGGAGATTGCCTTGAACCATGGGCGCGGCGGATCGGCGGTGTTCGGACCCGACCGCGGCGCTGCCGTCACCGCGATGGCCGATGCCTTCGCCAGCTGGCTGCGACGCCAGAGCAATATTGCCGGCGTGATTTCGGCGGGCGGCTCGGGCGCAGCGTCACTGGTCGCGCCGGGGATGCGGACCCTCCCCGTCGGGGTGCCCAAGCTGATCATCTCCTCCGTCGCCTCCGGCGACGTCGGACCCTATGTCGGCCCCGCCGACATCACCATGATGCATTCGGTCACCGACGTGCAGGGCCTCAACTCGATCTCGCGTGCCGTGCTCGCCAATGGCGCCAATGCGCTGGCCGGCATGGTCAGGGCGCGCCTCGATCAGCACGCGCGGAAGGATCTCGGCGATGGCGGATTGCCGTCGGTCGGCATCACCATGTTCGGCGTCACCACGCCGGCGGTCCAGAAGATCGCGGCCGACCTGCGCGAGGATTTTGAGTGCCTCGTGTTCCACGCCACCGGCGTTGGCGGCCGCTCAATGGAGAAGCTCGTCGATTCCGGGCAGATCGCCGGCGTCATCGATCTCACCACCACGGAAATCTGCGATCTCCTGATGGGTGGCGTGTTCCCGGCAACCGACGACCGCTTTGGTGCGATCATCCGCGGCCGCCTGCCTTACGTCGGCTCGGTGGGCGCGCTCGACATGGTGAATTTCGGCGCCCCGGACACCATTCCCGAGCGCTACCGCGGCCGCAAATTCCACGTCCACAACCCCCAGGTCACCCTGATGCGGACCACGGCCGAGGAAAACGAACGCATGGGCCGCTGGATCGCCGATCGGCTCAACCAGATGGACGGCCCGGTGCGCTTCTTCCTGCCCGAGGGCGGCGTCTCCGCGCTCGATACACGAGGACAGCCGTTCTGGGATCCCGATGCCGATGCGGCGCTGTTCCGTGCGCTGGAGCGGAACGTGCGGCGGACCGCCAACCGTCAGCTCATCCGCGTCCCCAAGAACATCAACGATCCCGAGTTCGCCTCCATCATTGTCAGCGCGTTCCGGACCTCGTTCGGCCGCACCGGGGCGCGCCGGAGACTAGCGAGGTGACCGATGGCCCGGTTTGAACGCGCAGAACTGTTGAAACGCTTCCGCGACATGGCAAAGCGCGGCGAGCCCATCATCGGCGGCGGCGCCGGCACCGGCCTGTCGGCCAAGTGCGAGGAAGCCGGTGGCGTCGATCTCATCGTCATCTACAATTCCGGCCGCTATCGCATGGCCGGCCGCGGCTCGCTCGCAGGATTGATGGCTTATGGCGACGCCAACGCCATCGTGCTGGAGATGGCCGGCGAAGTGCTGCCCGTCGTGACCAAAACGCCAGTGCTCGCTGGCGTCAATGGCACGGATCCGTTCCGCGACATGGACGTTTTCCTGGACCAGCTGAAGGCCCTCGGTTTCGCCGGCGTGCAGAACTTTCCGACCGTCGGCCTGATCGACGGCGTGTTCCGCGCCAATCTCGAAGAGACCGGCATGTCCTACGCGCTCGAGATCGACATGATCGCCAAGGCGCGCGAGAAGGACCTGCTGACGACGCCCTACGTCTTTACCGAGAAGGAAGCCGCCGCGATGGCGATCGCGGGCGCGGATATCATCGTCTGTCACCTCGGCCTCACGACCGGGGGCACCATCGGCGCGCAGACCGCGCCCAAGCTCAAGGATTGCCCGGCGCGCATCGATACCTGGGCCTCCGCCGCGCTCAGCGTCAATCCGGACATTCTGGTGCTCGCCCATGGCGGACCGATCGCCGATCCGGACGACGCCGATTTCATCATGAAGAACACCCGCTACTGCCACGGCTTTTACGGCGCCTCCTCGATGGAGCGGCTGCCGGTCGAGCGGGCGCTGACGGATCAGGTACGCAAATTCAAGGCGATCGGCGCGCGATAACGCCGGAAGGTCGAGGGAGGGAAATATGTCAGGGACTCTGGTCGGTGAATTGATCCTCTGGCTGATCGTCGCCATCGTGGTGATCGTGGTCGGCGTCTACATCGTGAACTGGCTCTACCATCGCTCCTCCAAGGAGACCTCATTCGTCCGGACCGGCCTGCTTGGCGAGCGCGTCGTGATCAACGGCGGCGCCTTCGTGCTGCCCTTCATCCACGATTACACGCCGGTCAACATGAACGTGCAGCCGATGGGCATCGTGCGCTCCCGGCAGGACGCCGTGATCACCCGTGACCGCATGCGCGTCGACATCGAGGCTGACTTCTATGTCCGCGTTCAGGCGACCCGCGAAGCCGTGTCCATCGCCGCCGCCACGCTCGGCCGCCGCACCATGGAGCCCGAGAAGCTCCACGCCCTCCTCGCCGGCAAATTCATCTCCGCGATCCGTTCGATTGCCTCGGAGATGACCCTGGAGCAGATGCACGAGCAGCGCGGCGAGTATGTGGCCCGCGTCAAGGCGAACGCGGCTGAGGCCCTCGCTCAGAACGGACTCGAGCTGGAATCCGTTGCGATCACCGATCTCGACCAGACCGATCTCGAATTCTTCAATCCCTCGAACCGCTTCGACGCCGAAGGTCTGACACGCCTGATGGAGGACATCGAGGCCAAGCGCAAGCTGCGCAACGACATCGAGCAGGATTCGATGATCAAGATCCGCTCCCGCAATCTGGAGGCCGAGCGACAGGCCCTCGAGATCGAGCGCGAAAGCGAGACGGCGCGCCTCGAGCAGGAGCGTGACATCGAGATGCGCCGCGCCCTGCAACGCACCGAGGTCGCGCGTGAGCGGGCCTTGCGCGAGACCGAGGCCGAGCAGGCGCAGATTTCCGCGCGGGAGACCATCGAGAAGGCACGCATCGCCAACGACCAGGCGATCGCGGAAGCCCGCATCGCCTCGGAGCGCGAGACGCGCCAACGGGAGATCGAGCGCACCCGCACCATCGAAGAGAAGGAACTGTTCGCCCGCGAGGAGATCGAGAAGACCCGGATCGCTAACCAGCGCTCGATCGACACCAGCCGCATCGCCTCCGAGCGCGAGGTGCGCCAGCGCGAAATCGAGCGGATGCGTACTATCGAGGAAGCCGAGATCGCCGCCCGCGAGGCGATCGAGAAAGCGCGCATCCAGCAGGACCGGGTGGTGACCGACGCCCGTATTGCCAATGAAGAAGAGACACGGCGCCGCGAGATCGAGCGGACCCGCGCCGTCGACGAAGCCGAGATCGCCGCCCGCGAAGCGACCGAAAAGGCCCGCATCGCCCAGACCCTGATTGTCAATGTCGAGCGCATCGCGTCAGACGAGCGCACCCGCGCGCTTGAGATCCAGCAGGTGCGCACGATCCAGGAAGCCGAGATCGAGGCCCAGCGCGCGGTCGAGGCCGCGCGCATCGCCCGCGAGCGGACGCTTGCCGCCGAGCGCATCGCCGCTGAGCAGAATACGCGGCAATTGGAGATCGAGCGGAACCAGGCACTCGACGTCGCGGGAATCAGCGCGCGCGAAGCCACCGAAGCCTCCCGCATCGCCCAGGAAGAACGAGTTCGTTCGCTCGAGATCGCCCGCAACCGCGCCGTCGAGGAAGCCGATATCGCCTCCCGCGAAGCGATCGAGGCCGCGCGCATCGCGCAGGAGAAGGCGATCGCGGCCGAGCGGATCCAGGCCGACAGGGAGACCAAGGCGCTGGAGATCGAGCGAACCGCCGCAGTCGAGGCGGCTGACCTCAAGCGGCGCGACGTGATCGAGCGCCAGCGCATCGGCGTCGATCTCGCGCTGGAGTCCGAGCGGATCAATTCGTCCAAGAAGCGCGAAGTGCTCAATATCGAGCAAAAGAAGGCGATCGAGATCGCGGACGAGGACCGCGTCATCGCGCTCTCCACCAAGCGCTCCGAACGCATCGACGCCGACCGCCAGGTCAAGCAGGCCGAGATCGTCGCACGCAAAGACGTCGAGACCACCGACGTCTCGCGCGAGCAGGCGCTGGAGGCGGCGCGGATCGAACGCCGCCGCTCGATCGAGCAACTCGAGGTCGCCCGCGTCCAGTCGCTCCAGGAAGCCGAGATTGCCGCGCGCGAGGAGGTCGAGCGCGCCCGCATTGCCTCCGATCGCGGCCTGGATGAAGCCCGCATCGGCCGTGAGCGCGAGCTGCGGAAGCTCGAAGTCAATCGCGAGAAGGAGGTCGAGACCGTTCTGATGGAGAAGGCGATCGCGATCCACCTGAAGTCGCTGGAAGAATCCGCCGCCAGGGCCTCGGCCGAGGAAGCGCGGATACATGCGACGGAGGCCACCGAGCGCGTCATCACCGCACGTGAAAACGAGATCGCCAGGCGTCGCAAGAGCGTGGAAATCGTGATCGCCGAGAAGCAGGCCGAGGAGACCCGAATTGCCGCCGAAGCCGAACGCGTGCGCGCGGCCGTCGAGGCCGAGGCGCAGCGGCTGCTCAACGAGGCCGAGAACGTGCTGACCGACCAGGCTCGCTACTCGCTGTTCCGCAGAAAGCTGCTCGACCGCATCGAAGGCATCGTGCGCGAGAGCGTCAAGCCAATGGAGAAGATCGAGGGCATCCGCATCCTCCAGGTCGACGGCCTCAACGGCAACGGCCATGGTGGCAATGGCGGCCGCAGCGCCACCGACGAGGTGATCGACTCGGCGCTGCGCTACCGCGTCCAGGCGCCGCTCATCGATTCGCTTCTGGCGGATATCGGCGTCGAGGGCGGCAGCCTCGCCAAGATGCCGGGCCTGATCCGCGAGGCCCGCGACATGCAAGGCATCAAGGAGTCCGCCCGCAAGGGCGGCGGTGGAGGCGGAGGCGGCGAGAAGCCGGCTGCAGCTCCCTCGCCTTCCACCGAGGGCGAACCGTCCGCGGAGCGCAGCCCCCGGAAGAAGAGCTGAGGTCGCATCATGGCCCGCGTCTATGTCTCAACCGTCGTCAATGCGCGCAACGATCGCGTCTGGGCGCGGGTGCGCGACTTCAACGGCATGCCGAACTGGCATCCCGCGATCGCGGAAAGCCGGATTGAGGGCGGCGAGCCCTCGGACAAGATCGGCTGTGTCAGGGATTTTCGCCTGCGCAACGGCGACCGCATCCGCGAAAAGCTGCTCGGCCTTTCCGACTACGACATGTTCTGCACCTATTCGATCCTGGAATCCCCCATGGGCGTCGAGAATTACGTCGCGACGTTGCGGCTAACGCCGGTCACCGACGGCGACCAGACCTTCATGGAGTGGACCGCCGAGTTCGACTGCGCACCCGAACGGGAAGCGGAGCTCGTCGGCAATATCGGCGGCGGCGTGTTCCAGGGCGGCTTCGACGCCCTCAAGCGCCAGTTCGGAGGGTGAGCTCCGTGCCGCATATCGTCAAGAGCACGATCCTGGATGCGTCCACCGATGCGGTGTGGAACGTGCTGCGCGATTTCAACGGACACGATCGCTGGCATCCGGCGGTCGCGAGCTCCACGATCGAGCGCGCGCACTCCCCTGACAAGATCGGCTGTGTCAGGCGCTTCAAGCTGCAGGATGGATCTGAGCTGCGCGAGCAATTGCTGGCGCTGTCCGATCTCGAGCAGACCTTCAGCTATTGCCTGCTCGATACGCCGGTGCCGATGTTCAACTACGTGGCGCATGTCCGCCTGCTGCCGGTGACCGACGGCGACCGCACCTTCTGGCACTGGGAGTCGCGCTTCAGCACCAGGCCGGAGGACCGCGATCGCATCATCCACATGGTCGCAGAAGACATCTATCAAGCCGGCTTCGAGGCGATCCGCCGGCACTTGAAGGAGGCGGCATAGCAATGGCCGTGACAGTGAAGACTTTTGCCAGCACCAGCGAAGCGGCCGGCGCGCTGTCGGCAGATCGCGGCGCACGCTATCTCGGCGGCGGCACGCTGGTGATGCGGGCGCTGAACGAGGGTGACGTCTCGGTCTCGACCGTCATCCGCGCCAGCGACCAAGCCCTGACCCGGATCGACGCGTCGGGCCCGCGCGTGACGCTCGGGGCCGGCATCACCTTCGCAAGAGTCCTCGCCGAGCGCGACCTCGGCTTCCTGCACGCCCCTGCCCGCTCGATCGGCGGACCTGCGGTGCGCAACATGGGCACGGTCGGGGGCAACCTGTTCGCGCCAAGTCCCTATGGCGACTTCACGGTGGCGCTGCTTGCGCTCGATGCCACCGTCGCCGTGCAGGGCGGCTTTGGCACGCGCGACATCGCCATCGAAGAGTTCTTGCAGTCGCGCGAGCGGCAGGCCGGCACGCTGGTGCTCTCGGTGTCCTGCGCACGGCCGGCGAGCGCGGACGCCTTCCGCTATCACAAGGTCGCCCGTATCAAGCCAAAGGGCGGCTCCGTCATTACGCTCGCAGCCCATCTGCCGATCAGCGGCGGGCGGATCGCCGGGGTACGGATCGCGCTGGGCTCGATGGCGCCGACCCAGATTCGGGCACGCGCCGCCGAGCGTGTGCTCGAGGGACGCTCGCTGGATGCCGCGACCATCGGGGCCGCGGCGTCTGCCGTCACCGAGGGCACCTCACCCTTCGACAACGCGCTCGGCAGCGCCTGGTATCGCCGCGAGATCGCCGGCGTCCATCTGCGCCGTCTCCTCTCGGGTCAGGAATAGCTCGTCATGGCCAAGACCGCCCTGCAATTTCGTCATAACGGCCGCGACGTCGCGATCTTCGTCGATGCCGGCACCAATCTGCTGGTCGCTCTGCGCGAACTGATCGGCGATATGACGCCGAAATTCGGCTGCGGCCAGGGCGGCTGTGGCACCTGCAGTGTGCTGATCGACGGCGAGCTGCACCTGTCATGCCTGACGCTGGCGGAAATCGTTGCCGGCCGATCGGTCGAGACGCTCGACGGCCTCAAGCAGGGCCCGAACCTGCATCCGCTCCAGCGTGCCTTCGCCGACAATTTTGCCGCTCAATGCGGCTATTGCACGCCGGGCATGCTGATGGCCGCAAAGGCGCTGCTCGATCGCAATCCGCAGCCTAGCCGCGCCGAGGTCGTCGAGGCGATCTCCGGCAACATCTGCCGCTGCACCGGGTACGAACCCATCATCGATGCCATCCTCGCCGCTTCGGGCGGCCGGGCCAGTGCCTAAAGGATCTTGTCATGCTGGAACTGCGCAAGGACATTTTCGCCGACGAGCGCGACGACAATCTCAATGAGATCGGCAAGGGCACGCAGCGCCAGGACATGCTCGGCCATGTCACGGGCACGTCGAGCTATTTCAACGACCACAAGCTTCAGGGCATGCTGCATCTGAAAGTGGTCCGCTCGACGCAGGCGCACGCGCGGTTGCGCCATATCGACACCACGGAAGCCGAACGCTCGCCCGGCGTACGCCGGATCATCCGCGGCGCCGACGTGCCGCGCAATCTCAACACGCTTCTCAGCCTCATCAACTTCGGCAAGGACGACGAGCCTACGCTGGCGGCGGACAAGGTCCGCTACAAGGGCGAACCGGTCGTGGCTATCGTCGCGGACAGCGAGCGCGAGGCGTTCGAGGCAATCGCAAAGGTGCGGATCGACTACGAGCCGCTGCCCGTCGTGCTCGACGTCGAAGACGCGCTCAAGTCCGGGGCGCCCGTCGTCAACGAGACCTATCCGAAGAACGCCTTCATCTATCACGACGTCCATGATCACCAGAAGCTGCGCTTCGGCGATGCCGACGCCGCGCTCGCGACCGCCGACCACGTGCTCGAACAGCGCTACCAGATGTCGCCGATCGAGCACGCGCCAACCGAAACCAATGGCGCGATCGTCGCGCCCGACACCAACGGCCGCTACGTCGTCTACACCTCGACGCAGGCATTGTTCTTCTCGGTCGACACCTGCGCCAAGATCCTGGACCTGCCATCCAACACCTTCCACTTCATCGGCGGCACCGTCGGCGGCGGCTTTGGCGGCAAGGTGGATACGCTGACCGAGCCGCTCGCGATCCTGGGTGCGATGCTGACCGGGCGTCCCGTCCGCTACGTGTTCGGGCGCGAGGAGGAGATGCAATACGGCCCGCCTCGCGGCGCCGAGCGCATCTACATCAAGGACGGCGTGATGCGCGACGGCCGCATCGTTGCGCGCAAGATCCGCGCCTATTTCGACAGCGGCGCCTATACGCGGCTGTCCAGCTACGCCGCCGTGAAATGCGCCGCGCATTTGCCCGGGCCCTATACCATCCCGAACGTCTATGGCGACGTCTATTGCGTCTTCACCAACCGGACGCCCGCGACCGCGATGCGCGGTTTCGGCGTCACCGCGATGGATTTTGCGATCGAGTGCCAGATGGACAAGCTGGCGAACCTCGTCGGCATGGACCCGATGGAGTTCCGGATCCTCAATGCCTATCGCGACGGCGACATGAAGGCGCATCGGCGCGAAGCCAAGAACACCGCGCTGATCGAATGCGTCCAGGTCGCCGCCGAGAAGGCGAAATGGCCGATCCGCGAGGAGTTCAAGCGAGCGTCGTCGCGCAAGGACGGCGGCGGCAGCCGCGCCGTGATCCCGCCGACACCGACGGATTCGCGCAGCCGGCCGGCCGCACCAGTCCAGCAGCGCACCAGCTATGACCGGCTCCCGCCCACCGTCACCCGCGAACCACCGCGTGAGCCGCCGCCCCCTGCGCCGTCGCCACCTCCACCGCGGCCGGCCGCGCCCTCGCATGGCGCGCCCCGCTTCTCCTCCGTGTTCGGCACCAGGAGGCGCTGATGACCCTGCATCGCGGACGCGGCATGGCGTCGATCAACTATCCCATCGGCATGAATCTCGGCGGCGATCCCAGCCAGGCGTTGGTTCATTCCAACCCGAGCGGCAAGTTCACGGTGGCGCTGTCGTCGATCGACCTCGGCCAGGGCATGAAGTCGGTGACGCGGCAGATCTGCGCGGAGACGCTGGGCGTTCCCGTCGAGGACGTCTATGTCGATACCGCGGATTCCGACACCGGTCCGCATTGCATGGGCTCCTTCGCCTCGCGCGGCACCCATCGCGTCGGCAATGCGGTGATGGCCGCGGCGCGCGAGGCACGCGGCGTGATGATGGAGGCGGCCGCCGAGGAGCTCGAGGTCAACGCCGCCGATCTCGAAACCGACGGACGTGGCAACATCCACGTCAAGGGTGCGCCGCATCGCTCGATCTCGACCAAGGACGTCGCCATCGCCGCCCAGTTCAAGCAGGGCAAGACCATCTCCGGCCGTGGCATATTCCTCGTGCCTCTGTCCAACGTCGACCCCGAAACCGGCGAGATGTCGCCGGCGACCTGCTACGCCCATGCCTGTCTCGTGGCGGAGGTCGAGGTCGACGACGAGACCGGTGAAGTCGCGATGGTCCGGATGGACTCTGCCTACGAGCTCGGCCGCGCGCTCAATCCGCGCCTGGTCGAGCAGCAGCTCGTGGGCGGCGCCTGGATGGGCATCAGCCACGCGCTGTACGAGACCACGGAGCCTCACTATCCCGACCCTGTTCACGGCCCCCGCGACTTCGTCGAATATCTGATGCCCGGCCCGGGTGACATTTGCCCGCACGATATCGCCGTGCTGGAGCGCCCCGCGCCAGATGGACCGTTCGGCGCCAAAGGACCGGGCGAAATGTGCGCCAATCCCGTGCTGCCGGCTGTCGCGAATGCGATTTTCAACGCCGTCGGCGTGCGCATCGACGATCTGCCGATCACGCCGGAAAAGGTGCTGCGCGCGATCAAGACCCAGGGCGGCGCGCGGCCACAGGCGCGACGCTGAGACCGGCCATGGCAGTTCGCAGCAACATCGTTGGCATCGACAGCCCCGAGGCATTGGAGAAGGCGCTTCGGGCAGCCTATTACCTCGCCGATGAAGGGCTCGCGACCGCAGCCTATCTTGGCCTTGCCCTCGGCAAACCGCTCCTGCTCGAAGGCGCCCCCGGCGTCGGCAAGACCGAGGCCGCGAAAGCCATCGCCGCCGTCCTCGGCCGTCGCCTCATCCGCCTGCAATGCTACGAGGGCATCGACGCCTCGGCCGCGCTCTACGAGTGGAACTATCCACGCCAGATGCTCGCGATCCGCCAGGCTGGCGACGAGAGCATCGACATCTATGGCGAAACGTTTCTGATTGAGCGGCCGATGCTGGCGACGCTTCGCGCACCCGACTCCACCGTGCTGCTGATCGACGAGATCGACCGCGCCGACCAGGAGTTTGAGGCGTTCCTGCTCGAATTTCTCTCGGACTTCCAGATCTCGATCCCGGAACGCGGCACGGTGCGCGCGGCCGAACGTCCTGTCGTCGTGCTGACATCTAACCGGACGCGCGACCTACACGAAGCCCTGCGCCGCCGCTGTGTCTATCACTGGATCGACTATCCCACTGAAGAGCGGGAGGCGCGTATCGTGATGCTGCGGGCCTCCAGCGTCGCCGAGGCGACAGCGCGGGCCGTCGTCGCGGCCGTCGGCAAATTGCGCCGCGAGCCGCTCAGCAAGGCACCAGGCATCGCGGAAGCCGTCGACTGGGCTGAAGCGGCGACGCTCCTTCACAAGGGCGGTGCGCGCTGGCCCGACGCCTTCAAACGCTCGATCGGCGTGGCGCTGAAAGACGAGGAAGACCTGCACTTCATCTCGCCCCGGCTCGACGTCATGCTCGCGGAGGCAACCGCATGAGCACCGAGCCTGAGCTTCCACGCGCTGCCCGCATCTTCGTCTCCTTCGTCGCGCTGCTGCGCGCCAACGGCTTTGCCGTCGCGCCCGAGCAGACCACCTCCTATCTCGCCGCGATCGAGCTGCTCGGGCCGCGCGACCTCAACGACATCTGGCAATCGGCGCTGGCCACACTCGCCCCGCCACCCGAGCGCCGCAAGACCTTCGACCGGCTGTTCGACCTGCACTTCCGCGGCAGCGAAGCCATCGAACATGTCGATGACGGCGACGACGACGAGACTGTCCGGCTCCAGGAAGAGGGCCGCGGCGAACAGGAACCCCTGTTCTCCGACGACGCCAACGAATCCGGCCTCGCCGCGACGCGCGCCGAGGCGCTGGTGGAGCGCCGCTTCGCCCAGCTCTCCACCACCGACGCGCTTCGGCGCCTGGCCCGCGAGGCCTCCCGGCGCCTGCCGCAGCGTCGCGGCCACCGGCGCATGCGCGCCCGCCGCGGGCCGTTTGCCGACCTTCGCCGAACCCTGCGCGAGTGTGTCCGGAACGACGGCGAGATCCTGCGGCTCGGGCACCTGAAGCGGCGCCCGCGCCGACGAAAACTCCTGCTGCTGATTGACGTCTCCGGCTCGATGAAGACGCGCACCGAGGAGAACATGAAGCTCGCGCATGCGCTGGTACAGGCCGCGCCCAATGTCGAGGTCTTCACCTTCGGCACGCGGCTGACCCGCGTCACCCGCCCGTTGCGCCTCAAGCGGCGCGAGCAGGCGCTGAGCGCGGCGGCGCACCTCGTCAGCGACTGGGATGGCGGCACCCGCATCGGCGACGCGCTGCAAGCCTTCCTCGCGGTGCCGCGGTTCGGTGGTTACGCGCGAGGCGCGGCCGTCGTCGTCGTGTCGGACGGGCTGGAGCGCGGCGAAGTCGATGCGTTACGCGACGCGGTCGCAAAGCTGTCGCGGCGCGCCTGGCGCGTGAGCTGGCTGACGCCGCTCGCGACGGGCCCGGACTTCCGCCCACAGACCGAGGCGCTGGTGGCCATCCAGCGCTTCGTCGATGATCTCGTGGATGGCGGTTCAAGCGCGTCGATTGTCGCGCACATTCTGACGTTGGGACGGAGGAGAGCGGCGTGAGCGACATTGTCGACGGCCATCATCACATCTGGCGGCAGGCCGACCTGCCCTGGCTGACCGGCCCGATGCAGCCGCGCATCTTTGGACCCTACGAGCCGATCCGTCGCGATTATCCGATCCGGGAATATCTCGACGACCTCAAGGGCACCGGCGTCACCCGTTCGGTCTATGTCCAGACCAACTGGGCCAACGACCGTTTCGAGGACGAGGCAGCCTGGGTCCAGCAGACTGCCGACGAGCACGGCTGGCCGCATGCCATCGTCGCCTACGCCGATTTCGCCGTCGACGACGTGCGCCCGCAACTCGATCGCCTGAAGCGCTACCCGCTCGTGCGCGGCGTGCGCATGCAGCTGCACTGGCACGACAATCCGCTCTATCGCTTCGCGGCCAAGCCCGATCTCTGCGTCGATCCCATGGTCCGCCGCAACATCGCACGACTGGCCGATTACGGTTGGAGCTTTGACCTCCAGGTCTTCACGCCGCAGATGCCGGATGCAGCGCTGCTCGCCGAGTCCTGCCCCAGGGTGACCTTCATCCTCCAGCATGCCGGCATGCTGGAGGACCTCTCGCCGGCGGGCCGGGCCGCCTGGCGCGCCGGGATGGCCCGGCTCGCAACCTGTCCGAACGTGGTCTCAAAACTCTCCGGGCTCGGCACCTTCATCCATCGCAACGATCCCGCGCACATCGCGGCCGTCCTCACCGATACCGTCGCGATTTTCGGCGCGGAGCGCTGCCTGTTCGGCTCCAATTTTCCGATCGAGAAATTGTGGACCAGCTATCCGGAGCTCGTCGACGCCTTTCGTGCCGCGGCCGCGAGGCTGACGACCCAGCAGCAGGACGCAATCTTCAGGACGACGGCGACGCGCGTCTATCGGCTTTGACAGACAAGAACAGAACAGGGAGGGAAACGAATGGCGCTGGAGATCAAGATCCTGGACTATGGCGATATCGAGCTGGAATCGAGCTTTCTGGTCCTCGGCCGTGACTGCGGCCGCACGCGCCGCGTCCTCACTCTCGGCTTTCTGATCCTCGGCGGCAAATATCCGGTCGTGGTCGATACCGGTTACCGCTCCAACCAGATCATGGAAACGCTGGGGATGCGCGGCCTGCAATACCACGAGCACATGATCGAGAACCAGCTCGCCCGCCACGGCGTGCGCATGGGAGACGTCCGCTTCGTCTGCCACACCCATCTGCACATCGACCACGCCGGCAAGGACGATCTGTTTCCGATGAACACGACCGTCGTCCTCAACCGGAAAGAACTCGAATATTCCGTCTCCGGCTTGATGCATCCGCAATATCCGGCGCCCGACATCAAGCATCTCATCGACCGACTGCACACCAAGAGTGCGCTGCGCTTCCTCGACCTCGAGATCACAGGTCCTATCGAGCTGATGCCCGGCGTCTATTGCGATGCGGCCAATGCACATACCGAGGGATCGATGAACGTCATCGTCGAGACTGCCGACGGGATCGCGACGATCTGCGGCGACGTGATCTACGATTTCAACGACCAGATCGTCACGCCCTTCAACGAGATCCACGACTGGGAGCCGCGGACGACGGGAAACCACGGCACCAGCAAGCGAGCCGAGAAGGCCTCGATCAAGAAGCTGCTCAGCAATTCGCGCTATCTGCTGCCGGTGCACGACAGGCCGGCCAAGATCGAGGGCGGCATGGTCGTTGGACGGCTGCACGACCAGGTCCCCGGCCCGATCGTGCAGTCGCTGCCCGCGCGCAACTGGTTCCCTGCCTGACGTGACCTGAGGATATCGACCGATGACACACGTCACCTTGCGCTCCGAATTCGAGACCCTGATCGACCCCTATGCGCCGGTCGCGCAGGTCGGAACGGGCTTTGACTTCACCGAGGGACCGATTTGGCATCCGGTCGATCATTATCTCCTGTTCTCGGACATGCCGGGCGACGTACGGCGGCGCTGGGATGCGCGGCGCGGCGTCGCGGAGGTCAAGCGCCCGTCGAACAAGTGCAACGGCATGAGCTATGACGCCGAGCTCAATCTGATCGTCTGCGAGCACGCGACCTCGTCGCTGATCCGTGAGCGGCCGGACGGGCGGCGCGAAGTGCTGGCCTCGCACTTCCAGGGACAGGAGCTCAACAGCCCCAACGACGTCTGCGTGCACTCCTCCGGTGCCATCTATTTCTCCGACCCCTGGTATGGCCGCATGCCGGTCTATGGTGTCGAGCGGCCGCGCCAGCTCGGCTTCCAGGGCGTCTATCGCGTCATGCCGGGCGGCGAGCCGAAGCTCGTGGTGGACCGCAATTTGTTCGACCAGCCGAACGGGCTGTGCTTCTCACCCGACGAAAAACTGCTCTATGTCAACGACACCGTGCAGGCGCTGATCCGCGTATTCGACGTCAACGGCGACGGCTCGCTGTCGAACGCGCGCGTGTTCGCGAGCGGCATCCGCTCCGAGCTGGAGCCGGGCCTGCCTGACGGCATGAAGTGCGACCAGCATGGCAATGTCTGGGTCACCGCGCCCGGCGGCGTCTGGGTCTATTCGCCGCGCGGCGAGCTGCTCGGAAAAGTTCGCGTGCCTGAGCTCGTCGCCAACCTTGCCTGGGGTGGCCCGGATTTCCGCACGCTCTATTTGACGTCCACGCATTCGGTCTATGCCATCCCGACCAAGGCCGGGCCGCGCCACGAGCCGTATATGAGCGGCAAACGTGGCAGCGGCGGCGCAAGCGCCGGCCCCGCGGCTGCCGCGCCCATCCTCGCCGATGGCGAGATGCGGCTCGATCCAAGCCGCTGCGCCATGATCATCCAGGATCTTCAGAACGACGTCATCATGGATGGCGGAGCGTTCGCCGAATCGGGCGCACCGGGTCATGCGAAGCAACAGCATGTGGTCGAGAACGTCCGGCGCTTGGCGGAGACAGCGCGCGCGCGCGGCGTCGCCATCATCCATGTCTGGTTCGTGGTCGAGCCCGGCGCACCCGGCGTGACGCTGAACGCACCGCTGTTCGAGGGTCTCGTCGACAGCAAGGCGATGGTACGCGGCAGCTGGGGTGCCGCCCCGGTCTCGGGCCTCGAGCCGCGGCCCGGCGATTTCGTCGTCGAGAAGATGCGGATGAGCGCCTGGGAGGGCACCCGGCTGGAGACGATCCTCAAGGCCACCGGGCGCGACATGATCATCAACACCGGCGCATGGACCAACATGTCGGTCGAGCACACCGCACGCACCGGCGCCGACAAGGGCTATTTCATGATCGTGCCGGAAGACTGCTGCTCGACCATGAATGCCGACTGGCACTCCGCCTCGATCAACTTTGCCATGCAGAACGTCGCAATCGTCACCCGGGCGGATGCCGTCATCAGAGCGCTGGGATGAGTGGTGGCAAAGCTTTTGCACCTCTCCTGCTCGCCCCGTGCCGACTCCGAGTCGAGCGCCGGCGCGCGCGTGTTTCTTGACGGGTTTCGGCAGGCCCGTCCGGACTGGGATATTGACGTCGTGGATCTCTGGCGCGAGCGGCTGCCGGAATTCGCAGGTCCCATCGTCGAGGCCAAATATGCGCGGATGAAGGCGCAGCCCTTCAACGACGCGCAACGGGACAGCTTTGCAGAGGCCGAGCGGATGGCGCTGCGCTTTTCACTGGCTGATCGGGTGCTGATCTCGACGCCAATGTGGAACTTCAGCATTCCCTACAAGCTCAAGCAATGGTTCGATGTCATCGTCCAGCCCGGGCTCACCTTTCGGTTCGATCCCTCCCTGGGATATCTCCCGCTGCTGAAGGACCGGCCAACCACGGTGATCCTCGCCAGTGGCAGCGATTTCGCCACCGGAATGAACCGCGGGCGCATCGACATGGCAACGCCTTACCTGCGGGAAATTTTGCGCTTTATCGGTATCAGCAATGTCCGTTTCGTGCCGATCGGGCCAACCACCGGACCGCAACAGCCCATAGAGGCTGCCCGCGAAAGAGCCCATCAGCACCTCGCAGCAATGGCAGCGAACTTCTGAGCACCGTTGAGGCCGCTGCGGCACTTCGCGACACCTATCGAAGCAAGCTGCGCATCACCTGCGAACGCGACTCACGGCAGGTTGTCCCGCAGAAAAATATCGATGCGGATGCGCTCCTGGTCGGGGCTGATGGGCTCACCCGAACAATGCGCGAGCAGAACTCGCGCCGCAGACCGCGCCTCGTGGCCGGGATCCTGGTTGATGATGGCATCGAGCGTGCCGCGGACCAGGAAACGCCGCGTGTACTGGGTCAGCTCATGCGTGATCCAGACCACTTCGCGCGCGCGGCCCGAGGCCTCCAGCGCATTGGCGATGCCGCGGTTCCCGGCGCCGCAGCAGTAGATGCCGCGGAGATCGGCGTGGCGCGCCAGCAGTGCGACCGTGAGCTCCCGCGTGCGCTCGCTGTCGTCGCGGCCTTCGATCACCGGCAGCGCAATCAGGTTCGGATACTCGCTGGACAGGATCTGGTGGAAGCCGAACTGCCGCTCGGTGTGATCGCGCAACGATAGCGATCCCGCGATCACGGCAACCTTCCCCTCGCAGCCGGCGAGGAAACGTCCCATCAGCGTTGCCGCAGTTCGCCCCGCGGCCGGGTTGTCGATACCGACATAATGCAGTCGCCGCGAGCTCGGCGCGTCCGACACAAGGGTCACCACGGCGACCCCGCGCGCGGCGAGCTCGTCGATCGCGGCGCGCACCCTGGGATGGTCCAGTGCGATGACGGCGACGCCCTGATAGGCCGGCGACAGGTTTTCCAGCGCACCGGCGAGCACATCCGGATCGAACACGTCGACATGGAGGATATCGATGAAGCCGCGGTGGCCGGCGAGCCAGTCCGCGGTGCGCTGGACCTGCTCGGCCAGGTTGGTCATGAAGCTGTTGCTGCCGCTCGGCAGCACGAAGGCGAAGCGGAACGTCTGCCCGCGGGCGAGCCGCGCGGCCGCGACATCGCCCCGATAGCCGAGTTTTGCCACCGCGGCCTCGACACGTGCGACGGTCTTGGCGCGCACGCCCTCGCGCCGGTTGACGACGCGGTCGACGGTTGCGAGCGAAACGCCCGCCGCACGCGCGACGTCCTCCAGCGTGGCGCGAACCGCCGGCTGCGTCGCACCGGCTGTCATTCCCGCGCGGCCCACAGCATGCCGCGAGTCATCAACGTTCGGATCTCCGGTACGTCGAGCTCGTAAGCACGGTGGCCGAGCGAGGAGTAGAACACCCTGCCCGCGCCGTATCGCTTCTTCCAGACCACAGGCATCACCACCCCGTCGATCCAGGGCGCGTGCTCGCCGGTGAAGGTCGTCGTCGCCAAAACCTCGTTGGCGGGGTCGACATGCATGTAATACTGCTCGGAACGATGCTCGAAACTCTTCAGCTCCTTCATGATGGGGTCATCCGGCTTCGTCAAGTCGACCTTGTAGTCGATGATGTTGCCGGGATGCGCGACCCACTGCCCGCCGCACAGGAACTGGTAGTCGACGGACTCGCGGAACGCATCGCACATGCCGCCATGATGCCCGGCCAGCCCGACGCCGCCACGCACCGCCGCGCAGAGATTGAGCGCTTCCGCCTTCTCGATCTTCGACATGGTGTAGATCGGGATGATCAGCGACAAATCGTGGATCGCGGGATCGGCGAACGCCGCCGTCGTGGTCTCGACCCGAACCTCGAATCCTTCCGCCTTCAGCCAGCCGCGGATCATCGAGGCGCAGAGATCGGGATCGTGTCCCGGCCAGCCGCCCCATACAATCATTGCCTTGCGCATGGTCATTCCCTCAGTCGATCTGTCCGGTTTCACGTCCGGCCGGCAGCATTGCCGGCCGCTCCACGGAGCTCCCGATCTTGACGCGGCGTCCTTCGTCGGCGGAGGTCTGGAACGCCTCCATCACCTCGAGCACATGGAAAGCGAGCGCGCCGCTGGCGCGATGCGGGCGGTTGTTCAGGATCGCGGAGGCCATGTCGGCGACCCCGATGGAACGAAACTCGCCGTCGACATGACCGTGGGTCAGCGGCACCGGCTCCCATTCACCGCCAGTCTTCGCGACCTGCACCTCGCCGCCGAACCGGTTCGGGTCCGGCACCAACATGCTGCCCTTGTCGCCATAGATCTCGATCGGCGCGTGCCGGTGCTTCGGTACGTCGAAGCTCATCGCGATCGAGACGACCGCCCCGCTCTCGAATTCGAGCGTGCCGGCGACATGGGTCGAAACCTCGACCGGGATAAGGGTGCCGTTCATCGGCTGGCTGGTGACCAGCCGCTCGGATTTCGGGCGCGCGGTCGAGCCCATCACGCTCGCGACCGGGCCAAGCAGCTGCACGAGATCCGTGATGTAGTACGGCCCCATGTCGAGCATTGGCCCTCCGCCGCGAAGGTAGTAGAAGCCCGGCGACGGGTGCCAGCGCTCGTGGCCGGGACAGCCGAAGAAGACGCTGCCCGCGACCGGCGTGCCTATCGCGCCATCGTCGATCAGCTTGCGCGCGGTCTGGTGCCCACCGCCAAGGAACGTATCAGGGGCGCAGCCGACGCGAAGGTCCTTCTGCGCGGCGAGATCCATCACCTTGCGGGCTTCCGCGACGTTGATGCCGAGCGGCTTCTCGGAATGAACGTGCTTGCCGGCATTCAGCACCGCGAGGCTGACGTCGGTGTGGGCGAGCGGCACGGTGAGATTGATGACGATCTCGACATCCTCTCGCTTGAGCAGTTGATCGCCCCGCATCGCCGGCAGCCCGAAGGCGGCACCCTGCCGCTCCGCCGCATCGCTGCGCATATCGGCGAGCGCCTTGATTTCCATGATCGGAAAGCGCTGGGCCGCCTTCAGATAGGCGGTGCTGATATTGCCGCAGCCGATGATTCCGATGCCGACTTTTCTCATTGTGATCTCCGTAAGGTATCGTTCATCCCTTGACCGCGCCTGCGGTGAGGCCGGCGACGATGTGCTTCTGCGCCAGAAGAAACAGAATGATGGTGGGCAGGATGGTCAGCGTGATGAAGGCCAGGATCAGGTGCCACTCGGACGAATACTCGCCCTGATAAACCATGATGCCGAGCGGCCAGGGATAGAGCGCATCGGTGTTGAGCATCACCAGCGGCAACAGATAGGCATTCCAGCTGTTGACGAAAGTGATGGTCCCGACGGTCGCCAGGATCGGTCGCGACAACGGCAGCGTCACATAGCGGAAGAATTTGATATAGCTACAGCCGTCGACCAGCGCGGCCTCGAGCAGTTCATAGGGAATGTCCTTGAAGAAGCGCCGCAGCAGCAGCACGCTCATCGCGAGGCTGAAGGCCACCTGCGGCAGCGCCACGCCAAAATAGGTATCGAGCAGCCCGAGATCGCGTACCTTGATGAAGAGCGGCAGCACCGCGGTCGCGGCCGGAAACAGCAGGCCGAGCGTCAGGTAGCTCAGCAGCAACGATGAGCCGTAGAACCTGACATGGGCGAAAGTGAACGCCGCCATCGAGGCGACGATCAGGGTCAGGGTCACCGTGAGCGTCGAGATGATCAGCGAGTTGCGCAAGAGCTGCCAGTAGCGCGTGGAGAACAGGATGTCGGCATAGTTCTGCCACTCCCAGTGACGTGGCAGGCCGAACGGATTGACGCGCAGTTCGCCGAGCGATTTGAAGCCGCCGAGCAAGGTCGCGAGCAGCGGCACCAGCACGAAGACGGCAACGACGGCGAGGAACACCGCCTTGAACAGCACGGCAGGATCGAACGGCGTACGACTGGTCTCGGTG
Organism: Bradyrhizobium sp. MOS001; assembly: GCF_004634465.1. NCBI lineage: Bacteria > Pseudomonadati > Pseudomonadota > Alphaproteobacteria > Hyphomicrobiales > Nitrobacteraceae > Bradyrhizobium > Bradyrhizobium sp. MOS001. The sequence goes on from NZ_SPVJ01000018.1 coordinate 138,083, forward strand.
CTACTCATCACGCATGAACCATCGCTTGTACGTGAAGGCAAAGGTCACGCAGATCGTGAACAGAATGACACCGATGGCGCTGCCATATCCGACCCGCATGCGGGAGATGCCGTTGTTGTAGAGAAAGCTCACCAGCGTGTTCGAGGAGTCCGCAGGCCCCCCGCGCGTCAGCGGCATGACGAGGTCGAACAGCTGCAGCGAGCCGACGATGGCGAAGAACACCGAGAGCCGAATCGTCGGATAGAGCAAGGGGATGACCACGTGTCGCAGGGCTTGCGAACGCGTCGCGCCGTCGATGCGCGCGGCCTCGATCAGGCTCTTGTCGAGGCCCTGGAGCGCCGCGATGAACAGCATCATGTGAAAACCGAAGTACTTCCAGACGACGACGATCAGCACGGCCAGCATTGCCGTATCGGTCGAGGCCAGCAGATGCGGGGGCTCGGCGCCGAAGCTGCGCCAGATCGAGGCGACAAGGCCGTAGTCGCCGTCGTAAACGAAGCTGAAGATCAGCCCGGTCGCGATCTCGGCCAGGATATAAGGCATGAAGAACAGCATGCGTAGCGCCACCGCCCCGCGGAAGCGTTCGGCGAGCATCAAGGCCAGCGTGAGCGCAAGCGGCAGCTGGATGGCGAGCGAAACAGCGATGATCAGCCCGTTGTTGCGCAGCGCGAGCCAGAAGGCGCGTGTCTCCAACACGAAACGGTAATTGTCGAAGCCGATCCAGTTGGTCGGCCTGCCGAACCCGTTCCAGTTGAAGGCCGAGTACCAGGCCGCCTCGCCGATCGGCAGCACCACGAACAGCGTGAACAACAGCAGCGCCGGCGGCAGGAACAGGATCAGGACCGTCAGCCTGCCGTCCCAGCTCGGGCCGCGCTCGGCGACCTGCGGGAGCTCACCGGCAACGTCCATCGCCGACACGCTCGCGGCCCGGCGTGCCACCGTCAGTTACCCTGCTTCCACGCCGCCTCGATCGCCTTGGCCGCGTCTTGCGGGCTCATGCTGCCGCCGGCGATCTCGGCGGTGACGTCGTTGACGACGCGGCCAACCGAGGGGCCGAGGCTCTGGTCATAGAAGTTCTGGTGGTAGTTCGACTTCGCCAGATTGGCCGCGATCAGCTTCATGAAGGCGTTGTTGAGACCGGCATCCGCCCCCTGCACCACCGGGATGATGAAGTTGCCCGCAGCAAGCCGCGTCTGCACGTCCCTGGAGACGAAGTATTTCAGGAAATCGACGGCCTCCTTCGGCGAGCCCTTGGTGATCAGCCAGCCGGTGATGCCACCGAGCGTATCGGTTGGCGCGCCCTTGCCGCCCGCCACGACCGGGAAGTCGAACCAGCAGATCTTGTCTTCGCTCAATCCGACCTTGTCGGCGGCAAGCGCGCGCTGCAAATGATAGACCGTGCTGATGGCAAGCGTCATCGCCGCCTTGCCATCGCCGAAATAGCCGACCGCCTGCGGATTCTTGAAGCCGAGGAAGCCATTCTGGAACGGCTGGAGATCGACGAGTTGCTTGAACAGCTCGCCGGATTTCCGGAAGGTCTCCCCGGCGAAGCCGCCGTCCTCGCCGCGCAGCGCCGCATCGAACGCCGGCTTGCCGCCGATGCGCACTGCAAGATGCGTCCAATAGAAGTGCAGCGGCCATTTGTCGGCGCCACCGACCACGATCGGGGTCACGCCGGCGGCTTTCAACGTCTTCACCGCGGCAAGCAGATCGTCCCAGGTCTTGATCCCCGCAGGATCGACCTTTGCCTTCGCCATCAGCTCCTTGTTGCAAAGGAAGCCGACCTGCGACAGCGCGGTCGGAAGACCATAGACGCGGCCGTTGGCCGTGAAGGCGGCGAGCGCTGCCGGCGTGAGGCTGTCGCTGTAACCCTTCACCTGATCGGTGATGTCGTCGAGGACGCCAGCCTCGATCTGCGTCTTCAGGACGCCGCCGGCCCAGCTGTAGATGATGTTCGGCCGGACCTTGGATTGCAGGATGGTCGGCAGCTTGGCCTTGTAGGCCTCGTTCTCGAGGAACTGCATCTCGATCTTGGTGCCGGGATGCGACACCTCATAGGCCCGCGCAACCTCCTCCCAGATCTTCACCTGGGCCGGATTGGCTTCGATGTGCAACCACTTGACCGTCGTGTCGGCCGCGGCGGAGTTGGCCCAAAGCAGGCATGCGGCGGCGGCGAGTCCCAGCTTCCCGAGCAGTCTCATCACATTCCTCCCAACCGGCTCTTATTCTTTGGCTGCAATCCTGCCCTCGATTTTTGAGGTACGCAACTAAAATTCTGATCTATGCACCTCACGTCCGGAATGGCTAAGGTTGGCGGGACAACTGGGCGGCGCCTCGCACCGCCCGCAATGCAACTTTGAGAGGTGCCCATGGCCGCCGTTTATTCCGACCTCGCCGGCAAGGTCGTTCTCGTCACCGGTGGCGCATCGGGGATTGGGGCTGCGATCGTGCGGCGCTTCGCGCAGCAGAAATCCAATGTCGTGTTCTTCGACATCAAGGTGGACGAGGGCCAACGCCTCGCACGCGAGCTGTCGGATCAGGGTCTGGCTGCGCATTTCCAGCGCATCGACCTGACTGACATCGCCGCGTTGCGCGCCGGCGTCGCCGAGGCGCGCAAAGCACACGGCGCGATCAATATCCTCGTCAACAATGCCGCACATGACGAACGGCACAACACCGAGGAGATGACGCCGGAATACTGGGACGACCGCATCGCGGTGAACCTGAAGCACCAGTTCTTCGCCGCGCAAGCCGTGTTGCCGGACATGAAGGCGGCGAATGCCGGCGCCATCATCAATTTCGGCTCGGTGTCGTGGATGGCCGGTCAAGGCGGCATGGCCGCGTACACGGCCAGCAAGTCGGGCGTGGTCGGTCTGACGCGCTCCCTCGCGCGCGATTACGGCCCCTACAATATCCGTGTGAACGCGATCGCGCCGGGCTGGATCATGACCGAGCGCCAGCTCGAGAAATGGATGACGCCGGCGGGCGAGATCGAACTGCAGCAGCGACAGTGCCTGAAGCGCCGGCTGGCACCGGACGAGGTCGCGAAATTCACTCTGTTCCTCGCGTCCGACGAGGCCTCCGCCTGCACCGCTCAGCACTACGTCGTGGATGGCGGCTGGGTGTGAGATGCTTTGAGGGTCGTGGGCGGGACCCGAGCTCGAACCTGGGCCCCGCTGACTAAGAGTCTCATTATTCAGAAGCACTCACAAACACTTTGCTGTAAAACGCGGCCGAAACAGCACTAGCGAAATCAATAGGTTACAGACGAAGTGTAAATGGCTCGGCCCCTTCTCCATCACCTGCGACCCCTGCGTCCCGAATGACCTTGCCCCCAAGTTTTATCCAGTCCTGAGTTCGCCCCGGCTGTTGGATTTGCCCGGTTGGACGGTGGCAGCGGCGGGAGCCGGCGCGGAGCCC
>NZ_SPVJ01000180.1:0-1006 GCF_004634465.1 Bradyrhizobium sp. MOS001
TCTCCCGCCCGTTCCATCTATCAACCTGAACAGTTGCACGAGGCTGCGGCAACAGACCTCGCATCACAGGGACAGGCACCGTGATCATACCCCTTCGTTACGTCGGAATCGACGTCTCCAAACAACATCTCGATATCTTCGATGAGGGCTTGGGCGTGCCGGAGCGCATCGCCAACGCGCCGCAGGCCATCACACAGATCGTGGCGCGTTGGCGATGTGACGTGCTGGTCGTCTTCGAGGCAACGGGTGTCTATGATCTCGAACTTCGCGAGGCGCTGGGTCAGGCCGGTATCCGCTTCGCGCGGATCAACCCGGCCCGGGCTCGTGACTTTGCGCGCGCCAGCGGCCAGCTCGCCAAGACCGACCCGATCGATGCGCGGATGCTGGCAGCCTTTGCGCGGGCCCTGAAGCCGGCCACCGAGCAAATTGCCAATCCCGCCCGCAATGCCTTGGCTAGGCTTGCAAAACGGCGGGATCAGCTGGTCCTCATGCGTGCGCAGGAGAAGAACCGGCGCAGCGAGGCCGACGACCGTGCCATGGCCGATCGTATCGGCCGTCTCATCGAGGTCCTCGACGGCGAGATCGCCGAGATCGAGGCCGACATCAGCACACTGATCAAGACCGAGCCGGAGATCTCGGGCGATGCGCAGTTGATACGCTCACTTCCTGGCGTGGGTCCCGTAACCTGCATGCAGCTGATCGCGCAGATGCCGGAACTCGGAAAAGTGGGACCGAAGCAGGTGGCAGCGCTGGCCGGCCTGGCTCCCTTCAACGTCGACAGCGGGGCTTACCGCGGCAAACGTAAGATCGCCGGGGGCCGAAAGCGCGTGCGTGATGCCCTTTACATGGCTGCTCTCAACGCGGTCCGCCGGGCCGATCCGTTCAAGGTCTTTTACGCACGATTGCGACAGGCCGGCAAACCAGCCAAACTCGCCCTCATTGCCGTCGCCAGGAAGCTGCTGACGGTCCTCAACGCCATGATGCGCGACAGGAAGCCCTACCTGAA